>NZ_JBNHGM010000003.1:0-463191 GCF_059091265.1 Arthrobacter sp. THG-b23
CTGGCCCGCCGCTACCACGGAGGCATCCGGCGCGGCCTGTTCGCCGGTTCTGCCGCGACGCTGATCCTGGTCCTACTGCTGGGCGTCCTGGGCGCGGAACTGCCGGCGTCACCCTCGGCCGCCGCCGGGGCTCCGGATCGGGGTGCCCCTGCGGCGGCAGAATCTCCCCCTGCGGCCGGCGCGCCGGCGTCGAGCTGTGTGGACGCGTCGCTCCGGGGTTTCGTTCCGGCGCCGTCCAAAGCACCGCCGTCGCGCGCGGTGCCCTGGCCGTTCGACACGGCACTCAGATCCGGCAGCCTGCTGGGCCGCCGCATGGGAAGCGGGTTGGCGCCGTCCCGAAACCGGCCGTTGACCGCGGGGACCGGAGGCGCCGGAGCGCGCTCGGGTTCGATCCCAGGGCCTTCTCCCGGCGCTGTCCGTGCCCTGCGGTCATCTCCGCCGGGGTTCACCTCTTCGACTGCCACGTCCGTCGCCTCTTTCTGTACCGCTGGCCTCTCTGCCTATGAGACTACCGCCGGCCGGCGACGCTTCACGGTTGCCACCCCGGGGCGGCCCACCCGGCCCTCGCCGGTAGCCCCTGCCGGCTCGACCGCGGCTACCCGGTGGCGGCGGCCTCGCCGGCGTCGAACCGGCCCAGGTCGCCGCGCTCCCCCGCCAGGTAGGCCCGCCGGCCCACGACAAGGGTGTAGATCCAGTAGGCGGCCAGCACCAGTACACCGATGCCCAGCCGCAGCCAGTCCGGCAGCGCGCTGGGAGTCACGAAGCCCTCGACGAGGCCGGAGATCAGGAGGACCAGGACCAGCCCCAGGGCCACTGTGATCAGCGACCGGCCTTCCCTGGCCAGTGATGCCGCGCGGGTGAGCCGGCCGGGCGAGACCCAGGACCAGAAGATCCGCAGTCCGGCGGCACCGGCAATGAAGATTGCGGTCATTTCCATCAGCCCATGCGGCAGAATGTAGATGAAGAAGACGTCCAGCCGGTCGTAGGCGGCCATCATCCCGCCGGCCATGCCCACGCCTTGGGCGTTCATGAACAGGATGTACGGCACCCATAGTCCGGTCACTCCGAAGGCCACCGCCTGCGCGGCGATCCAGGCGTTGTTGGTCCACACCATGCCGGCGAACGAGGCGTTGGGATTCTCCGAGTAGTAATTGACGAAGTCCTCTTCCACGTACTGCCGGATCTCCTCGTTGGAGCCCATCGCCTTGATCACGTCGGGGTTTCCCGCCACCCAGGCGCCGAACAGCCAGGCGACCAGGATGAACAGGGCGCCGATGATCACGGTCAGCCAGCGCAGGCGGTAGAACGCGGCCGGCAGGGACAACACGAAGAACTCCGCCACGTCCCGGGCGAAGTTGGAGCGCGCCCCCGTGAACCGCGTCCGGGCCCGCGACAGTCGGGTGGAGAGGGCCGCCGACAGTTGGCCCTCGGCGGCGACCGAGCGGATCATCGACAAGTGGGTCGACGTGCGCCGGTAGAGCACGAGCAGTTCATCCGCCTCGGCGCCAGTAAGCTTTCGTTTGGCGCTCAGTTCGTCCAGCCGCTGCCAATCGTGCTCATGCACCGCGGCGAAGGCATCGATATCCACGCCCCTAGCCTATCCGTCGCCCGTCCAGGCTCCCGGCGGCCCGGCCGGACACCTCGGATCGATAGAGTGGAACCGGGCGCGGCACAGACCGCCCGGGAAAGGGATCCGATGAGCAACGTCATCACCGGCGAGGCGGTAGTGCTGGAACTGCGGCCGGCGTCGTTCGGCGTCCGGGCGCTGAGCTCGATCATCGACGTGGTGGCCAACGTGATCCTGCTGATCGCCGCCTTCGTGCTGCTGGCGGAAACCCTGGAGGTCGGGTTCGACGCCGCGGCCGCCCGGGCGCTGGTCATCGCGGTGGTGCTGTTCTTCCTGGTCGGCGTGCCCATCGCCGTGGAAACGCTCACGCGCGGCAAGTCGCTGGGACGCTGGATCATGGGGCTGCGGATCGTGCGTGACGACGGCGGTGCCATCCGCTTCCGGCATGCGCTCATCCGCGGCCTCGTGGCTGTCTTCGAACTGTATATCCTGCTCGGTTCGGTGGCCTTCATGGTGGCCCTGTTCAACGACAGGTCCAAGCGCCTTGGCGACCTCTTGGCGGGCACCTACAGCATGCGGGAACGCGTCGCGGTCATGCCGAAGGTCCTGCCGGAAATTCCCCCGCAGCTGGCCCCGTGGGTGAAGCTCGCGGACATGGGGCGGCTGCCGGAACCGCTGGCCCGGCGGATTGTCCAGTTCCTCTCCCAGGCGCCCAAGATGATTCCGGCGTCCCGCGCGCGGTTGGCCACGGCCCTGGCCAACGAGGCCTCCGGCTATGTCTCTCCCCCGCCGCCGGCGGGGACGCCGCCGGAAATGTACCTGCTGGCGGTGATGGCCGAACGGCGCGAACGCGACTTCGCCCGGCTGGCCCGGCAGCAGGAACGCGCCGCCGAGCGCGGCGCCCGGCTGCATTCCCTGCCCTTCCGGGACTAGGAGCGGCCGCGCGGTCCGCCCGGCCGGGCGGACCGCGAAACGGCTAGCTCTTGTCCTGCGACGTCCAGGTCTTCCAATCCACGTTCCAGTCCCCAAAACCGTCCGTCGGATCCAGGAACCCGCCGTCGGTGTTGCGGATATCCACGATGTCCCCGGTCCGCATGGTCTCGTAGAAGTACCGGGCACCGGCTTCGGACATGCCCACGCAGCCGTGCGAAATGTTGCGCACGCCCAGGGCCGAGGGGTCAAGGGTCGTGTGGACGAATTCGCCGCTGTTGCTCAACCGGCTGGCGTACTTGGCGTCGAACGGCTCGTACCAGTCCGGGTCTCCCGGTTTGAGCCCGATGCTGCGCGGGTTGAACGGAAGCGACTCATGCATGTCCATGATCGGGTGGATGCCCTTGCTGGACGGCCAGTTCGGGTCGCCCAGGGTCACCGGGAAGGTCTTGGCCAGCTCACCGCCCACGTAGATCTTCATGGTCTTGGTCTTGTTGTCCACGATCGCCCTGCGGTCATCGAGGATGTTGACGGTAATCTTCTCGTCGTTCATCCCGACCATGTTGTTGCCGAACTCCACGCCGAAAAGTTTCATGTCCACGGTCACGGTGCTGTTCGGTTCCCAGTACTTTTCCGCACGGAAGCGGGCCTTCGTGTCCGAGTACCAGTAGAACTCGCCCTTCTGCCCGGCGGAGGTGGTGATGGAAATGGCCTTCTCCACCGCTTCCTTGTTCAGCACGGGTTCACTGAAATTGAACTCCAGCGGCTGGGCGATGCCCACGCTCTGTCCGTCCAGCGGATACATCCAGCCGTCGGCCTGGTTCGGTGCGAGCACGGTGGTGAAGCTCTGCTGCTTGGCGGTCTCGGTGCCCGCGCGGTCCACGAGCGTGTAGCCAAAGTCGTATTCGGTCAGGAAGTCCAGGCGTTCCGTTGCCTTCCATTGGCTGCCGTCCGCGGACAGTTCGCCGGCGATCGGTTCGCCGCCCCCCGCCGGCGTTAACACCACATCCTTGATGGTGGCGTTCTTGGCGGTGATGGTGGCCACGGTGGCCGGATTGACTTCCACGGCTTTGTCTTCCGGGGTGACTCCGACCGACATCGCCTTGACGACCGGCTCCGAGAAGCCCTGCCGCTCGGCCGGCGCGGCGGCGAACACCCGTCCCAGCTGGGAGGCGAAAGTCGGCGACGCCATGGCCGCCGCAGTGACCGCTGCGGCGGCGGCCACCAGCACTCCGATGATGCACAGCAGGGCAATCTTGAGGCCCTTGCGCTTTTTTTTATCCTCAGTCATCCCAACCCAACTCACGAGACCTCGGCGGCATGTGCTCGCCGCTGAAGGGCACAGCAGCACCCTGTTTCCATCGTAGGGCGCGCGGAGCCGAAGGACGCGTTATTGCGGGCGGGTCCGCCCAACAATCCGGTAACCATTAGCCGGACGGCCAACGGCGGGGCGGGAAGCGCCGCTCCGCCGTTAGCCGTCCGGTCCCGATCAGTAGCGGTAATGGTCCGGCTTGTACGGGCCGGCGATGTCCACGCCCAGGTACTCGGCCTGTTCCTTGTTCAGTTCGGTGAGTTCGACGCCGAGCGCGCCCAGGTGCAGCCGGGCGACCTTCTCGTCGAGCACCTTCGGCAGCACGTAGACCTGGTTGGCGTATTCGGGCTCGCCGGTGGCCGAACCCTCGGCCGGCTTGCCGTGCTTGGTGAACAGCTCGATCTGCGCAATGGTCTGGTTGGCGAAGGAGTTGCTCATGACAAACGAGGGATGCCCGGTGGCGTTGCCCAGGTTTAGCAGGCGGCCCTCGGAGAGCACGATGATGGAGCGTTCGGTCGCCAGGCCGGCATCGAAGACCCATTCGTGGACCTGCGGCTTGATCTCCACCTTCCGGACACCCTGGACGTTGGCCAGGCCTGCCATGTCGATTTCGTTGTCGAAGTGGCCGATGTTGCCCACGATGGCCTTGTCGCGCATCTTCACCATGTCGGACGCCATGATGACGTCCTTGTTGCCGGTTGTGGTGATGAAGATGTGGCCCTCGCCGACGACCTTGTCCAGGGTGGTGACCTGGTAACCGTCCATGGCGGCCTGCAGGGCACAAATCGGGTCGATCTCGGTGACGACGACGCGGGCGCCCTGGCCGCGCAGCGCCTCGGCCGCGCCCTTGCCGACATCGCCGTAGCCGCAGACCACGGCGGTCTTGCCGCCCATCAAAACGTCGGTGGCCCGGTTGATGCCGTCCGGCAGCGAATGGCGGATGCCGTACTTGTTGTCGAACTTGGACTTGGTCACCGCATCGTTGACGTTGATCGCCGGGAACAGCAGCTGGCCCTGCTCCGCCAGCTGGTAGAGCCGGTGCACGCCGGTGGTGGTTTCCTCGGTGACGCCGCGGATGCCGGCGGCAACCCGGGTGAACTTCTGCGGGTCCTTGGCCAAAGAGGCGCGCAGCACGTCCAGGATGATCGTGTACTCGTGCGGGTCGTCGGCGGTGGCCGAGGGGACGGCACCGGCGGCTTCGAATTCGACGCCCTTGTGCAGCAGCAGGGTGGCATCGCCGCCGTCGTCCAGAATCATGTTCGGTCCCAGCTCGGGGTTCTCGGCGGCACCCGGCCAGGTCAGGATCTGCTCCGCGGTCCACCAGTATTCTTCGAGCGTTTCGCCCTTCCAGGCGAAAACCGGCACGCCCTGCGGCTCTTCCGGCGTGCCCTTGCCCACCACGACGGCGGCGGCGGCCTCGTCCTGGGTGGAGAAGATGTTGCAGGAGGCCCAGCGGACCTCCGCTCCGAGTGCAGTCAGGGTTTCGATCAGGACCGCGGTCTGCACCGTCATGTGCAAGGAACCGGCAATCCGGGCGCCGGCCAGCGGCTGGGCCTCGCCGAACTCCGCGCGCAGTGCCATCAATCCCGGCATCTCGTGCTCCGCCAGGCGGATCTGGTGGCGGCCGGCGGCAGCCAGCGAGAGGTCCTTGACCTTGTAATCGAACGTCACAGTCATGCTCCTAAGCGTCGTCAGCGGGGCCGTCGTTGGGGGAAGCAGCGGCGCCGTCGTTGGTTGAATCAATGGCGCCGGCGGCCGGGGCGGCTTGCGGCAGCAGCACCGGGATGCCGTCTTCGATCCGGTAGCGCAGCCGGGCTCCGGCGGCGGTGCGGCCGGTCGAGACCAGCTCGTCGCCCTCCTGGGCGAGTGATGAACCGGTGCCCGGGCAGCGCAAAACCGCCAGCAGTTCGGGGGTCAGATGTGCCATGCAATGGTGTCCTTTGATCTCCAGCAGCTTCGGCTGCGTCCGCTTCCGGGGCGGCGGTGCGGGGCTTCGCCGCGGACGGCAGGTTGCCGGCACGGCGGGCTGTCCGCGTCCCAGCGTATCGCCCTACGGTTGTCCGCGCAGAATGCGCAGGTGTCCGCGTCGGGTGCCGGCAGCACCTGCGGGAGGCTCCAACGGCTCGCGCTGGCCGCGCGGCTGGGGCACCTCGTCGGGCGCCTCCGGCGTGCGGGCGGCCTCGCGCACGGCGTCGGCCAAGGCCAACAGGTCGTCGGGGTTGGGGACCGGCGCCTGCTCCGGCAGGGCCAACCGCATGACTTCCCAGCCGCGGGGCACGGTCAGCCGTTCGGCGTGCTCGGCGCACAGGTCGTAGCAGTGTGGCTCCGCGTAGGTCGCCAGCGGGCCCAGGACGGCAGTGGAATCCGCATACACGTATGTCAAAGTAGCGATGGCCGACCGTTGACAGGCCGAGCGTGAACATTGACGAAAGGATCCCACGAGAGAGCATCCTACTCCCGGCCTCCCTCCTTCCGGACCACCGGCGCGGGCCGGTGAAGAAAAGATTAGGTCACAATCGGGTCGCGCCGGACGCCGCTCCCCCGGACGCTCCGGCGCACCGGCTGCGGGGGCCGGGTGCCTTATTCCGGTTCCCGGGCTTAAAGTCGGTATATGGACAACGGACCATCACTGACCCTCTCGCTGGATAGCGACGGCGGTGGCTGGCGCCGTCCGTTTGCCGCACGACGCCGGAACCGCCGCGGCCGCGGGCTGCGCGGCGACCTGCTGCCCGCCAACCTGCCCGGCCATCTGACCAGGTCGGAACAGTTCGAGCAGTGGGTCTCGGAGTCCGCCGAGCGGCTGGCGTACTTCTGGGGGGAGCGGGTCGAAGCAGCCCAATTCGTGGTCGAAGACATTCCGCCCCGCCTCGAGGAGCTGCTGGCCCGCGGCCAGGCCGCGCCGCTGGGCAGCTTCACTCCGGCTTCGCCGGGCCGCCCGGCGGTGGTGACAGTGTTCCGGCAGCCGGTCCAGACGGCCGCCCGGCTGCGGGCCGAGCTTCCGGAGCTCATCCACGATGTGGTGGTGGAGCAGACCGCGCAGCTGCTGAACATGGCACCGGAAGCGGTTGACCCCGGCTACGGCCGGACCCGCCCCTGAGCGGGCCCGGCGCCCCGTCTTCCTAGTACCCGATATCGACCGGCACGGCGTTCTGCGCCTGCGTCCCGGCGGGCACCGGCAGGACCGCAACATCGGGTGCACCGCCGTCGGTCAGGACCTGGGCACCGTAGACGGCTTCGCCGGAGGCGCTGATCAACAGGGCCGCAGCGTCGGCCTTGTGATCCAGGGTCACGGTGGTTCCGGCGGGGACGCGGATTACCTGCTTCTGGCCCAGTTTGCCTATCAGATCCACCGGGGTGATTTCCACCGTGGCGTCCCCGGACGGCGCGCTGAAGGCCATCCTGGAGCTGACGCCGCCCGGCACGACTGCCAGATGGTTGCTGCCGAGGCGGCCGGCGGCGGGTGACCACCCGAAGTCCACCGGTTCGCCCGTCTCGGTTGCCCTGCTGACCCGTGCGGCGGCAGCGATGGACACGTCGGCGCTGATTTCGACGGAATACGTGCCGGCGGGCAGGGACTCCAGCGGCACCCTGGTGACGCTGCCGGCCGCCGCGGTGATGACGCCGCCGCCCGGGAGGCCGACCGGCCCGTCCGAACCGAACACGCGCACTTCCAGGACCGCGTCGGTCACGCCGGGCACCGCCACCTCCAGCGCCGGCGCGGCGTTCCCGTAGCCGTCCTGGCCCCGGATCGCCCGTGCCAGTTTCTCGTCCTGGACGGTGATTCCCGTGACCACCTGGCGCGTTCCGGCCGGGGCAGACGCCTGCAGCAACTCGACGCCGCCGGGGGTCAGCTGACGCAGGATGCTCTGCTGGATGAAGCCGGTTATCGGGCCGCCGGAGGACTGCACGCGCACGGCCAGTGATTCCTGGTTCGCGGCCACGCCCGCCAGCACGATGGAACGCGACTCCCCCGGGGCGACCAGCAGCCCGCGGGTGCCCGGAGCCTGGATCTGCCCCTCGGAAGAGATCAGTTCGAGGTCAACCGAGGACGGGGTCTGGGAACTGTTGTGCAGTTTCAGCACGGAGGTGGTTCCCACGGTGGTGGAGGCGCCGAGCAGCCAGAAATCATTGGCAGGTGCCATGCAGTTGGCCGCGGCCAGTCCGCGCAGGTCGCCGTCGGAGGCACGGTAGGTCATTGCCGCACCGGCCAGCGCCGTGGACTCCCCCATCGGGGCCGCCCGCAGCACGGTGGGGCCGGACAGATCCTGTCCCGACACCACGGACGCCACCGTCTTGGTCTCGCCGGATGACTTTTCCGTTGGTTCGGCGATGCGCGCAAGCGGGGTGCCCGCTCCCAGTTCCGTCAGCTCGCTGCCGGGGACGTTGCCGCCGAGGTCGCTGAGCACCAGGGCCCTGGCCCGGGTCTGCGCCGTGGTGGAGACCGGGCTGAACTGGGGATCGGTGTCTTCGGCGGCGGTGTCGAGCAGCCGGAGAGGCTCCGGGCAGACGGCGGTGTAGTCCCCGGCCGGGACGGCGGCGGACACGGGCGGGCGCTCGGCGGCCGCGCCCGGCACGTCCACCAGGCTGCTGGTCGCTACCGCCGCTCCGGACAGCAGCAGAAGGCCCGCTCCGGAGACGGCGCCCAGCGTCCGCCGCCCGCCGCCGCCCTTCGGCGTGGCGCTTACGGCGGAACTGCCGGAGCGCGCGGCCGCTTTGCCGGCAGCGGCATCGCGTGCGCGGTCCCGCCGCGCAGCCCGCTTGGCGGCCTTGCGGTCGACCGGCTGCGCAGGCTCGGCCGCGCTTTCGCGCTGCGGCTGGCCGCCGTCCTGTGCGGATCCGGCAGCGGTTGCACCGGTCCCTGCGTCTGTCGCCCGCGGCTCCTCGCCGCGGCCACCCGTCTCGGTCATCCTTGCTGTCCTTTTCCGGCCAGAGCAACTGCGGCGCCGTCGCCCGGGTCCTCGAATGCTGCCCTGCGCAGTTCAGCGGTGCCGGCATCCGCCCCCGTGGTCTTGATGTGGTCGACCCGGCGCGGCACGAACCGACGGCGCGCCGGAATCGGTATGGCGAGCAGGACGGTCAGTCCGATGGCGAGCACCTGAAGGATTCCGATCCACGGCGACCAGGGGCTCGAATAGCCGATCTTCACGGTACCCGCTGCTGCCGGCACTTCAAACGCCTGGGCCCAGCCGTCCTGCGACGGTTCCAGCCGCTGGCCGTTCAAGGTAGCCGTCCAGCCCGGGTCGGTCCGCTCGGCCAGGATCAGCCGCCGTCCGGGCTCGCCGGCGGGAATCTCGCCGCCCGCCGCGGTCCAGCCGGACGGCACCGTTTGCAGCAGGTCGCCGTTGGCGTCGACCAGGCGCACCCGGGCGGTCAGTTGGCCCGCCGCGGTGCCGTCCTTGCCCGTCGTTCCGACGACCCGCCAGAGCCAACCGGAGTCGGTGCGTCCCACCGAGGTCAGTCCCGGCACGGCGTCGATGCGGCCCGCCAGCAGTTCGGCTGCCGTGTCGGATTCCTGCAGCACCACGAAGTCCACGCCGAGCCGCACCAGGGAGGGCCGCGGATCCACGCCGGTGCCCGCCACGATGACAGCAACCGTGTTCCGCAGTTCGGCGTCGGCGTCGTCGTCGGTGCGCACCTGGGCTTCGGTCAGCGGACCGGCCAGGGCCCTCGCCGAATAGATGGCCGACAGCTGGTCCAGGGTGGTGCCGCTGCCGTGCATCACGGCCGCCGTCACCGCACCGCCGGTTTCCGCCGTCAACACGAGCGCCCGCGCCTGCTCCGGCCCGGTCCCGCTGTCAGCGGAGGTGGCCGGCAGCGTCCGGTCGGCCCCGGGCGCCACCGCCAGGTGCGTGCCGAAATCCGTCAGCGTCCGCGTCTCGCTGGACGATGTGTAGCCGGTGAACTGGGGCACCAGCCAGTGCGCCAGGCTCGCCACCGGGCCCAGGGCCATGAGGACGGCGGCGGCCACCGCCACGCTGCGCCGCAGGCCGGACGCCGGGCGCCCAGAGGCGGCCAGGTCGTGCCGCATTCGGTCCCCGCCGATGAGGGCCGCGCCCAAGAGCAGGAACAGCGCCAGCGACACAAAGGGACCGGTGAACGGGGTGACCACGGCTCCCGGTGCGACGGCGGTGGCCACCATCGACGAACCAAGGGAGGCCGCGAGGGTCAGGAACGCGCCGAGCCAGAGCAGCCGAGCGCGGCCGGCCCCCTTGCCCATGACCGCCCCGGCCACGGCCAGCGCCAGCATCGGCACGGCGACGACGAGCGCGTAGAGGAGCGCCCACGGCCCCCGGGCCAGTTCCTCCAGCATCCCGGCTCCGGCCAGCCCGTCGGCGGGGCCGAAGGCGAGCGGGAAGCCCATCAGCTGCTGCCACAGCGGGGCGGCGTGGAAGGCCAGCGGCAGGCCGGGATCGCCCAAGAGCGCGCGCGGCTCGTCCAGTCCGGCCGCGAACATCGGCAGGGCGAGTGCCAGGGGCGGGATGAGCGCCCACCAGACGGTTTTGGCCCGGCGGCGCAAGGCCAGCATCAGGACGGCAATAAAGACGACAACCACCGGCAGCAGCGCCGGCGCCGACGCCGTGATGCCGGCCAGGCAGAGTCCGGCCGCCGCCGCGGCGGTCCACGAGGGATTGCCGTTGATGCCGGGCTTGTGCACGGCTTCGTGCGGCAGCAGCGGCCGGTTGGCGTCGGCGCGCTGCACGGCGGAGCCGGTGGCGCGCAGCAGGCCGAGAACGGCCCACGGGATCAGCAGGTGGGCAATCAGCGCGCCCAGCCGGCCCGTGCCCAACGCGACCTGGAACGCCGGAACGCTCGCCCAGAACATGGCGGCCCAGAAGCGCAGGCCGCGCCGCTGCGTGAGCGCCCCGGCGGCGAACCAGGCGCCGGCGGCGGCCAACGGCATGGCCAGCAGCACCAGCGTCAGGACGGCGGCAGAGCCGTTCCCCAGACCCAGCACGGCCAGGACAGCCAGGACGTAGCCGAAGGGGTCCCCGTGCCCGGGGACGCCGGAACCAAGCGAGATCCACCAGCTTGACGCGTTGTGCCAGATTTCCGCCACGGTGGCCGAGACCGGCAGCAGTCCGCCGCCCACCAGCGCCGGTGCACCGAAGAAGTCAAACATGCCCACCGTGGACACGAGGGCCAGCACGACGGCGGCGGCCACCAGTCCCGTACCGACCCAGGTCCGGGCGGGCGCGGCGAGGGCGGCGAAGTCGTCGGATCCGCCGGTGGGCTGGTCGCTGCTGCCGGCGTCCGAGCCGGAGCCGTCGCCCACTACGCCGACGGCGAGCTCGGGCCGCAGCGACTCGGCGAGTGAGCGCCGGTAGGCCCAGACCTCGCGCCGCGGGACCATCAGCGGGCGCACTATCCCCCGCGAGGCCTTGCGGGTCTTGGCCGCCTGCCGCCGGGAAGCGAAGAAGCCTGCGGGACGGAACAAGGCGGCCAGGGTGGCACCGAGTTGCCGCAGGCCGTGCATCGGGTCCTTGGCCACCACCGAGGCCAGGAAGGTGTACACCCCGCCGAGCAGGGCTCCGATCCACAGGAACGGTACCTGCCACCACGCCGCATGCTTTAGCCGCAGGTGGATCTGCGCCTTGCGGGCTTCCCTTGCGGTGCCGTGGCCGCCGGTGCGGGTGGCATGGCGGACCCTCGCGGTAGGAACAACCACCACGCGGTGGCCGGCCAGGCGGTTCCGCCAGCACAGGTCCACGTCATCACCGGTACCGGGCAGGGCAGGATCGAACCCGCCCAGCTCGTCGAAGACGTCGCGGCGCACCAGCATGCCGGCGGAATTGACTGCAAAGAAGTCGCTCCGGCCGTTGTACTGGCCCTGGTCCATCTCATCCACGTCGATCATGGTCAGCCGCTCGGCCCAGCGGCTCACGGTCAGGCCCACGTCGACCAGTCGGCGCGGGTTGTCCCAGTCCACCTGTTTGCAGCCGGCGATGGTCACCGACGGTGCCGTTTCCACGGCGAGCAGCAGTTCCTCGAGCGCGTCGGGGTCCGGCGCGGCATCGTCATGCAGCAGCCACAGCCATTCCTGGGCCGGACCGTCGTCAACGGCCTGCTTGGGCAGCTCGGCCAGCCCCACCCGCACCGCGGCGCCGAAGCCGGCGCGGGTGGAAGCCGCGGCCACCGGGCTTCCGGCGGGCAGCTGCGCGCGCAGCAGGTCAGCGGACTCATCGGACGACCCGGTATCCACCCCGATGTGGACATCGGCGGGTCTCGTCTGCCGGGCCAGGGCGGCCAGGGTTTGGGGCAGGTAGGAAGCGCCGTTATGGGCTACCACAACGGCGGTGACGCGAACTTGCTGCTGAATTAGAGTGCTCTTTTCCGTAGCCGGCGGCGCTCGCGCTCCGACAGCCCTCCCCAAATGCCGAAACGCTCGTCATTGGCCAGCGCATACTCCAGGCACTGCGAGCGCACCGTGCACGCACCGCAGACCTTTTTCGCGTCGCGGGTGGAGCCGCCCTTCTCCGGGAAGAACGCTTCCGGGTCCGTCTGGGCGCACAGGGCATCGGCCTGCCAGCCGAGTTCACCCTCGTCCTCATAGCCGGCACCGAAGCCCGGCAGCCCGATCCACAGCGGTTTCGGTGCCGGATCGGCCTCGGCCGGTTCCCGGAGCAGGCGGGGAGCAGTCAGCTCCAGCACCTCGGCACCGGGTCCCTCCGCCAACGCTTCGTGCGCCGCGAGGAAGGCGGTGGCCGCGTCCTCGAGCGTCTCTTGGCTGGATTCGCGGAAGCGCTCTGCCGCCGTCGGATCGGCCGGATCCACATACCAGTCTGCCGGTACGCCGCGCGATCCGTGCGGTGCCGAAGCCTGCGCTTCAAGCTCCCGCCGGTGCGCACTACGTTCTGCCTGCCCCATCAGCCCTCCCGGAGTTCCTGTACCAGCGTGGTGCTAGATTCATGTCCAGCGCTGGATCTCAGCGCCGGACACAAGCATGCTGTTACACGTTTAATAACTAATTACATGGGTGTAATACGTTCAAGTCAAGCGCCGGCGGGAATCTTAGAGACCCGGCAGCCAAATCCGCGTACGCCACGCGAGGACTTGCCTCCGTGATGTGCGTCACAATTGAACCCGTGCCGGCGTCAGCCCGCGTCCGGCCGGGCCGGGAACCCGACCCTAAGGAGCACCGTGAGCACCACCGCCACGATCACCGATCTGCTTGCCCGGCTGCGCCCGGACTCCTCCCCCTGCCTGGTCTGGTACGGGCCGCAGGGAGAACGCGTCGAGCTGTCCGGCCGGGTGCTGGACAACTGGGTGGCCAAGACGGCGAACCTGCTGGCCGAGGAGCTGGACGCCGGAGAGGGAACGAGCGTGGGTCTTCGGATGGAGCCGCACTGGCGGTCGTTGGTCTGGGCGCTGGCCGCGTGGCAGGCGGGCGCCACGGTCCGGCTGGACGAGGGCGCCCGGACCGCCGATGTGGTGGTGGCGACGGATCCCGCCCTCCTGGTGCAGGACGGCGGCCCGCATCGGGTCGTGGTCGCCCTCGGGGCGCTCCAATTGCGCTGGCCCGGGGAACTGCCCGACGACGTCTTGGATTACGCTGCGGAGGTTCGGTCCTACGCGGACGACTACCTGGGGATGGATTCCTTGGCGGCAAACGGCTTGGCTTTGGAGTACGACGGCGGATCCCTCACCTTCGCCGAGCTTCTTGGCCGGCCGACAGCCGGCAGGACCCTGCTGGTGCCGGCGCAATCCCCCTGGCCGGATGTGCTCCGCGAAGCCTTGGCGACGTGGCAGGGCGGCGGCACGGTCGTGCTGGTGCACCCAGAGGTAGGGGTAACCCAACGGTTGTTGGACAGCGAGCGGGTCACCGTTCAACTGTGACCCGACGATCCGGCCCGAACCCTGCCTAGCCGCGCGCCGTGCCCGACGACTGGGGGCCGTCGACCTCCGGTGCAGCGTCCGCGGGAGGCTGGGGGGCGGCCTGCTCCTCGTGGTGGCGTTCGAAGATCTTGCGGTCGGCAGCGAACTCCGGCTCGGCGTCCAGCTCAACGTTGAACACCAGGAACCGGTAGGCGAAGAAGCGCATGACAGTGGCCAGGACCGTCCCGACGATCCCCGCGAACAGCAGCATGGTCCGGTCCGTCACCTCCAGCGGGTAGCGGGCTATCCACACGCAGCCGGCGGAGACCACCATCCCGATCACATTGATGACGATGAACAGCACCAGTTCGCGCAGCACGTTTGCCTGGCGGCGATGCCGGAACGTCCAATAGCGGTTGGCCACCCAGGAAAACAGTGTCGCCACGGAGGCGGAAACGAACCGCGCCTTCACCACGCTGTCGTCCATGGGCCCGTTGATCAGCCACCAGTACACGCCGTTGTCCACGATGAAGGCGATCCCGCCGACCGTGCCGAACTTCGCCACTTCCCGCCAAAAAAGGGAAACGATGGCGCGCAGGCGCTCGGAAATAGTTCGATTCATGATCGAAGGTGGATCCCTTTCGCTCGGATGCCGGAGCAGTGCCGGCCGACGCACTATTGTATTGCTCCAGTCTGGGCGTTACCTAGGACGTCCCCGCCGCGGGAAGCGCAATGCCGCTCGTCCGGGGCCTGTTCGGTACCCTGACTAGGTGAGTTTTCCAGTGATCGGCGTAGTGGGCGGCGGCCAGCTTGCCCGAATGATGGCACCGTGTGCGGTAGAGCTCGGCTTTGAACTGCGTGTTCTGGCCGAGGCTGCCGATGTTTCGGCGGTCCCGGCGGTGGCCACCGCACCGGTGGGCGACTACCGCGACCTGCAGGCGCTGCGCGAATTCGCGCAGGGCCTGGACGTGATGACCTTCGACCATGAGCATGTCCCCACCGAACATCTGCAGGCCTTGATTGCGGAAGGCGTCAACGTGCAGCCGCAGCCGGATGCGCTGATCCATGCGCAGGACAAGCTGGTCATGCGGGCGGTGGTGGACAAGCTGGGGCTGCCAAACCCGGCATGGGCGTCTGTCTCCGGAGTCGACGAGCTGGTTGCCTTCGGCGGCAAGATCGGCTGGCCGGTGGTGCTGAAAACGCCGCGGGGAGGCTACGACGGCAAGGGAGTGCGGATCATCCGCGACGCGGCGGCAGCCGTCGAAGCGGCCGATTGGTTCACCGGCGGCGCGCTGCTGGTGGAAGAAAAAGTTGAGTTCAGCCGGGAGCTCTCGGCGCTGGTAGCCAGGACTCCCTCCGGCGAAGCGCGGGCCTGGCCGGTGGTGCACACCATCCAGGTCAACGGCGTCTGTGACGAAGTGATCGCGCCGGCGCAGGAGCTGCCGGAGGACGTCGCCGAGGCTGCCCAGCAGGCGGCGCTTCGGCTGGCCGACGAGCTGGGCGTGACCGGCGTGATGGCCGCCGAGTTGTTCGCCACCCCGGGACGCGGAGCAGGCTTCGTGATCAACGAACTGGCCATGCGTCCGCACAACACCGGCCATTGGACCCAGGACGGGTCGGTCACCAGCCAGTTCGAGCAGCACCTGCGGGCGGTCCTGGATCTGCCGCTGGGCGATACGTCCCTGCTCGGCGGCGTCGTCGTCATGAAGAACTATCTGGGCGGCGCAAATACGGATCTGTTCTCGGCCTACCCGCGCGCGCTGGCGGCCGAACCGTCCGTCAAGCTGCACGGCTACGGCAAGTCGGTCCGTCCCGGCCGGAAGATCGGCCATGTCAATGTGGTGGGCCGCGATGCGTCCCAGGTCGAGGAACTGCGGCGGCGCGCAAACCGTGTGGCGGCGATTGTCCGTGACGGCGTGGACCCCCAGGAAGGCAAACCATGAACAACAAGCCGGTAGTCGGGGTCGTGATGGGGTCGGATTCCGACTGGCCCGTCATGGAGGCCGCCGCACAGGCGCTGGAGGAATTCGGCGTCCCCTACGAGGCCGACGTCGTCTCCGCGCACCGCATGCCGGAAGACATGATCGGTTACGGCCGCGACGCGCACTCCCGGGGGCTGCGGATCATCATCGCCGGCGCCGGCGGTGCCGCGCACCTGCCCGGCATGCTCGCCTCCGTGACCCCGCTGCCGGTGATCGGGGTGCCGGTGCCCCTGAAGTACCTGGACGGCATGGACTCCCTGCTCTCCATCGTGCAGATGCCCGCCGGCGTACCGGTGGCCACCGTGTCCATCGGCGGAGCCCGCAATGCCGGCCTGCTGGCCGTGCGGATGCTGGCAGCCGGCGGCGACGACTTGGCCGCACGGCTGCAGCCGGCCCTGCTGGAGTTCGCTTCCGGCCTGCGCCAGGCCGCCTACGACAAAGGAGCCGCGCTGCGTGCACGCGTAGCCGGCTCCGGCGAGGCCTAGGAAGGTGGGTCCCCAGCCGCCCAGGCGGGCGTCGGGGTCTTCGGCGCGCGGGGTGACCGATCCGGTCCGCTACCCCCAGCACGCTCCGGCACCGGTGCGCACCAAGCGCGCCTTCGTCCTGCTGCTGCTGACCCTGCTCGTCCCGGGCAGCGCCCAGATCGTGGCCGGGGACCGCAGGCTGGGCCGGCGCGCCCTGGCGGTGACGCTGCTGGCCTGGGCCGCCATCCTGGCCGCGGCCGTCATGGCCCTGGTGAACTGGCCGCTGCTGGTGAACCTGGCGACCGACCGATGGGGTTCGCTGGCCCTGATTGTGGTGCTGGCGGCGCTGGCGCTGTTCTGGGCGTTCCTGTTTTTGAACACCCTGCGCATCATCAGGCCAAACCTGCTGGCCCCGGGAGCCAAGCCGGCGGTGGCGGTGACGCTCGTTGCCCTGATGGTGCTCACCAGCGGCAGCCTGGGCTACGCCGCCTACCTGCTCAACGTGAGCCGCAACGCCTTCAGCAGCATCTTCGAAACCCGGCCCGCATTCGACCCGGTAGACGGCCGCTACAATTTCCTGCTGATGGGCGGCGACGCCGGTGCCGGACGGGTCGGGCTGCGGCCGGACAGCATCCAGGTGGTCAGCGTCGACGCGAAGACCGGCCAGACCGTCATGTTCGGCATCCCGCGCAACTTCCAAAACGCCCCGTTCCCGGCAGACTCTCCGATGCGCGAGGTCTACCCGGAAGGCTTCAGCTGCGGTGACGAGTGCATCATCAACGCCCTCTACGTCGACGTGGAGCAAAACCACGCCGACCGTTACCCGGATGCCAAGAACCCGGGCGCGGAAGCCATGAAGGACGCCGTGAGCGGGATCCTGGGCATCGAGATCCAGGCGTATGCCCTCGTGGACATGGACGGCTTCGAAGCCCTGGTGGACGCGATGGGCGGCATCACGGTGAACGCCGGCGGCTGGGTGCCCATCTCCAACAGGACCATCCCCGGCACCAATCAGCACTACCCGCCGAAGGGCTGGATCGCCCCGGGCGTCCAAGAGCTCGACGGCTACCACGCCCTCTGGTACGCCCGCTCCCGCGAATTCGCCACCGACTATGACCGCGTCCAGCGCCAGCAGTGCGTGATGTCCGCGATGGTCAAGCAGCTGGACCCGGCAACGGTGCTGACCCGCTTCCAGCAGTTGGCCGAAGCCGGCGAACAGGTCGTTGAAACGGACATTCCCAGTTCCCAGCTGGGCAGCTTCGTCTCGCTGGCGCTGAAGGCCAAAGACCAAAAGGTGAAGCGCCTGACCATCGGACCGCCGGACTTCGGCACCGCGGCGGAGAACTTCGTCACCTACCCGGACTTCTCCGTGATCCATCCCCGTGTTCAGGAGATGTTCACCCAGGAAGAGCAGACTGGGCAGAAAGATCCCAAGGACGACGGCGACGACGACGGCGGCCCGGGTGCCGGCGGCGGAGAAACCACCGCCGGCGAGGGCGGGGCCGGCCCGGCGGACGAGCCGGCACCGGAACCTGCCGACGCCCCGGAGGCGCCGGCGGAGCCACAGATCACCGCGGAGTACCTCCAGCAGCTGGCCGAGATTGGCGATACGGCTACGCTCGGTGCCCTGGTGGCCAACAACGGCAAGTGCTCGGTCCCCTGATCCCGCTGCGGGAGGACCCGGGTTTCACGGGGGCTGCAGGACCCGGTCCCGCGGCTCAAGCGCCCGGGTGTGGTGACGGCACCGGGTCCGCTCCGCCTGCGCCCGGATACTTCGCTCCGACCTGATGTTGCGCTCGTCCGGCGGCCTCCGCCCGGTCCGGTGCGGACGGGCGGCATGCTGCTTCGGCGCGGGGTCTGAGAGGATCGTTTGGAACAAGGACGAGGAAGAGGCTTCACATGTATCGGTTGACGAATGTACTGCGTCCCTATGCCTGGGGTTCGACGACGGCGATTGCCGAGCTGTTCGGGCGGGAACCGTCCGGCGGGCCGGAAGCCGAACTCTGGATCGGCGCGCACCCCGACTCCCCGTCAAAGGTGCAGCTGGCCAGCGGTGAACGGCCGCTCGACGAGTTCATCAAGGAGAATCCCGGCGCCGCCCTGGGCGAGACGGTCCTGGGCATGTTCGGTGCCACGCTGCCGTTCCTGACCAAGGTCCTGGCCGCCGATTCCGCGTTGTCGCTTCAGGTCCATCCCACGCTTGAGCAGGCGCGCTTGGGGTTCGCCGCGGAGAACGCCGCCGGCATCTCCTTCAACGACCCGCAGCGCAGCTACCGGGATGACAACCACAAGCCGGAGATGATTTTCGCGCTCAGCGACTTCCAGGCGCTGTGCGGCTTCCGTCCCCCGCGCGATGCGGCGCGGCTGCTGGCCGGGCTGAAACCACGGCTGGCAGACGCCGGGGCGGCCGTGGACCTTTTGGACGAGGTGCTGGAACTGCTGGACGGCGGCGACGAGGAATCGGCCCTGCGCGGTGCTTTCGTGTCGCTGCTCGACGGCGGAGAGCGCTCCGCCCGGCTCGCCGCGGACACGGCCCGCATGCTGGCGGCGGCGCCGGCCGGCAGCCTGGGCAGCGAATACGCAGCAGTCGCCCGCCTGGGCGAACTCTATCCGGGCGATCCCGGCGCGTTGATCTCGCTGCTGCTGAACCTGGTGGTCCTCTCCCCCGGCCAGGCACTGTGCCTGCCGGCCGGAAACATCCACGCCTACCTGCAGGGCGTCGGGGTGGAGGTCATGGCGACCTCGGACAACGTGCTGCGCGGCGGCCTCACCCCGAAGTACATCAACGTGCCGGAACTGGTGAAGATTACCGACTTCCGGCCGATCGCCCCGCCCATGGTGCAACGGATCATGACGGATGCCGGCCAGGAACTCTACTGCCCGCCCTTTGCCGAGTTCCAACTCCAGCGCATCGAACTGGCCGACGGCGGCAGCCCGGTACCGCTGGCCCAGCACGGTCCCGCGATCGTGCTGGCGGTGTCCGGGAGCGTGCTGCTGGACTCCCCGAAGTCCGACCTGACCCTTGGCCGCGGCGAGGCGGCGTTCATCCCGGACACCGAACAACCGGTGAACGTCCATCCGGCCGGCGACACCGGAACGGGTGCCGTGTTGTTCGCGGTCACCACCTCGGGCAGCACACATGAATTCGACCAACAACGAACGGGAGCCACACTTTGACCGCTTCGATCCTGCAGTCCGCGCCGTGGGCGGACTTTCAACGCAGCCTGGGCAAACAGGTTTTCGAACGCAGCGGTGACGGCTGGGCCTTCCAGGCCATCGCGGAAAAGACGCCGTTGGGCCGGTTCCTGTACGTTCCGTACGGCCCGGCGGCGGACGATAACGCCGCCCTGATCCGCGCGCTGGCCGCCCTGCGCTCCCTGGCCGCGGAAGAGCGCGCCCACTACGTGCGGATCGAACCGGTCGGCACTGACCTCGGCCAGCGGCCGCAGGCGGCGCTGCAGTCGCTGGGCCTGGTCAAGGCACCGGTGGACGTCCAGCCGAAACTGACCTGGATGCTGGACCTGAGCCAGCCGGAAGAGGACCTGCTGGCCGGCATGCGCAGCACCAGCCGTAACCTGTACCGCAATATCCACAAGAAGGGCGTCACGTTCGATGTCTCCGCCGACCCGGACGACATCGGCATCCTGCTGGGTTTCCTGCACGACGTCTCCGAGCGCGCGGATTTCAAGGCCCAGTCCGACGACTACCTGCGGCACGCCGCCCGGACCCTGGTGCCGGCCGGCGCGGCCAAACTCTTCATCGCCCGGTTGGACGGGCAGCCCATCGCGGCCGCGCTGTCCTACGACACGGCGACCACACGGGTGTATGCGCACGCCGCCGCGGACGACGCCCACCGAAAGCTCAACGCCGGGATTCCGCTGGTGGTGACCATGATGATGGACGCCCGCGCCGCCGGCATCCGCCACTTCGACATGTGGGGCGTCAGTCCCGAGGACGAGCCCGACCACCCGTGGGCCGGTTTCTCCCGGTTCAAGCGTTCCTTCGGCGGCTACGAGGTCAGCTATCCGGGCAGCTGGGACCTGCCCGTCAACCAGCTCATGTACCGGGCCTACCTGCTCTCGCGCTCGGCCCGCGAGGCGGTTACCCCCGCCGTGCACAAGGTCCGCACCTCGGTGCTGCCCGCGGCCGGCAAGGCGCGCAACGCCGTCGGCCCGGCCTTGCGGAAACTGCGCGGCAAGCTCCCCCGCTGACCGCCCACGGATTGGCAGGGAACGAAGAAACGAAAACCCCGCACCGGCGCAGGCCGGCGCGGGGTTTTCCTGTCCTTGCGGGTGGCTAGAGCTTCCGCTCGAAGCGGTCCCACTTGTATTCCTGGTGCTCGCCCTCGACGAAGCGGATCGTGCCGGACTTGGAGCGCATCACGATCGACTGCGTCAAAACCTTGTGGTTCTTGTAGCGGACTCCGCGCAGCAGGTCGCCGTCAGTGATGCCGGTGGCCACGAAGAAGCAGTTGTCGCTGGTGACCAGGTCATCGGTGGTCAGCACTCGGTCCAGGTCGTGGCCGGCGTCGATGGCCTTCTGCTTTTCCTCGTCGGTGGTCGGCCAGAGCCGGCCCTGAATCACGCCGCCCAGGGACTTGATGGCGCAGGCCGTCACGATGCCCTCCGGGGTGCCGCCGATGCCCATCAGGACGTCGACGTCGGTGCCTTCGCGGGCGGCCGCGATACCGCCGGCAACGTCGCCGTCCATGATGAACTTGGTGCGCGCGCCGGCGGCGCGGATCTCCTCGACGTACGGCTTGTGCCGGTCGCGGTCCAGGATCATCACGTTGATCTGGTTAATCTTCTTGTTCTTGGCCTTCGCGATCAGGTGCAGGTTCTGCTTGATGGGCAGCCGCAGGTCCACCAGGTCTGCGGCTTCGGGGCCGGTGACCAGCTTCTCCATGTAGAACACGGCCGAGGGGTCGAACATGGTGCCGCGCTCGGAGACGGCCAGCACGGAGAGCGCGTTGTTGATGCCCAGCGCCGTCAGCCGGGTGCCGTCGATCGGATCCACGGCGACGTCGCACTCTGCACCGGTGCCGTCGCCCACCTTTTCGCCGTTGAACAGCATCGGGGCCTCGTCCTTTTCGCCCTCGCCGATCACGACCACCCCGTTGAAGCTGACGGTGGACAGGAACGCGCGCATGGCGTCCACAGCCGCGCCGTCGGCGGCGTTCTTGTCCCCGTAGCCGACCCAGTGGCCGCCGGCGATGGCCGCGGCTTCGGTGACGCGCACCAGTTCCAGCGCCAGGTTTCGGTCCGGCTCGTTGTCGCCGACACGCATCGACGGCGGGAAGTTGGAAAAGGGGTCAGCCTGGGCTTCTTGGGACACTTCGACCTCATCTTCGAGTAGCTCTTCAGACAGCACCGGCTGCGGTGCCGTGACGGATGCATCCGCGGTGCGGACATCTTCCATTGCTTTCGATCATAGTCGTCAGCACGCCGGGAGCCAGCGTGCGGGCCGCTCCGCCTGCCCGCACGCTGGCTCCCGGCGTGCGGGCCGCTCCGCCTGCCCGCTCGCGCGGGGGCGTGTGCGCACAACGGCGGGGATCTGAGATCATGGGACAGTGAGTGAAGCGCGTCCCGAAGAATCGTCTGAGTTGCCTGTCAAGCCGGTGTTGACGGCGAAGCAGGCCAACCGTGCGAAGGCGCCGGTGGTCGGCATGCTGATGGCCGTGGGGCTCTCCCTGGCCGTGCTGCTTCCGGTGATGTTCCTGAACCCGGGCAGCAAGCCCGGAGTCTACGAACGTAATATTGACGTGCCCGGGGTGGCCTTGCAGGCCGAATCCACGGCGGGTTACCGGCCGCTCGCCGTTGACCTCCCGGAGGGCTGGACGGCCAACTACGCCCGGTGGAATACCGGGGGCACCGCCCAGGTGGCAGCCTGGGAAGTCGGCTACATCACCCCCGGCGAGGAGTACATCGGACTCATCCAGACCGACAAGGCCAATCCCACCTGGATCGGCCAGGCGACCGACAACGCGCCGGTCACCGGGGACCGCGAGGCGGGTGCCACCTGGGAGCTGCGCGACGCCGGCGCGGGCGAGCGCAGCCTCGTGCTGGAGCACGGCGGCTTCACCGTCATCCTCACCGGCACGGCGGAGCTGGACGAATTCGATGTCCTGGCCACCGCCGTCGTCGAAGAACTGGACAGCAAGTAACCCCGCCCCGACACGGTAACGGGTGCGCGGGACGGGCCCCGCGAAGCAGTAAGGTTGCTTCGTGCCCACCTCACTGACTCCCGCCCAGGCCTGGCAAAAACTCATCGACGGCAACGCCCGCTTCGTGGCAGGCGAGTCCGTCCACCCGAACCAGGACGCCGCGCGGCGCAGTTCACTGGTCAACGAACAGCATCCGTTCGCCATCATCTTCGGCTGTTCCGACTCGCGGCTGGCTGCCGAAATCATTTTCGACCTGGGACTGGGCGATGCCTTCGTGGTCCGCACCGCCGGCCATGTCCTCGGAGACGCGGTGATCGGTTCGCTCGAGTACGGCGTGGATGTGCTCAACGTTCCGCTGATTGTCATCCTGGGCCACGACAGCTGCGGCGCCGTGACGGCCGCAAAGAACACGATAGACACCGGCGAAATGCCGCGCGGCGGCCTGCGCGACCTCGTGGAGCGGATCACGCCGTCGGTGTTGGCTGCCCGGCGTGCCGGCCTCGACGACCTCAACGACATGGTGATCGAAAACGTGCGGCAATCCTCCGAACGCCTGCTGGACAGTTCGCGGGCCATCTCGGAGGCGGTCGAGGCCGGCCGCACGGCCGTCGTCGGCGTCGCCTACCGGCTGGCGGACGGCCGCGCCGAGCTCGTTGCAGGGCACGGAGCGCTCTAGCCGCGCACGGGGCAGGACAGGTCCTGCCCGGGGGCTGCAGGCGCCGACGCCGCACCGCCGGGTAGGCCGCCGCCGGGCCGCAACACAATTCGGAACCGGTGCGCGGCAGGCATAAGCTTGGAGCCATGACTTCTGCTGATTCTGCTGAATACCGCATCGAACACGACACCATGGGCGAGGTCCGCGTTCCGGTCAACGCCCTCTACCGTGCCCAGACCCAGCGCGCCGTCGAGAACTTCCCGATCTCCGGCAAGACGCTGGAGCGCGCCCACATCGAGGCCCTGGCCCGGATCAAGAAGGCTGCCGCCACCGCCAACGCCGAACTGGGCGTGCTGGACGGCGAGCTGGCCAAGGCCATCGCCGCGGCAGCCGACGAAGTAGCCACGGGCAAGTACGACGGCGACTTCCCGATCGACGTCTTCCAGACCGGTTCCGGCACCTCGTCGAACATGAACACCAACGAGGTCCTGGCGGAGCTGGCCACCCGCGCGCTGAAGGCAGCCGGCAGCGACAAGACGGTCCACCCGAACGACCACGTCAACGCCTCGCAGTCCTCCAATGACGTCTTCCCGACGTCGGTGCACGTGGCCGCCACCTCGGCCCTGATCAACGAGCTGATCCCCGCGCTGGACTACCTGGCCGCTTCGCTGGAGCGCAAGGCCGAGGAGTTCAAGGATGTGGTGAAGTCCGGCCGCACCCACCTGATGGACGCGACGCCGGTCACCCTCGGACAGGAATTCGGCGGCTATGCCGCACAGGTGCGCTACGGCATCGAACGCATCGAAGCATCGCTGCCGCGCGTGGCCGAGGTTCCGCTGGGCGGCACCGCCGTCGGCACCGGCATCAACACCCCGGCCGGCTTCCCGCAGCGCGTCATCGAACTGCTGGCCGCCGACACCGGCTTGCCGCTGACGGAGGCCCGCAACCACTTCGAGGCCCAGGCCAACCGCGACGGCCTGATCGAAGCCTCCGGGCAGCTGCGCAACATTGCCTACGCGTTCATGAAGATCAACAACGACCTGCGCTGGATGGGCTCGGGCCCGAACACCGGCCTGGGCGAAATCGCCATCCCCGACCTGCAGCCGGGATCCTCGATCATGCCCGGCAAGGTCAACCCGGTGATCTGCGAGGCAGCGATCATGGTTGCCGCCCAGGTCGTCGGCAACGACACCACGATCGCCTTGTCCTCCACCAACGGTGCCTTTGAGCTGAACGTCGGCATTCCGGTGATGGCCGCCAACCTGCTCGAGTCCATCCGCCTGCTGGCCAACACCTCGCGCGTGATGGCGGACAAGATGATCGACGGGCTGACCGCCAACGTGGAGCGTGCCCGCTTCCTGGCCGAGGCCTCCCCCTCGATCGTGACCCCGCTGAACAAGTACATCGGCTACGAAAACGCCGCCAAGATCGCCAAGCATTCGGTCCAGGAAGGCCTGACCGTGCGCGAGTCCGTCATCGCCCTTGGCTTCCTGGAGCGCGGCGAACTGACCGAAGAGCAGCTGGATTCTGCGCTGGACGTGCTCTCGATGACCGTGCCGCCGCAGGCCAAGTAGCAGACACGTCCCCGGCGGACCATGGAGGGCGCTTCTGCTTCGGCGGGCGCGCCCTTCGGTGTCCGGCGGGCCCGCCGCCGGCCCGTCGCACCGGCGCCGGATGTGCGGCAGGACCGAGCCCGCCCGCTATTTTTGCCCCCGACTGGCTGAAACGATTGCCTACAGCTTGAACCGTCGGCCGCCGGGGCTAGGATGATGCGCACACGTCCCCGCGGACTGCGGGTGAACGGCCCCTCCCGGGCCGCCGCCCGGGCCCATCGGGGACCTAAGCGGAAGAGTGTCCAGGAGGTCTCCGTGATTGGCGATTCGCAGCCCCCGTCCCTGGCGACGGCCGACTATTCCCTGCCTGGGCATCCGAAGACCACCGGACGCTATATCGTCGTCTTCTACGGCCCGGCCGATGAATGTGCCGGGATCCTGGCCGACGCCGCCGGCCTGTCGGATGTCGCGGACAGCCGCGATTTCGGCACCCGGGGAGTGGATCCGGACTCGGCCTCCGGCGCCGACGCAACGGTCTTTGCAAACCTGGGCATCGCCGTCGTCGCTGCCGACCCGGACCAGATCAGTTCGCTCCAGGTCAGTTCCGCTGCCCGGCACCGTGTCCTCTCGGTCTCGCCGGAACTCATCCACGATGTGCTGGGCGTCGAGGACTATGCTGCCGGCTACCGCGACGGCGTGACCGACCTGTCCGGCCGGCTCGCCGCGGGCCGGCACGAACGCCGCGAAGCGGGTCCCGCGCCGGCGGGTTTCGCCGACAACACCAATTTCACGTGGGGGCAGCAGGCCACCAGGGCCGTCTCGTCGCCCTATTCCGGGCAAGGGGTGCGCGTCGCCGTGCTGGACACGGGCTTCGATGAAGCGCATCCCGATTTCGCCGGACGCAGCATCACCAGCGCCTCCTTCATTGCCGGCGAGCCGCCCCACGACGGACACGGCCACGGCACGCACTGCATCGGGACCGCGTGCGGCCCCAAGGCCCCCGGCACCGGTCCGCGCTACGGCGTGGCCCACGAAGCGGAAATCTTCGCCGGGAAGGTGCTCAGCAACGCCGGTTCCGGGACCGACGCCGGCATCCTCGCCGGGATCGACTGGGCCGTGGGCAACGGATGTGCCGTCATCTCCATGTCGTTGGGAGCCGACGTGGCACAAATCCACCCGCCCTACACGGCGGCCGGGAGCCGGGCGCTGGAACAGGGTTCCCTGATCATCGCCGCCGCGGGAAACAACGCCGACCGCCGGAAGGGCGAGTTCGGGTTCGTCGGCGCCCCGGCGAACAGCCCGTTCATCATGGGGGTAGCCGCGCTGGACCAGGCCCTGGAGGTCGCGTTCTTTTCCGCCCGGAGCCTTCCGCTGCGCGGCGGGCAGGTGGACTGCGCCGGCCCCGGATTCCAGGTGTACTCGTCCTGGCCGATGCCGAAGCGGTACAACACTATCAGCGGAACCAGCATGGCGACGCCCCACGCCGCCGGCGTGGCGGCCCTGTGGGCAGAGGCCACCGGCCGGCGTGGCCTGGAGCTGTGGGCCACCCTGGTCCAGGAGGCGGAGCGGTTGCCCGTGCCCTCCGTCGATGTCGGGGCAGGGCTGGTGCTTTCCCCGCAGTGACCTGCCTTCCCCCGGGAGGGTGCCGCGGACCTATCATGGGGGTATGCAGATCACCGTGACGGTGCGCCACGACTACCTCTCCGATACCGGGCGGATCGCCGAACAGTTGGCGGCCGGCGGCATGCAGGTGGAGAACGTGCTGTCCACCTTGGGCATGATTACCGGTTCACTGCCGGAGGGACAGCGTGCGGCGGTTGCCGGAATCGAGGGCGTCGAGTCCGTGGACGAAGACCGGCAGTACGTCCTGCCGCCTCCCGACTCGGACATCCAATAGGCTCAGCGGACAAACTCCGGGACTCCCCCGGCCCGCAGGGCCGCCTTCAGCCGGTCGCGATGATGGTCGGTCAGTTCCGGCAGCTCGTCCAGTCCGAACCAGCCGACCTCGGACGACTCATCGTCGTTGACCCGGGCTTCGCCGCCCACCTGCCGACACCGGAAGTTCAGCGTCAGGAACTGGGCCCGGTCTCCATTGACGAACTCCATCGGACCGCCCGCGTAAACCTCGGCCAGGTGCTCGACCTCGGCAACGACGCCTGTTTCTTCCAACACCTCGCGCACCACGCCTTCGGCGGGCTGCTCCCCCGGGTCCAGGATGCCGGTGATCAGCGTCCACCGCCCGTTGTCGGCGCGGCGGCCCAGCAAGACGCGGTTCCGCTCATCCAGCACCACGGCAGTGACGCCGGGGAGCCAGAGCAGGTCGTGGCCGATTTTGTCGCGCAACCGGAGGATGAAATCGGGAGTAGGCATGACCCTAGGCTACGTGGGCAGCAGCAGCGCCACCCACGTGCCGGCAATCATGAACGGCCCGAACGGAATGTCGCTGCGCAGCGATCCGCGCCGCAGCACCACCAGCAGCACACCGTACGCCCCGCCCAGCAGGAACGCCGCGAACGTCCCCAACAGCACCTGTTCAAACCCCAGATAACCCAGGTACATCCCCAGCACTCCGGCCAGTTTCACGTCGCCGAACCCCATGCCGGCTGGATAAATGAACCGGACGGCGAAATAAAAAACCCAGAGCAGTGCGCCGCCGGCCGGCACATGCCAGAACATGCCGGCGTCGTAGCCTCCCAGAGAGGCGGCAATCAGCAGCACCCCGGACACCGCGTAGGCCGGAAAAATGATGCGGTTCGGCAGTCGGTGTGTGCGCAGGTCGATCCAGCTCAGCCGGGCTCCGATCACCAGCAGATAGCCGCCGGCGGCCAAAAGCATCCAGAACGCGAATGCGCGGCCGGGCCACAGCAGCGCCAGTTGCTCGACCATGGACCCAACCTACTGCACCCCCCCTGATCCCCGGGAGCCGGCGGCTACACTGTGGATATGAACGGCGGGAGCGTGCTCAAAACCGGCGACGCCGCCGGCAATGCGGAGATCTTCAGGTGCCTCTGCCGCTCTTCTCCCTGGAAGTGGGAATCGCTGCGGTTCGAGCTCCGCGCCGTCCAGGCCGAGGCACTGGAGCCGGACGCTTCCGGCGGCATGCTGCGTGCGTGGACCCGGCGCCCCGGCGCGCTTCGGGTCGAGACGGCCGACGGCCGGCTGCTGTACAGCACCACCGGCATCAACGACTCCCGGGATGGTTTCTACGTCAGCGCGACACGCAAGTCGTGGCTGTTGCCGCCGCATCTGGTCACGCCGGTGTTCAACGACATCCACCTGGTGCGCCGCCGGCCCGAGGCCGCCTACGGTGAGCCGGTCTTCGGCAACGGGCGCTGGTCCGCAATGCTGGATCCGGTTGAGCTGGCCGGCAGCGCGCCGGTGGCATATGAGGCGCCCTTCGCCAACCCCGTGGAAATCCATGAACTGCGCGAGGTCGAGCACCAGGGCCGCCGGGCGCTGGAGGCGGTCGTTTCGCCCAACCAAACGTACGCACCGTACGACGCCGGCCATCCGCTGCTTCCCGCGGGCCGCACCGAGGTGCGGGTCGACTGGCGGACCGGGGTTTGTGTCTCCGCGGTAGCAATGGACGGGCCTCAGCAGGGCGGCGGTCACTCGTTGACCATCCTCGGGGTGGACGAATACATGCTCGACGACCTGTTCCTGGAAGTCAGTATGAACCTCACCGATGTGCGGGAGCACATTCCTTGGCCCCTACGCCCGCACCCCGCCTGAGGGCCCCGGCGCGGCAGCCCCGCGCCGCAGCCCGGCGCCGCACACCGGCGCCGACAGGTCCGGCCGTCCGGCCGGGGCGGGACACGCGACCGGGCCCTGGCGTTGAGGGGTGACGCCAGGGCCCGGCGCCGTGCGCCCGGCCGACCTGCCGCGCTGAGCCGGAGGCCTCGGGATCACGAGTCCAGAGTCCCCATTCATCCTTGGAAAAAACCGAGTGCTCTCCCCGCCCCCTCAAATTAGGGGTGTTGGCTCCCCCACGCGAGGCTGTCCCGCCGGCACGTAGTCAACGCACGATGGTGGTGCACTCAATGGGGAGGGTGCGTGCTACGAGGGGGAATCGTGGAGCAATTGAGTGGACGGGCCATGCCCGTGGCTGTGCAAATGATCGGAAACTTGAGGATCCGTCGCGGCGGGGACTTGTTGACCGCCGACAAGCTGGGCGGACCAAAGCCGCGCCAGGTGCTGGAGATCTTGTTACTGCACGTAGGTTCGCCCATGTCGAAGGACCGGCTGGTGCACATGTTGTGGGGCGGCCGGGCTCCGGGCGAAGCACTGGCCACCTTGGAGAGCTATGTCAGCATCCTGCGGCGCAACCTGCAGCCGGGCTGCGCAAAGTCGGGACCGCTGCGCACCGCCAACGGTGGTTACATGATCGACCGGGACATGGTCGACGTCGATCTGCACCGGTTCCAAGCCCTGGTGCGGGCCGCCGAGTTTGCCGAACCGTGGAGGGCGTACCCTCTGCTGGCCGAGGCGCTGTCGCTCGCCACTGAACCGCTGCTGGGCCACGAATTGACTCCCGATTGGGCGGAAGATGCCCGGTCGAGCCATGCGGAAATGGTGCAGCACGCCCAACAGTTGGCTGCGGAGGCCGCGCTGGCCTTGCGGCGGCCCGATGACGCCGTGCTCTGGGCGCAGCGCTGCGTTGCTGCTTCTCCGCTGAATGAAGCGGCGTGGACAGTCCTGATCCGGGGCCTGGAGCTGGGCGGACGGCATGCGGACGGGTTGCAGGCCTACGAACGGTGCCGGCGATTGTTCGGCCGCGACCTCGGTTGTGCACCCGGCCCGGCCCTTCAGGAGATCTATGTGCGGCTGCTGAAGGCCACCGCCGACGCGCAGTCCGGCCTGTCGGAAGTCCTGGCGGCGCTGCTGGTGCTCAACGAACGGCTGGACCCGCCCGCAGCGAGGCACCGGAAAGAACAATTTATGGCTGATGTTGACGCGGAACCCCGCTATATGGCGGCGGGAGACATCGTCAGCTCTTTCTTGCGCAAAGCGCTGACGGCCAGCTGAGAGCGGGGGACCCTGCCGGCCCGGTGTGTACTTCCAGGTGCGTACCGTGCATACTCGAGGTGGGGTCAAGTCCTTCGTGTCTTGAGTTGGGGAACTGGAGAATGAGCTCTTTGGGGGAGCAAAAACTACGCATCGCCGTCGTAGATGACCACACGACTTTCGCGGAGTTGCTGTCTGATGCCCTGAATCGGGAATCGGATCTGGTCAACGTGGGCAGCGCCGCCGGCGTGACGGAGGCGGTTGCCCTGTGCCGCCGGTCCCGGCCCGACGTGGTGATCATGGATTACCATTTGCCCGACGGTGATGGACTCAGCGCCGCGGAGCAGATCCTGCAGGCTGCCCCGGAGACGCGGATCATCTTGTTGACCGGTAACCCGTCGCTGAATGTACTCGCGCGCGCCGCCGCATCGGGTCTTTCCGGTTTCCTGCCCAAAGACGGCTCCCTGTCGACACTGCTCGAAACGATCCGGCACGCCAGGAGCGGCAGCATGGCTGTCCATCCGTCCGCGCTCACCCGATGTGCCACCGCTCCGCCGGCGCAGGCAGCGGACCGACCGGCGCTGACGAAACGCGAGCATCAGGTACTGGCTCTCATGGCAGCAGGCCACGATGTGCGAACGAATTCCCGGAGGCTGGGCATTTCCCAGCACACTTGTCGGGGATACGTGAAGTCGATTCTTGCCAAGCTCGGCGCACATTCGCAGCTGGAAGCCGTCGCCACCGCCCAGCGGCTGGAACTGCTGGGCGGCGGGTATGGTCGTTGAGTTCGCCGCGCGGTGCCGGCGCAGCATCCTCGCTGAATCACCCTCCGAGCCCCGCCGCCGGAAGCCCTCGGAAATGCAGGCGGCCCTGCGCCGCTTCGCGCTGTCCGGGCTTGCGGCACTGATCATCGTCACGGTGCCCGTGATCATGGTTGCCCGCTCGCTGGCTGCCGACCAGGCACTCCTCCACACCGCCGAACACACGGAACAAATAGTCGACCACGAATTCGCCCAGGACGTCACGGATGCGGTGATTGCGGGCATTCCGCAGGCCTTGGCCGAGTTGGACAGCGAAGTGGACCCAATGATTGACGACGGCCACATTTTGCGGGTCAAGGTCTGGGACTTCGACGGCACGATTGTGTATTCGGACGTCGATGAGCTCATCGGGCGGCAGTTCGACCTGCCGGCTCATCTCCTGGTCCAGCTGCAGGGGGATGCACCTGTCAGCCTCGTGGAAGATCCAGCGGACGACGACAATATCTTCGAGACGGGCCAGACTCAGCTGGTCAACGTTTATGTGCGTGCACAGGCCGGCAACGGACATGACTACATCTTCGAGCTGTCTTATCCGCCGGATGAAATCAACCGCATGCAGGATGAGATGCTGGGCATCCTGCCTGTCATCTTGATCGCGTTGGCCGTGCTGCAGATGCTCCAGCTTGAACCGGCAATCCGAATGGCGCGCCGTATGCGGAAAGATGGTGAAATCCGGCGAGGACTGCTGCAACGATCAATGGCGGCATCCGAACAAGAACGCCAACGTCTGGCCCAGACCCTTCATGACGGCGTCATCCAAGAGCTGGCCGGGCTGGCCTACAGTCTGGAATCACGCGAACAGCAACAGACTGCTTCGGACAGCACCTTTCATGCGCTGGCCAAAAATGTTGTGCAGGGCAGTATCCGTAACTTGCGCCGGATCACGCTGACGCTGTATCCGCCGGACCTGTCGGCTGAGGGCTTGCCGGCTGCGCTCGACGGATTGGGTGTTCTGGTCCGCCAACGCGGAGCCGACTGGCAATTGGACATTGACTTCCCGGAGCCCACCGCTCTCGCCTCCCCCGAGCTGCTCTACCGCGCAGCGCGTGAAGCCGTCACCAATGCATCCAAGCATGCGTCCGCCCGTCTGGTCAGAGTTTCGTTGAGGCAATCCAGCACTGCTGTGGTGCTGGAGGTGGTCGACGACGGCGTCGGCTTTACTCCTGACGCGGCCAGGCGGGCCGACCACCTCGGCCTCCGGATCATGCGCGACACCGTCAGGGAAGCCGGCGGTACGCTGCAGGTTGAATCGGCCCCGGGTGCCGGCACCAGGATCGTCATCGCCTTTCCTTCCGGAAGTAGTCTCGACCGCGCCTGACCAGGCTCCCCCAGCGGTGGCCCAGGTGCTGTAACGGCGGCAATTGACCGGCCGTAACCGGCGGGAAGCGGGCCGCGCTGCGGCAGCCCGCTTCCCTCCAACAGGCCGCGGATGCCGCCGGCTAGATCTCGGCTCCCTCCAGCAGCTCCGTGACCAGGGCCGCAATGGGCGAGCGCTCCGACCGTGTCAGCGTCACGTGGCCGAAGAGCGGGTGCCCCTTGAGCGTTTCCACGACGGCGGCGATGCCGTCGTGGCGTCCGACGCGCAGATTGTCACGCTGTGCCACATCGTGGGTGAGGACAATCTTGGAGTTCTGGCCGATCCGGCTCATCACCGTCAGCAGCACGTTCTTCTCCAGGGACTGCGCTTCATCCACCACCACGAACGAATCGTGAAGCGAGCGGCCGCGGATGTGGGTCAGCGGCAGCACCTCAAGCATGCCGCGGTCCATGACTTCCTCGACCACTTCGTTCGAAACCAGGGCGCCGAGCGTGTCGAACACCGCCTGCGCCCACGGATTCATCTTTTCCGATTCGGAGCCCGGCAGGTACCCGAGCTCCTGGCCGCCGACGGCGTACAGCGGCCGGAACACCACCACCTTCCGGTGCTCGCGCCGCTCCAGCACCGCTTCCAGCCCGGCACACAGCGCCAGGGCGGACTTGCCGGTACCGGCCCGTCCGCCGAGGGAGACTATTCCGACCTCCGGGTCCATCAGCAGGTCGATGGCCAGCCGCTGCTCCGCGGAACGGCCGTGCAAACCGAACACGTCACGGTCGCCCTTGACCAGGCGGACCTGTTTGTCGGCTCCCACCCGGCCGAGCGCCGATCCGCGGTTGGAGAGCAGCACCAGGCCGGTGTTGGCGGGCAGCTCCGCCGCTTCCGGGATGAACACCGGCTCGTGTCCATACAGCGCGTTCACGTCGTCGTCGGCCACATCCAGCTCGGCCACGCCGGTCCAGCCGGAGTCCTTGACCAGTTCGTTGCGGTACTCGTCCGCACGCAGCCCCAGCGCAGACGCTTTGACCCGCATGGGCAGGTCCTTGGAGACCACGGTGACGTTGCGGCCCTCGACGGCCAGGTTCTTGGCCACGGCCAAAATCCTGCTGTCGTTGCCGCCGCCGCGGAATCCGGCCGGCAGCACTTCGGGCGAAATGTGGTTGAGCTCCACCCGCAGCGTGCCACCCTCCGCACCCAGCGGTATGGCCTGGTTCAGGCCCCCGTGCTGCACGCGCAGGTCATCCAGCAGACGCAGCGCCTGGCGGGCGAAGTAGCCAAGCTCCGGGTCGTGCCGCTTGCCTTCCAGCTCCGTGATCACCACCACCGGCAGGATGACCTCGTGCTCGGCGAAGCGCAGCAGCGCCCGGGGATCGGACAGCAGCACAGAGGTGTCCAGGACAAACGACGCCCGCGCTGTCTCCGGTTCCCCGGCGGAAACAGAACGACCGGACGAGGTGGCAGCGGCGGGCTGCTTCCCGGGTCCGGTCGTGGCGGCAGGGTGCGGATTCTTGGTGGCGGTCATGCTTGCTCCCGTCCGGAGCGCGACGGCTCCGACTGATTGAAGCGGGGCGTGGACGGTAGGGCCACCAGGCCGGAACCGGCCTCCCCCGATGCGGCTTTCGCTGTGCGCATCAAACTGGTGGCCTCCCGATCAATCTGCGGTTTTGCTGACTGATAGTCCAAAATTACGCGGATGTAATTCACTAAGACAAGAGCCCGGGAGAAATCGTTTCAATGAATTCTGCGCGAACGGGAACGACGTCGGTGAGCCGCCCGCTCCGCGGCCCTGCTCAGGCGCCGAAACGGCGCTGCCGGCTGGCGTAGTCGCGCAGGGCGCGCAGGAAGTCCAGACGGCGGAAATCCGGCCACAGGGCCTCGCAGAAGTAGTATTCGCTGTAGGCGCTTTGCCACATCAGGAAGCCGGAGAGCCGCTGTTCGCCGGAGGTCCTGATGACCAGGTCCGGGTCCGGCTGGCCGCTGGTGTACAGGTAGCGGGAGATGTCCTCCACGCCCAGCGCACCGGCAACGTCGGCCAGGCTCTTGCCTTCGGCGTCGGCATGGCGGAGCAGGCCCTTGACCGCGTCTACGATTTCCCGTCGGCCGCCGTAACCCACGGCCACGTTCACGTGGACGCCGTTGACACACGCGGTCTGCTCCCCCAGAGCGCTGAGTTTGGCGGCGAGGTCGGCCGGGAGCGTCTCCAGCGCCCCGACGGGATGGACGCGCACGTTCTTGCCCTCGCCCAACCGGTCCAACGTATTGCCAATGACACCCAGCAGTTCGCGCAATTCGTCTTCCGAACGGCCCATGTTGTCCGTGGACAACATGTAGAGCGTGACCACCTTGATGCCCAGGTCGCCGCACCAGCCCAAGAACTCCAGGATCTTGTCGGCCCCCGCCTGGTGCCCTTCCCGCGTGGGCGCCCCGGCCAGTTTGGCCCAGCGCCGATTGCCGTCAACCACCACGCCGATGTGGCCCGGGATCCGGTCAGGCGCCAGCGAGCGCTGCAGGCGCCGCTCATACAGGCGGTACAGGACGCCGGGAAGAGACACAGCACCCCGCCTTCCTGATCGCCCGTTCACGACTTAGAATTCTATCCCCCCGTTCGGCCGGTTCCGCGCCACACCTTGTTACCGGCCGGTAACCACGGCGGCCCCGGCCGCTAGAATATCCGCATGAGTGAACGCGGCGCCGCCACCGGGCCATCGGGCTCCCGGGGCGGTTACGAGGATTCCCCTGCTCGCCGGGAGGCGACGGACGGTCCCATCGAACGGACCGTGGAGCAGGTCGCCGACGCACTCAATATCAAGCCGAGGTTCCGTGGCTGGCTGCATGCGGGGGCCACCCCGCTGGCCCTGGCGGCCGGAATTGTCCTCGTGGCGCTGGCACCCACCGCAGCGGCCAAATGGGCCTGCGCGGTCTACGCGGTCACGGGCTTGCTGCTCTTCGGCGTCAGCGCCGTCTATCACCGCGGCAACTGGAGCCCCAACGTCAAGCTGGTGCTCAAGCGCCTGGACCACACCAACATCATGCTGGTCATCGCCGGAACGTACACGCCGCTGGCCTGGTCACTGTTGGAACCGGCGAAGGCCACGCTGCTGCTGTGGCTGATCTGGGTCGGCGCCATCGCCGGCGTCGGGTTCCGGGTGTTGTGGCCCCATGCCCCGCGCTGGCTCTATGTCCCGGTCTATTGCGCCCTCGGGCTGGCCGCGCTGTTCTACCTGCCCGACTTCTTCGCTGCCAGCGTCCCCGCTTCGGTGCTGATCTGCGCGGGAGGCGTTCTCTACATTGGCGGTGCGGTGGTCTACGGGATCAAGCGGCCGAATTTCTCTGTCACCTGGTTCGGCTTTCACGAGTTGTTCCATGCCTTCACCGTGGTGGCTTTCGTCTGCCATTACATCGCCATCGTCATCGCGGTGCTGGGCCCCTCCGGTTGACGGTCGCAAAGGGCTTTCGGAACTGTTCCGGGCTCAGCCTGCTCCCGCGCCGAGCTCGGCCAGCAGGCCATTGACGGTCGCCACCGGCCGGCGGCAGACCATTCCGCGGCACACGTAAGCGAGCGCCCCTTCCGCCGGGACTGGCTTGTCGGCCAGCAGCGGGGCCGCCCCCTCCGGCGGCCCCGCCCGTCCGGAACGGGCGATGACCATGCCCGGGCTGCCGGTTGCGCGCGCCGCGGCTATGAGCGCGGCGGCTGCGCCCGGTGCCCCCGTGACTGCCAGCTCCACCGGCCCGGCCGCCAGTGCCTGCGCAGCTGCGAGGCCCCACCCGGCAGCACGCGGTGCCCGCACGGCAATCCCCTCCAGGTAGCCGAGCAGCCGGCCGGCCAGATCCCGGTGCCGGACGGAGCCGCTGTAGGCCGCATAGGTGGCCAACGCGCCGGCAAACAGGCTGGTGCCGCTGGGGGTGGCGCTCTCCAGCGGATCCGCGGGCGGAACGGATCCCGCGGCGGCAGCCACCTGGTCGGCAGGGGCCGCCTGGTCGTTAAGTTGTCCCTCACCCAGGAACACCTCCTCCGCGCGCAGCACCAGCGCTTCCGCGGCGGCAAACCAGCGGGGCTCCCCGGTGGCCGCATACAGCGAGAACAGTCCTTCCGCACAGCCGGCATAGTCCTCCAGCAAACCTTCGAAGTGCTGGGCAGAACCGTTGTGGGAAACCCGGGCAAGCCGGCCGGAGCCGTCCAGATGCACGGCCAGCAGGTAGTCCGCCACGGCCACGGCGGCGGCGGTCAGGTCGGGCCGCTCGAGCAGCTCTCCGGCTTCGGCCAGCCCGGCCACGGCCAGCCCGTTCCAACCGGCAACAACTTTTTCATCCCGCTCGGGCTGCGGCCGTTTCTTGCGTGCCGCCAGCAGTACCGGACGCAACCCTTCCCAGCGCTGCCGCTCGTCCGGCCCCAGCACCCGTCCCGGGTGCAACGTCGACCCGGTCGCGCTGACGTTGCCCCGCTCGCCCACACCCATCACGGAAGCGACCCAGCCGCCGTCGTCGTCGCCGAGCGCCTCCCGCAGCTCTGCCGGCGACCACAGGTACGTTGCGCCTTCATGGTGGACGCCGTCGACGACGGTGTCGGCGTCGAGCGAGGACGCCAACCCGCCGTGCGCCAACCGCAGCCGGTCCACCATCCAGTCCACCGTACCGGCCGTGACCGCCCGCCCCAGGTTCCTCTCGGCCTCTACCGAAGACTGGAAGGCCCATTGGGCATACACGCGCAGCAACTGGACATTGTCGTAGAGCATTTTTTCGAAGTGCGGCACGGACCACTGACGGTCCACCGCGTAGCGGGCAAAGCCGCCCTCCACCTGGTCGTACAACGCGGAGCCGGCCATGGCGGACAACGTGCGGGAAGACAATCCGGCGGCCTGCCCCGCAGTGTCGGACCCCGAGGCCGCAGCATGCCGGAGCAGGAAGTGCAGTACGGCCGACGGCGGAAATTTGGGGGCCGCGCCAAACCCGCCGAAGACGGTGTCCTCCTGGCGCGCCAGGACCTCGACGGCCTGTTCGAGGACCGGGCGGCCCGCACCCCAGCCGCTGGCGGACACCTGCACCGGTCCCGGCCCGAAATCGTGGGACTGGTCCGCCGCGCCGTCGTCGGGCGCCGGGGTGAGGTCCCCGAGGAGTTCACGGTTGGCTTCCCCGGCCTGCGCGAGGGCCTGGGCCAGCGAGGCGGCAGTGGTTTCAACGGCGCCGCGGCGCTGCTCCCAGGCTTCATGGACCGCCTGAAGCACCTGGCGGAAGGATGGCTGGCCCGGCAGCGGCCGCGGTGGGAAGTAGGTGCCGGCATAGAAGGCCCGGCCGTCGGGCAGGGCGAAGACGCTCATCGGCCAGCCGCCCTGGCCGGTCATCAGCTGCGTGGCCGCCATGTAGACGTTGTCCACGTCCGGACGTTCCTCCCGGTCCACTTTGACCGGAACGAAGTGCTCGTTCAGGTAGCGGGCCGTGGCCTCGTCCTCGAAGGATTCACCGGCCATCACATGGCACCAGTGGCACGCCGCGTAGCCGACCGAAACGAAAACAGGCACGTCGCGCAGACGTGCCTGTTCAAAGGCCTGGTCACCGAACGGCCACCAGTCCACCGGGTTCCCGGCATGCTGCCGCAAGTAGGCCGAAGCCTCTGAGCGCAGTCTGCCGGCCATGGTCACTCCCGGCGGTCCGGGCGGCCCGAGCCGCCGCTGTGTTCGTTCGTGCTCCCCGTTTCGGTGCCGCCGCCGTCCGTGTGCCCGCGCGTGCCCCCGCCTGCCTGCCCGGACGCTTCGGGGCCGGCCTCCCGCGCATCGTGGCCTCCGCTCTCCTCCACCTGGGAGCGGTAGCGCACCCGCCGGATGCGCCGGGACATGTCCCAGATCAGGAAAACCACCACGGCCGCAAGGGCAAAGGTGAAGAAGAAGCCCCAGGGCCCGGGCGAAACCTGGTCAGCGTCCAGGCCGGGCCGGAGAGTGGGTTCGCCGGCACCGGCGGCGACGGCGGCAAGGATCTGGATCAGGGGCAAGTTTCAATCTCTTTCTCGCTGCGTCCCGGAAAACTTCGGCTCCGGCGCGGGTTGGCTGCAAGGTCTATCTTATGCCCGCGAAAAAATCCGTTTCGGGCACGCTGGTCTCCACCCGGGCGTGGATCAGCGAGAAATCCTCCCACGGCCAGACGGTCCGCTGCATTTCCTCCGAGACCGCGAAGAAGAACCCGGTGGGCTCCACTTGGGTGCGGTGCGACAGCAGCGCGCGGTCGCGGTGGCGGAAGAAGTCGCCGCAGTCGATCTGCGTGGTGGTCCGGTGGTTGGGCATGGGCGGCTGGTGCCCCTCGGCGTCGGCCTCCAGCCATGCCGCGAGGCGTGCGGCGTAGGGCGACTGCAGGCCGGCTTCCTCCAGGGCGTAGTGCAGTGCGCGGAACCGTTCCGGGTTGAAGGCACGGTCATAGTAAAGCTTGAGCGGCTCCCAGGGACTGCCCGCGTCCGGGTAGCGCTCCGAGTCACCGGCAGCGTGGTACGCCTCCACCGCCACCTTGTGGGCCATGATGTGGTCCGGGTGCGGGTAGCCGCCGTTCTCGTCGTAGCTGATCACCACATGCGGACGGAACTCGCGGACCAGCTTAACCAGCGGAGCCGCCGCCCGTTCCAGGGGCAGGGTGGCGAAGCTGCCGAACGGCAGCGGCGGCAGCGGATCCCCCTCCGGAAGGCCCGAATCCGCGAACCCCAACCAGCGATGCTGTACGCCCAGCTCCGCTGCAGCCCGGGCCATCTCCACCCGCCGCATTCCGGCCAGGTCCCGGTGCGCCTGCGGATCGGAGGCGGCCTCCGCGTTGAGGATGTCGCCGCGTTCACCGCCGGTGCAGGTCGCGACGAGCACTTGGACGCCTTCGGCGGCATAACGCGCCATGGACGCGGCGCCCTTGCTGGATTCGTCGTCCGGATGGGCGTGGACCGCCAGCAGGCGCAGTCCCTCACTCTGCGCCGGCTTGGCTGCATCGAAGCTCACGTGGCTGCTCCTGGAAAATCTTGCGTGGGTGGGTGGGAAGCTAAACTTGAGGGCGTGAGCACCTCCGGCCCCCGAACTCCTCAGACTCCCCCCAGCTTAACGGTTTCCGAACGTTACGGCACGCCGCGGCGGACGCTGTCCCGCCGCAGCAAGCTGGCACTGGCCGGCGGGGCCCTGGGCGTGGCAGTTATCGGCGCCGGTTTCTTCGCCCTGGGCCAGGACGGGCCGCAGGTTGAGAGCAAGGACGTTGGCTTTTCGGTGGCCGACGCCGGCCACATCACCGTGGACTTCCAAGTCACCAAGGACCCCGAGGCGACGGTCCACTGCGCCGTACAGGCCCTGAGCGAGAACTACGCCGTCGTCGGCTGGAAGGTCGCCACGATCGGGCCCGCCGCCGAGGGGGATACGGCCGAAACCACGGCACACCGCGTTCAGCTGAGGACCGAATCCATGGCTGTCTCCGGCGGCGTGGACAGTTGCTGGGCCGCCGACGCCAGCGGCTGACGCCCCCGGTGGGCGCCGCCCGCGGTCTCGCTTTCCAGGGTGCGGCGCATCTTTTGCCACCGTGTTATTGGGAAAACCGGCGGGGGCTGACTACAATTGAGCAAATACATTCCGCCCCGCCTCCGGTGAACTGGGAACTCCCAGAACGAATGATTCACCTTCATGGCGGGGTCTTTGCATGGAGTGGCCGCCAACTTGGCGGCCTTTTGTGCAAAGAGCCATCGTGCCGGCCCGCGCCCAGCGGCACCGGCAGCAACTAAGGAGAACTACGTGTCCACTTCCAGCGCACCCGTCGCCTGGCTCACTCAGGAAGCCTACGACCGCCTGAAGGCTGAACTGGATCACCTTTCGGGCCCCGGCCGGGCAGAGATTGTCGACCGCATCGAACAGGCCCGCTCCGAGGGGGATCTCAAGGAAAACGGCGGATACCACGCCGCCAAGGAAGAACAGGGCAAGGCCGAAGCACGGATCCGTCAGCTCACCGAGTTGCTGCGCAACGCCCACGTGGGCGAAGCACCCGCTGACGACGGAATCGTAGAGCCGGGCATGGTCATCGAAGCGAAGATCGCCGGCGACACCGAGCGCTTCCTGCTGGGCAGCCGCGAGGTGGCCGGCGATTCCGACCTGGACGTGTACAGCGAAAAGTCCCCGCTCGGCGCGGCCATCCACGGCTTGCGCGCGGGAGAAACCACCACCTACGCTGCGCCTAACGGCAAGCAGATCACCGTGGAGATCATTTCGGCCAAGCCCTACGCCGGCTGATCACGCACCCCATCACAAAGGGCGGGCTCCTGCGGGAGCCCGCCCTTTCGCGTAGGCGGCAGCAGGCGTTGGGCGCTTCCGATCGCTGGGGAACGGGTTCAGCCCAGGCCCCGCCTGCGGCGGCGCAGCAGCACCGCCGCGGCGACTCCCCCGGCCGCCCCGAAAAGGTGCGCCTGCCAGGAGATCCCGGGCAGCGCCGTCGGCAGGACGCCCCACAAAACCGAGCCGTAGAAAAGAAAGATGACCACGGCCAGCAGGATCTGGCGCCAGCTGTGATTGTAGAAGCCGCGCACCAACAGGTAGGCCAACAGCCCGAAGACCAGGCCCGAGGCGCCGATTGTGAGGCCCGCACCGGTCAGCCAAACGCCCAGCCCGGAGGCCAGCCAACTGCAGGCGAGCACCACGGAAAACCGCCGGATTCCTTCCAGCAGCGTCAGGAACGCGAGCACCAGCAGCGGGACAGTGTTGCTCAACAGATGGCTGGTATCGGCGTGTAGCAGCGGCGCGAACACCACGCCGTCGAGCCCCTCTAGCCGCCGTGGGGCGATGCCCAGCAGCAGGCTGAAGTACCCGCCGGCAAGGATGTTGACGAGGAAGACGACCCAGAGCAGTGCCGCGAATGCCCCGGCTCCGGCCAGCGCCGGGGCGGGGCGCAGTCCACGGCTTCCGGCCGCCACGGTCAGTGGACGACGACGGGCTGGAAGCCCGCGGCGCGGAGGCTGCCGAGCACCAGTTCGCAGTGCTCGTGGCCCTTTGTCTCGATGTCGATGGTGATGGCAACGTCGCCCATGCTGATTGACCCGCCGATGCGGGTATGGTCCACGCGGGTGACATTGGCATCCGATTCGGCGATGATCCGCGAAATCGTGGCCAGCGAACCGGGACGATCGTCGAGCATGATCCGCACGGACATGAACCGGCCGGAGGCATACAGACCCCGCTGGATCACTTTCAGCATCAACATAGGATCTATGTTTCCGCCGGAGAGAATCACCGCCGTGGTGCCCGGATCCGGGATGACACCTTCCATGAGCGCAGCGACGCCGACGGCGCCGGCCGGTTCGACCACCAGCTTGGACCGCTCAACCAGGAAGATCAGGGCGCGGGCCAGGGCGTCTTCGCTGACCGTGACCACGTCGTCGACCAGTTCCCTGATGATGGAGAACGGCAGCTGACCGGGGCGGCCGACGGCGATACCGTCGGCCATGGTGGAGACCTTCTGCAGCGGCACCAGCGCATCGGCGGCGAGGGAGGGAGGGTATGCTGCCGCGTTCTCCGCCTGCACGCCGATCACCTTGATCTCGCGGCCCAGCTCCTTGGCCCTGGCTTTGACCGCCGTGGCGACCCCGGCCAGCAGGCCGCCGCCGCCGACGCCCATGACGATGGTCTCGACGTTGGGGACCTGCTCCAGGATCTCGAGCCCCAGGGTGCCTTGGCCGGCGATGATGTCCGGGTTGTCGAAGGGATGCACGAAGACCGCGCCGGTTTCGTCCGCATAGCGCTGGGCCTCGGCGAGGGCTTCGTCCACGTTGTGGCCGTGCAACACCACTTCGGCGCCATGGCCACGGGTGGCCGCGAGCTTCGGCAAGGCGACGCCGAGCGGCATGAAGATACGGGCCTTGATGCCCAGGCGGGCCGCAGCCACCGCCACGCCCTGCGCGTGGTTTCCGGCGGAGGCAGCCACGACGCCGCGTGCCTTCTCCTCATCGGACAGCCCGGCCATCCGCACGTACGCCCCGCGGACTTTGAACGACCCGGCCCGCTGCAGGTTCTCGCATTTGAAGAACACGTCGGAGCCGACCATCCGCCCCAGTGCGCGGGATTGTTCGATCGGCGTCTTGGCGATGATGCCGTCAAGGGTTATCCGGGCGGCCTGGATGTCGTCGAGCGTGACGGGAAGCTGGGCGGTGACTGTCACTTGTCGGTCTCTTTTCTCTGCAGCAGGACGCGGCGTCGGCGGGAAGGTCCCCGGTCTGAGGGTTCGGGCGGATTTCCAGGACCCGGCGAAGCCAACGCCGGTTCCGGCGCCCGGTATGGCTCTTCCACCGGTGGCGGCGCGCCCAAGGCGGGGTCCGTTTCCCATCCGCGGGCGGCAATGTACTTCACGAACGCATTGAGTATCGCGAGCAAGGGGACGGCGAAGAGCGCACCGGCGATGCCCGCGACCATGGAGCCGCCGGCGACGGCCAGCACGACGGCCAACGGGTGCAACGAGACTGCCTTGCCCATGATCAGCGGCTGGAGCACGTGGCCCTCTAACTGCTGCACACCCAGCACGATGGCGAGCATGATCAGCGCATTGACCCAGCCGTTGGCCACCAGGGCCAAGAGGACGGCGACGAACCCGGTGAGCAGGGCGCCAACGATCGGGACAAAGGAACCAAGGAATACCAGGACGCCGAGCGGCAGTGCCAGCGGCACGCCGATGATGGCCGCGCCGGCGCCGATGCCGACGGCGTCAACGAAGGCGACGAACATCTGGACCCGGATGTAGTGGACCATGGAGGTCCATCCCTTGCGGCCGGCGCCATTGCCTGCCGCCCGCGCCTTCTTGGGCAGCAGCCCGACCATGAAACGCCAGATCCGGTCACCGTCGTACAGGAAGAAAATCAGGGCGAAGATGGTCAGCAGCAGGCCGGTGACCAGGTGTCCGGCGGTGGACCCGACGCTGAGGGCGCTGGAGAAAATCGCGCTGCTGTTGTTCTGAAGCTGGTCCAGGCCTTCGTTCAGGTAGTCGTTGAGTTGTTCGTTGGTCAGGCGGAGCGGTCCGTTGGTCAACCAGCCCTGAACCTGGCCGATGCCTTGCAGCACCTGGTCCCACAACTCGCTGAAGCCGATGTAGAGCTGCCGGCCGACCAGGGAGAGAGCCCCGCCAATCAGCCCCAGGAAGCCCAGGATGGTGATGACCACCGCCAGGCTCTTGGGAACCTTGGCCTTGAGCAGGAACCGGACAACGGGGGAAATCAAGGCGGCAATCAACGCCGCGACCATCAGCGGGATGATCAGCAGCGAGACGAAACTGAGCAGCCAGACCAGCAGTCCGCCGACGACCAGGATCAGGCCCACCCGCCACGCCCAGGCCGCGCTGATCCGCAGCGCATAGGGCACGTCCTCGCGGACGTGGTGTTGACCGTCGGCTCCGGCCAAGCGTCCGGCCGGCAGCGGACGGTTTTCGGGGAAGGACCGGTTCATACACCCAATAGTTTCATATTGTGACCCAGTCGTGCGTTCAGTGAAGCTGCGCCGTAATGCCCCAGCTTCCGCCGAACGATGCACCGGGTTCCAGCCATCGAAGCCCCAGGCCGGTATTGAGGCTGTTGGCGGGCGCCGTCATGGGTTCCACCGCTACGGCGCGGTCGCGGCCCGGATATTTTGTGGTCACAAAGACATGGACGTAGCGGAACGGTTCTTCCTGCCACAGCCCGACCACCGAACCGCCCTCCGAGGCGAGTGTGGTCACCACGCGCCCGCCGGATCCGGCAGACAGTCCGGCATAGCCGCGGTCGATGTCGAGGTCCGCCACCAAGGCTCCACTGCGCAGGTCGGTCTGGTCGTTGACCGGGGCATCCGCCGTCGGAATCTTGGTGTGCCGGTCCGCCGGAAAGAACCGCGCCGCCGGCACGGTCAGGGTCAGCCGGTCGGCGGGTTCGTCTCCCAGCCGGATGAAGGGATGCGCGCCCAGCGCGACCGGGGCCGCCGTTGCGGACAGGTTCAGCAGTTCCTGCCGGACCGTCAGGTCGCCGGCCTGGTCCAGGGAGTACTCGGCGACATGGCTGAGCCGGAAGGGGTAGCCGTGCTGCGGGAAGATCTCCGCCTGCAACACCACCGCGGACCCGCTGCGGTCGATCAGCCGGTAGCCGGTATTTCGCAGCAGCCCGTGGATGGCATGGCCGCGGCCCGGTTCCGTGATGTCCAGTTGCTGGACGGCGCCGTCGAGCTCCCAGCGTCCTCCGTCCACCCGATTGGGCCAGGGCGCCAGCAGGATGCCCGAGGCCGAGGGCGGGATCCGGTCATCGTCGAACGTCTCGGTCAGCTGCACGCCCTGTTTTTCGAAGAGCCGGAGGCAGCCCGCCAGTTCGGTGATCACGGCCCTCGATCCGGCGCGCCGCAGTTCATACTGCTCGCCGGTCGCTGCCCGGCTGCGCTTGCCCGTCATGCATCCACCGTACCGGGCCGCTGCTTAAAGGAGCCGACCCCGGCGCCGGGCCGGGGTCGGTGGGTAGAAATACGGCTGATTACTCGTCGCCGCGGAGGATGGCGAGCAGGCGCAAAATCTCCACGTAGAGCCAGACCAGCGTAACGGTCAGGCCGAAGGCGGCCGTCCACGAGTACTTGCGGTCCACGCCCTGCTTGACGCCCTGTTCGATCGAGGTGAAGTCGACGATCAGGGAGAACGCGGCCAGGCCGATGGCCAGCAGGCCGATGATCACGCCCAGCGGGATGTCGATGCCCATGATGGTGATCGGGACGCCGCGCATGCCCCACTGGTTGTCCAGCACGCCGAACCACATCAGGCCCAGGTTCACCAGCGAGAAGAGCGCGTAGCCGATCAGCGCGATCATGAAGAAGCGCATGGCCTTGGGCGTGGCGCGGACCTTGCCGCTCTTGAACAGGGCCAGCGTGACGGCGAAGACGCACACGGTGCCCAGCACGGCCTGCGGGGCCACGCCGGGGTACATCGCATCGATGACCATGGACAGGGCGCCGACGAACAGGCCTTCGGCGGCGGCGTAGGCCAGGATGAGGCCCTTGGACGGTTCCCGCTTGAAGGCGTTGACCAGGCCGAGGACCAGGCCGGCGATCATGCCCGGAATCAGCAGGATCGGGAACATCCAGCCGATGGCACCGCCCACGACCACCAGGGACAGGCACGCCAGGGTCTTGAGGATGACGTCGTCATAGGTCATCCGGCCGGTCTGGGCAGGGCCCGCCGACGGCTGGTTGTACAGATCCTGCAACTGCTGGCTGGAAAGCTGGGTCTGGCCGGCCAGCACGGCAGAGCCGGCTCCGGCAGGTCCCGCGGGCGAACCGCGGAACGCCTTCGGGTTGTTGAAAACCGGATTTCCTCCGATTGCCATCTTGTTGTCCTCCATCGTCAGGGGGCGAGCTAATGCTTAGACTACCAATCCCAACGAACGACACGGCAGAAAATTCCATGACGGGCCGATGAACCCTCATCGGGGCCCCGCCGCCGACCTCCCGGCGGCCCGTTGCGCCTGCCCCGGGTAGAATGCTCCAGTGACTTCCCGCAGTCCTTCCAACCCGCCCCGCTCCTCCGCCCGGGCCAAACTGCCCCTGCGGATGCTCCATGACCGCATCCTCGTGGCCCCGGACCAGGACAGCAGCGAGCGCCGTTCGTCCTCGGGAATCGTCATTCCTGCCACCGCCGTCATGGGCAAGCGCCTGGCGTGGGCCGAGGTAGTCGCCGCGGGCCCGCACGTGCGCCAGGTGGCGGTCGGCGACCGGGTGCTCTTCGACCCCGAAGACCGGGCGGAAGTCGAAGTCAACGCCGCCGACTACACACTCCTCCGCGAGCGCGACGTCCACGCCGTCTCCCAGCCCGAGGAAGCGGACAGCGGCACGGGGCTCTACCTGTAGTTCCCCGCCGCTTCCTGTCGTTTTCCCGCGGGAAACGCCCCTGGCGTTCGCCTCGGCTCGGCCGGCATCCGGTAGCCCGGCTGCTCCCTAAAGCCGATACGTTTCACCCCCGCTAAACAACGGCTTCACAGTTGTTACCTGATCGCGACAGAACGCGCCCTCCCGCCACCCGTGACGCAGGTAACATAAACGACACGTCGGTGATTTCCGTCACAGACGCTGTCAGCGCCTGCCGGTGATCCGGCGGACACACCCCCCACTGTGGAGGTTCATATCTTGATCGCGATGCCGAAGCTTGTTCGGCCATTGGGGACACTACTCGCCTTACTGGCGATCATCACGGGGATCCTCTTGTCCGCTCCCCCCTCACTGGCTTCGACCACCTCACCTGAGCCGACCCCTGGTACGACGACGACCGCGCCGGCGGAGCCGTTCCGCGACACGATCAGCGGCGTCCTGCGCAATGCCGACGGCCCCGTCGTGGGAGTGCGGATCACGGCCACGGGCGAAGGATTCAGCGGCGAAGCAATCACCGGCGAAAACGGGTCTTGGTCGATCGGTGTTCCGGTCCGGGGAACCTATCAAGTCGAAGTGGACGTCTCCACCTTCCCGGAGGGAGTGGAGCTGGCCGAAGGCACGCCCAATCCGCGGGAAGTCACCTTCACCAACACGTCCAACGCCGCGGCCATCTTCCCGCTGGGGGAAGGCATTGTGCTCCAAGGCGCCGGTTTCGGCGAGATCTTCGTAGAGCGTCTCATTGCGGGCCTGAGTTTCGGCCTGCTGCTGGCCCTGGCCTCGGTGGGGTTGTCCCTCATCTACGGCACGACCGGCCTGACCAACTTCGCCCACGGCGAGATGGTCACCGCCGGCGCGGTGCTGATGTTCGGCTTCGCGCTTCTCGGCCTTCCGGTGTGGCTGGCGATGCTGTTGGCCATTGCCCTGGGTGGTGCGTTCGGCTGGGCCCAGGACGCCTGGCTGTGGAAGCCGTTGCGTTATCGGGGTACCGGGCTGATCCCCATGATGATCATCAGCATCGGCCTGGCCTTGGCTGCCCGCTATGTCATCCAGTTCAACTTCGGCGGCGCCACGCAGCAGCTGCCGCAGGCAAGAAGCCCCATTCTGGAACTGGGCAACATTTCGATCAGCCGCAATACGCTGCTCTCCCTGGTTGTCAGCCTGATCGTGATCATCCTGATTGCCATGCTGCTGCTGAAGACCCGGCTGGGCAAGGCGACCAGGGCCGTCGCCGATAATCCCGCGCTGGCGGCAGCGTCCGGCATCGACGTTGACGGCGTGATCCGCATCGTCTGGACGGTCGGCGGGGTGCTGGCCGCGCTGGGCGGCATCCTCTGGGCCTATTACCGCCCCGGCGTCACCTTCAACATGGGGCAGCAGATCCTGCTGCTCGTCTTTGCCGGCGTCATCCTCGGCGGCCTAGGCACCGTGTTCGGCGCCCTGGTCGGTTCGGTCATCGTCGGCCTGTTCGTCGAACTGTCGACGCTCTGGCTGGAAGCAGACCTGAAGTACGTCGGGGCCCTGCTGATCATGATCGTCGTCCTGCTGTTCCGGCCACAGGGCATCCTGGGCCGTCGAGAGCGCGTGGGTTAGGAGGCAACACCATGGATTTCCTGAACATATTCACGAACGCACTGGGCGAAATCATCAGCCCGACTACGGCCGCCTACGCCCTGGCTGCACTCGGCCTGGCCGTCCACTTCGGCTATTCCGGCCTGCTGAACTTTGGCCAAGCCGGTTTCATGGCTATCGGCGCCTACGGCTTCGCCATTCCCACGCTGGAGTGGGGCGTGCCGTTCTTTGTCGGCGTCTTGATAGCCCTGATCGGCTCGGTGATCTTTGCGCTGCTGCTGGGCATCCCCACACTGCGCCTCCGGGCGGATTATCTGGCCATCGTCACGATCGCTGCCGCGGAGATCATCCGGTACGTGGTCACCACCAACGACCTGACGGACATCACCGGTTCGGCCAACGGCTTGGCTGCCTTCGAAGGCGGGTTCTTCGCCCTGAACCCGTTCCCGCAGGGCGTCTACAATTTCGGCCTGGTGAGCCTGAATGAGCGCGGCCTCTGGATCCGCGTGGTCGGCTGGGGCCTGGTGATAATCTGCTGCCTGCTGGTGTTCCTGCTGATGCGCAGCCCGTGGGGCCGGATTTTGAAAGGCATTCGCGAGGACGAGAACGCGGTGCGGTCCGTGGGCAAGAATGTGTACTCGTACAAGATGCAGGCCCTCATCATCGGCGGCCTGTTCGGAACCATGGCCGGCATGGTCTTCACCCTCCCCCGCGGAGCGGTGCAACCGGCCAACTACCAGACGGAGCTGACGTTCTTCCTCTGGACCTGCGTGCTGCTGGGCGGCATGGCCACCGTCCTCGGCCCTGTTATCGGCGCCATGATCTTCTGGGTAGTCCTCTCGCTGACCCAGGGACTGCTCTACGGTGCCATCGAGGCGGACTACATCACCTTCCTGACAACCACACAGGCCGGGCAGCTCCGCTACATCCTGGTTGGCATCGCCTTGATGCTGCTGATGATCTTCAGGCCCCAAGGCGTGCTGGGCAATAAGAAAGAACTGGCATTCACATGAGCGAACAAGACCGCGCCACGACCGGGTCCGCCACAGCTGCCCCGGATCAGGCGGACCAGCCGGACAACGATTACATGACGGACACCCGCCCCATTGCCGCCGACGAGCCGGGCCCGGGCTGCCGGAAACGGGATCCCATCCTCGTCGCCAAAAACGTCACCCGGCAGTTCGGCGGCGTCAACGCCGTGGACGTGGAATATCTCGAGATCCCACGGCACCAAATCACCGCGCTGATCGGGCCCAACGGGGCGGGCAAGACCACGCTGTTCAATTTGCTTACCGGCTTCGACGTCCCCCAGAGCGGCGAGTGGTCCTTCGAGGGGCATTCGCTCGCCGGCGTGCCGTCCTACAAGGTGGCGCGCATGGGCATGGTGCGGACGTTCCAGCTGACCAAGGTCATGGGAAAGCTCTCCGTCATGGAGAACATGCGCTTGGGTGCCACCGGCCAGTCCGGCGAGAACCTGTTCAAAGCCCTCTTCAAGAACATCTGGGGGCCCAAGGAACGGGAAATCACCGAGCAGGCCGACGTCCTGCTGACCAAATTCAAACTGGACTCTAAACGGGACGACTACGCGGCATCGCTCTCCGGCGGCCAGCGCAAACTGCTGGAAATGGCGCGCGCCTTGATGGTCCGGCCCAAGCTGGTCATGCTCGATGAGCCGATGGCCGGCGTCAACCCCGCGCTGACGCAGTCGCTGCTGGAGCACGTCAAAAACCTGAAGGCCGAGGGCATGACCGTGTTGTTCGTCGAACACGACATGCAAATGGTCCGCCACATCGCCGACTGGGTGGTCGTCATGGCCGAAGGGAGGATCGTGGCAGAAGGTCCGCCGGCCATCGTCATGAAGGATCAGGCAGTGATCGACGCCTATCTGGGCGCCCATCACGACGTCGACCTGGGCGACGCCGAAGGCGTCGAGGCGCTGGAAGAAGAGTTGGCGCAGGACGCGGAGTCGGTAGTGGGAACGGCCAGCGAGGGCGTTCTGGGCCGCCACATCAGCGAGCGTGATTCCAGCGCAGACGAAGCCGACGACACCCACCGAAGCCCGAGAAGGAAGAACCAGCCATGAATGCGCGCCGCATAGAATCGACCCCGGCAGCCGTGGCACCGGGGGAACCGGTGGTCACCGTGACGGACTTGGTGGCCGGCTACCTGCCCGGCGTCAATATCCTTAACGGCTGCAGCATCGAAGCCCGCCAGGGCGAACTGATTGGCATCATCGGCCCCAACGGTGCCGGCAAATCGACCCTGCTCAAGGCGATGTTCGGCCTGGTCAAGGTCCATTCCGGCACCGTGGTGGTCCGCGGCCAGGACCTGACCGGACTGAAGGCGAACAAGCTCGTCAGCCGCGGCATCGGGTTCGTTCCCCAGAATAACAACGTCTTCTCGACGCTGACCATCGAAGAAAACATGGAAATGGGCATGTTCCAGCGGCCCAAGGACTTCAGGAAGCGCTTCGATTTCGTGGCGGGCATCTTCCCGGACCTGGCCAAGCGGCGCGCGCAGCGGGCCGGTTCGCTCTCCGGAGGTGAACGCCAGATGGTGGCAATGGGACGGGCCCTGATGATGGATCCGGCGGTGCTGCTCTTGGACGAGCCTTCGGCCGGCCTCTCGCCGGTCAAACAGGACGAGACGTTCCTGCGGGTGCACGAAATCAACCGGGCCGGTGTCTCGGTCATCATGGTGGAGCAGAACGCGCGCCGCTGCCTGCAGATCTGCGACCGCGGTTACGTCCTCGACCAGGGCAAGGACGCCTACACCGGTACCGGCCGCGAGTTGCTGAAGGATCCGAAGGTCATCCAGCTCTACCTGGGCACCCTCGCGGACACCGCCTGAGTCCACCGCAGCCAGCCACCTCGACGGCGGCGCTCGTCCTCCGGGGCGGGCGCCGTCGTCGTTGAAGCACTCCCACAGGCAGGTATTTCCCGCCGCGTGCGGCCGTTGGGCCCGGTTCAATGCCAGGCGGCCCTGTCATGCCTCCCACCCCACCCCCATTCACCGGTAGCCCGCTCTGGAGCACGACAGAGGGTCCCGGCCGGCGGCCGGGACCCTCTGCTGTGTTTACCAGTGGTGCTGGAGCGGCCTTACAGCTGGCCGAACTCCTCGCGCTTCGGCTGGGGTACGTTGGTGTCGTCGTACTCGTAGATGCCGATGTAGGCCTCGGTCGGGTCACCGTTCTCGTCGAACGAGATCGGGCCGGAGATGCCGTCGTAATCGATATCCTCACCGTTGCGCAGCAGGGTGACACAGCCGGCGAAGTCGAAGCACTTCTCACCGTCCGCTGACACGCCCTGCATTTCCTTGGCGATGTCCTCGCCCTTGGTGCTTCCGGCGGCTTCGGCTGCCAAGGCCACCAGGTTCACCGCGTCGTAGGACTCACCTGCGTAGGAGTAGGAATTGAGGTTGTCGTCCATTTCCGCCAACGCCGCCTGGAAATCTTCCTTGGCGAACGTTCCGGGGATCGTGCCCTGGGCACCCACCATGGCGCCCGGGTCGAGGTCCGCGCTCAGGTCCGAGGTGTTGCCGTCCACCAGGAACATCTGGTCGGGGGTGACACCCTTGGACAGCAGCAGCGGCGCGATCGACTTGATCTGGTCAAAGGTGATCAGCGCGATGGCGTCGGGCTTGGCGTTGACGACGGCGTCCACCTGCGAGCTGAACTGGGAGTCGCCCTCGTTGAACATTTCGGTGGCCACAACCTGGCCGCCGGCGCCTTCAAAAGCCTGCTTGACGTTGTCCGCCAGGCCGGTGCCGTAGGCGTCATTCAACACGATCATGCCCAGCGTCTGGGCACCACAGGACACCATGTAGCTGCCCAGCGTGCGGCCCTGGAGCACGTCCGAAGGGGCGGTGCGCCAGTACAGGTTGTTGTCATCCCAGGTGGTGAAATCGGGCGATGTGTTCGCCGGGGAGATCTGCACCACCCCTGCGCCGGTGATCTGGTTGATCACGGTCTTGGATACGCCCGAGGACGCTGCTCCCACGATGGCGCTGACGTCCTCGCTCAGCAGTTCGGTCACGGACTGGGTCGCGATGTCGGTGGTGGTATCACCGGAGTCGCGCTGGATGGTTTCCACGTCTTTGCCCAGTACACCGCCGGCCTCGTTGATCCGGTCAACGGCCAGCTTGACGCCTGCAACTTCCGGCGGGCCCAAAAAGGCCAGCGAGCCGGTGGCCGGCAGCAGCGTGCCGATCTTCAGCGGGGTGTCGGTGGAGCCCTTGGTCTCCGGAACAGCGGACGGGTCGCCCGTCGCGCCTGCAGTGGGGCCCCCGCCCTCTCCTGCTTCGGGACACACCAAACCGGATGCGCCCGCCGGTGCCGAGGTCCCTGCTCCCCCGCCGGTCTCCGAGGGCGTGGTCGTCCCCCCGCCGCACGCCGAGGCAAACAAAGCGATCCCCAATCCGAGCGCGGCCACCCGTCCCGCGCGTGCGGAATTGCCGCCGGTGCCGAAAAGCACTGCGTTGCGTGTTGCAGTCATGTATGTTTTCTCCTCGATCGAAAGGTCCGCGAACCTTTGATGCGATCACCAGGTATTCCTGATTACAGAGAAAACTAGTCCAATTTGTTGGTGAAAATAAGCGTTTTGGGTTACATCCTTGTAACGCTCGTCACATTCCATCCGTACCCCCGGTGGGACTCGAACCCACACTGGACCGATTTTAAGTCGGTTGTCTCTGCCATTGGACTACGGGGGCTGGACACTCCTGCACCTATCTAGGGTACTTGATGGGCCTGCGCCGGTTCACAGCCGCCCGAAGGGTTCGGCGTAGCGGAAAACACCGGCGGGCAGCGGGCGGCCGGCCAGTGGAAGGGCCATGAAGTTGGCGCCCCAGCTTGGATCCGGGGCACCGATGCCGACTTCGCCGGCCGGCCGATAACCAAACCGCGGATAGTAGCCGGTGCTCCCCAGCAGCAGGATCACGCTCTCCCCGGCGTCCTCGGCGCGACGCCGTGTTTCGTCCAGCAGGGCAGCCCCGATACCCGAACGCTGACGGTCCGGGTCCACGGCGATGGGCCCCAGTCCCAGCGCGGGCTCGTCGCCAATCCAGCCGCGGGTGCTGATGACATGGCCGACGACGGCGCCCTCTTCCTCCGCGACGAGCGAAAACTCGGGCAGGAAGCCGTCGCAGTCGTACAGCTCAGCCAGCAGTCGGGCTTCCACCGGCTCACCGCCGTCGTCGGTAGCGAAGGCGCGTGCCACCAACCGGAGGACTGCGGGCCGGTCTTCCCGTTGTTCTGTCCTGATCCTCACCGCAGCATTCTAGGCGGCCCCTCCAGGTAAATCTTCCCGGGGCATCTCCAGAGGAATTTCCCCTGGAATGCAGTAAGGCCCGGGCACCGCCGATGCGGTACCCGGGCCTGCTGCTGAGTTGCGCCTAGCGGCCGGTGGAGGCGAGTTCCTTGTCCGCCCCGGTGCCCTTGGCATCCCCTGCCGGTTTGGGAGCGTCGGCAGCCTGCGGCCGAGGCTTGGGGGCAGCCGCCTCGCGGAACTGGCGGTACGGGGTCTGCAGGTCGGCAAGGCGCGTGGTGTCGCGGCCCAGGAAAATTGTCCAGAACCAGTTCGAGATCACGCGGATCTTGCGCTCCACCGTCGGCATGGCCAGTCCGTGGTAGCCGCGGTGGGCCATCCATGCCGGCCAGCCCTTGAGCTTGATGCCCATAATCTTGGCAACGCCCTTATTGATGCCGAAGCCGGCGACGGCGCCGAGGTTCTTGTGCTTGTACTCGGTGACGGTGCCCACGCCCCAGCGGGCGGCGTAGATGTTCTTGGCAAGACGCTTCGCCTGACGGATGGCGTGCTGGGCGTTGGGGACGCAGAAGCCACCCACGCCGCCGCCGGTCAGGTCCGGCACGGCGGCGACGTCGCCGGCGGTCCAGGCACCCTCGATCGGGCCGTTCTCGTCGACGATCTGGAGCGTTGCGTTGGCCTTGATCCGGCCGCGCTCGTCCTGCGGGAAGCCGAAGTTGCGGGCCACCGGGTTCGCCTGCACGCCGGCGGTCCACAGGAGCGTATCGGCCTCGAAGGTTTCGGCGGGAGTCTTGTCCGGCATGTTGATCAGCTCCAGCACGCCGCCCTCTGCCTTGGCGAGCGAGGTGTTGAGCATGACCTCGATGCCGCGCGAGCGCATGTGCTCCACGACCCACTTGGCCTGGTCTTCGGTGACCTCGGGCATGATCCGGCCCATCGCCTCGACCAGCACGAAGCGCAGCTCTTCCTGGCGCAGCCGCCCGTTCTTCTTGACGGCGGAGCGGGCCAGGTCCTCGATTTCGGTCATGGCCTCGATGCCGGCGAAGCCTCCGCCGACGCCGACGAAGGTCAGCGCGCGCGTCCGCTCCGGCCCCTCGGGGAGCAACGAACCGGTTTCGATCCGCTCAAGCACCTTGTTGCGCAATTCCACGGCTTCTTCAATGGTCTTCAAACCGATCCCTGCCTCGGCCAGCCCGGGGATCGGGAAGGTGCGGGTCACGGCACCGGCGGCAACGACGACGTCGCGGTAGTCCAGCTCGAAGGCGTCGCCGACAGCGGGAGTAACCACGGCCTTCTTCGCCGCATGATCGATCGAAGTCACCTTGCCGGTGATGAGTTCGGTGTCCTGCAGGTGCTGCCGGTGGTTGACCACGGCATGGCGGGCTTCGATGCTGCCGGAAGCCACCTCGGGCAGGAACGGCTGGTACGTCATGTAGGGCAGCGGATCCACCAGGGTAACGATGCCGCCGTGCCCCTTAACCTTCTTCTGGAGCTTCAGCGCGACGTAAAGACCAACGTAACCGCCGCCGACCACCAGGACGCGCGGACGATCGGACAGAGCAGGAGTGAGTGCCATGCCCCCAGTATAGCCGCTTTTGTGAAAATTTTCACGAAGTGGACGGCGCCCGTGATGGCCGCCCAGACCCCGCGAAATCAGCGCTTGGCGGGCTTCCGGATCTCTTCCCGAATCGGCGGCATGAAGTCCGTGTCCGCTTCCTCGACCGCGGCCGTGCCCTGCTGCACCGCCTTGCGCGCCCGCATGGTCTGGACCGCGCCCAGCACCAGGACGGCGGCGATCAGCCCGCCGAACGAAAACACGAGGATGGCCGGCAACACGGAGTTTTCGCTGCGTGGGGGAACCGCCACGGGCGTAGTCGGTTCCGGAATATCCGGCGCCTCGGCCTTGGACTGCACCGGAGCCTCTGACTGGGGCGCGGCGACTTCACCGCGGCGGTGCACCGTAATCCATTGCGCGATGGAGCCGAGCGGGTTGGCGGCGACCTCCGGCACGTCGGCGTTCAGTGCAGCCTCGGCGTCGAGTACGCCGTAGCCGTAGATCGGATCATGGCCCGGAACACCGGCTTCCTTGGCCGTGCTGATGATGCGGTTGATGACCTGGGCCGCGCTCATGTCCGGGTACTTGGAGCGGATCAACGCGGCCACGCCCGAGACCAGCGGCGTGGCTCCCGACGTGCCGGACCAGTCGGCATAGAGGCCGCCGGGCAGTCCGCCGACGAGGTTCTCGGCCGGGGCCGCAACACCGATGACGATGCTCTGGGCCGAGGCCTCCTGGCTCGCCTCGCCATCGCGGTTCAATCCGGCCACGGTCAGCACGCCGGGGATGGTGGCCGGGGCGCCGGACTGTTCGGTGCCGCCGGCGCGGTTGCCGGCGGCGGCCACGACCACCACGTCATGCTGTTCGGCGTAGAGGAACGCCGCGTCCCAGCTCTCCGGCCAGGAGGTGCTGGAGCTGGTCAGCGACATGTTGATGACTTGTGCGCCATTGTCCACGGCCCAGCGGACGGCCGCGGGGATCTGCTCGTCGACGCCGATGCCCGAGGGGTTGGGTGTCCCGAGCCACGTTGAGGCCGTGAGGATCTGTGCCTTCGGCGCCACCCCGATCACGCCGTCCGTGCCGGCGCCAATCCCCTCGTCCTTGTGCTTTGACTTGGACTTGGACTCTTTGTCGTTTTTCTTTTTGTCGTCCTTCTTGTCCTTTTCGGGGGCATGCCCGCGTCCGGCCAGCAGGGTGGCAACCAGAGTGCCGTGCTCCGGTGTTTGCCCGATGCCGCGCTGGCCGTCGGGGTCCCCGGAGCCGGAGACGTCCGTACCGCCGACCACGGCCCCCTTGAGGTCGGGGTGCGTTGCGTCTACGCCGCTGTCGATCACTGCTACCTTGACGCCTTCGCCCTGCGACTCGTCCCAGGCGGCCCGGATCCCGTAGGCGTCCAGCCAGTATTCCTTGCCGCGGGTGTCGTCTGCCTGGACCGGGCCGGCGAGCACCAGCGAGGCGAGTACCGCAATCGCCGAACCCAGCGAGAAGGCCCTCGACGCGGCCGCGCGTCTGGCCGGCCGTTCACTGTCGCGCTGGCGCATGGATGTCCCTTCGGTTGGCAAAGCGGTCTGGTCCCCGAACCCGGGAAGCTCAGTGCGGCAGCCGGGTGGCCGCACTCAGGGCGATTCCGTCAAGAATATCGTGTTCGCTGGCGGTCGCGCCGTCCACGCGGCCACCGGTCAGTGCGGCCAACCGCCGGGAAACGGTCCGCCAGATGAGGGCGCCGGCGCCAATGACATCCACCCGTCCCGGATGCATGTACGGCAAGGCAGCCCGCTGTTGCCGCGTCATCTCCAGGAGGGAGGTGCAGGCTGAATCCAACCGGGCACCGTCCAGGTGCGCCCCGTGGATGACTTCCGGACGATACCGGGCCAGTTGCAAAGCGTGGGCGGTGACGGTGGTGACGGAACCCGCGACTCCGACCAGCCGGTCGACGTCGGCCAGCGGCACCTCGGCGAGCACCCGTGCCAGATGTTCCTCGGCGTCCGCCACGGCGTGGGCAATCTCCGCGGCGGTTGGCGGGTCCGAGAGCAGGTGCCGCTCGGTAAACCGGACGCAGCCCATGTCGGTGCTGAGCGCGGCCAGCACCCCTTCGGAGGTTCCCAGCACGAACTCCGTGCTGCCACCGCCCAGGTCCACCACCAGTACTTTCTCCCCCGCTTCCGGCGCCAGGACGCTGGCCGCCCCGGTGAAGGACAGCTCGGCCTCTTCCCGGCCGCTGATCACTTCCGGTTCCACCCCGAGGCGCTCGCGGATGCCGTCGACGAAGACCTGGCGGTTGGCGGCGTCGCGGGTGGCTGAGGTGGCGACAAACCGCAGGGTCTCGGCACCCTGGCTGCGCAGCTGGCCGGCATATTCCTCCGCCGCCGCGAAGGTCCGGTCCAACGCTTCCGGCGCCAGCGCCCCGGTAGCGTCGACGCCCTGCCCGAGCCGCACGACCTTCATCTCGCGGACCACGTCGGTGAGCCCGCCGTCCCCGACATCGGCAATCAGCAGGCGGATCGAGTTGGTCCCGCAGTCGATGGCTCCGACGCGCGCCATTAGGACTTCCCTCCGCCGGCATGGCCGGACGCGGAACCGCTGGCTGTTCCGGCGCCGTCGTCGTCCGCGGCATCCTTGCCGCCGGCGCGTCGGGCCTTCTTCGCGGCCAGCTCTTCGGCCGTCAGCCCCTGGGTCCGGGTATGGCGGCTCAGGTCCCGGGCCGGAGCGGTGCCGTCAACATCCCAGGCACCGGAGCAGTAGCAGCGGTCCGCGGTCCACCATTCCGCAATCCGCTCAAGCGCTTCGTCGCCCAGCGGATTCACGCCCGGACCCGCGGCCAGCGAATGACCCACCAGGACGTGCAGGCATTTGACCCGCGTGGGCATTCCGCCGGCGGAGACTCCCGCGATCTCGGGCACGTCGCCGATACCGGCCCGGCGGCCGACCTCGTCGCGGGCCGCCACGTACTCATCGTGGGCGCGGCGGTAGGCCGCGGCCAATTCCGGATCCCCCTCCAGCCGTTCGGTCATCTCCGTCATGACCCCTGCCGCTTCCAGCCGGGATACCGCGGACGTGATGACCGGGTGGGTCAGGTAGTACGTGGTCGGGAAGGGTATTCCGTTCCCGAGCCGCGGCGCCGTCGTGGCGACCAGCGGGTTTCCGCACACACACCGTGCACCGATTTCCACGACATCGCGCACCGGCCTGCCGAGCTGGCGGCTCAGGGTGTCGAGATCGTCGGGTGTGGGGGTGCGCTGAGCGTCGTTCACGGCTCAGTCCTTTCCTGGTGCTGCGGCCCGTGGGGCAGGGCCGGGTAATCCGGCAGGCTCTGCCGGGAGGTCAGTCCGCTGCGGGCGGGTCTGTTGCCGCGCGGGTCACCGAGTTCCACAGGGCGTCGACCCACGGCAGGTCCTCGGGTGCGGTGGCGGAGGCATGTTTGTTGGACTCGCGCAGTCCTTCCGCGCCGGTGACCATGTACCGCTTCTCCCCCGGCATTACATAGAATATGCGATCCCGGGCCTGCTGCTTGATGTAGGCAGGATCGTCCCAGCGGGCCAGTTCCTTGGTCAGCTGTTCGTTGGAGTCTTTCTTGGCGGCGATGTCCGCCTGCAGCGCGGAGAGTTCCGCCCGCTGTTCAATGAAAATGCGCACCGACGGGGCCAGCAGTACGGTGATGGATACCAGCACCACGGCCAGCGCCAGCAGGCGGCCGGAGAACGCTTTGGCCGGGACCGGCACGACGTCGGCCGGGGTTTCCCTGGCCGGTGGCCGGGGCTTTGGGTCCGCGGCCGGTGCGGCAGGCTGCCTGATGGCCTCGGACAGCTGGCGGCGTTCCGCCGCGCGGACTTCCGACGGCGAGGGCTTGGGTTTCGCCGGCGGCTTCGGCTTTCGCGCGTGGCCTGCGTCCGGCGCGCGGCGGGTACGGGCATCCGGCTGGGAAGCCGGGCCGGACGGCGTCCGGCCGAAGTCGGCGCGAATCACCTGTCCGCTCTCCGGTTCCCGAGCGTCGGTGTCCTTCCCGTCCACGCCGCCCGAAGCAGGCCCACTGCCGGACGGGCGGCGGGCCCGCGGCATGTTGGGGCGTCGGGTGGACATTCAGGCTCCTCACCGTGGAAGTCGTGCGGGGCCCGGCATCGGCTGTGCCGCCGGGCCCCGCTTAAGACATTACCGAGGGTCGGGCCGAACTACGCCGTGAAACGCGGGAAGGCGCCGCGACCGGCGTAGCGGGCCGCGTCGTCGAGCTCCTCTTCGATGCGCAGCAGCTGGTTGTACTTGGCCACGCGCTCCGAACGCGCCGGGGCGCCGGTCTTGATCTGGCCGGCGTTGGTGGCCACGGCGATGTCGGCGATGGTGGTGTCCTCGGTTTCGCCGGAGCGGTGCGAGGTGATCGTGGTGTAGCCGTTGCGCTGGGCCAGGGCCACGGCCTCCAGGGTTTCGGTCAGCGAACCGATCTGGTTGACCTTGACCAACAGGGAGTTGGCGGTCTTGGCATCGATGCCTTGCTGCAGCCGCTCGGGGTTGGTGACGAACAGGTCGTCGCCCACCAGCTGCACCTTGTCGCCCAACTCGGCCGTCAGGGCGGCCCAGCCCTCCCAGTCGGATTCGTCCAGCGGATCCTCGATGGAGACCAGCGGGAAGTCGGCCACCAGCTGGGCGTAGTAGGCGCTCATCTCCGCCGCCGTCAGGGACTTGCCTTCGAACAGGTAGGCGCCGTCCTGGTAGAACTCGGAGGACGCCACGTCCAGGGCCAAGGCAATGTCCTTGCCCGGGGTGTAGCCGGCACGGGTGATCGCCTCGGTGATCAAATCCAGCGCCGCCCGGTTGCTGGGCAGGTTCGGGGCGAAGCCGCCCTCATCGCCCAGGCCGGTGGAAAGGCCCTTCTCCTTCAGCACGCCCTTGAGGCTGTGGTAGACCTCCACGCCCCAGCGCAGCCCCTCGGAGAACGTGGCGGCGCCCAGCGGCACCACCATGAACTCCTGGATGTCCACGTCGGAATCGGCGTGCGAGCCGCCGTTGAGGATATTCATCAGCGGGACCGGCAGCACGTGGGCGTTCGGGCCGCCCAGGTACTTGTACAGCGGAAGGTTGGCGGATTCGGCGGCGGCCGAGGCCACGGCCAGCGAAACGCCGAGGATGGCGTTGGCGCCGAGGTCGGACTTGTTGGAGGTGCCGTCCAGGTCCAGCATGGTCTGGTCGATCAGCCGCTGGTCGGTGGCGTCGAGGCCCGCCAGCGCCGGCTGGATGGTGTCCACCACGGCGGCCACGGCCTGGCCGACGCCCTTGCCCAGGTAGCGGTCCTTCTCGCCGTCGCGGCGTTCCACCGCCTCGAACGCCCCGGTGGAGGCCCCGGACGGAACCGCGGCACGGCCCATCGAGCCGTCAGACAGCAGCACCTCAACTTCAACGGTGGGGTTGCCGCGGGAATCAAGGATTTCGCGCGCGTGGATGGCATCGATCAGCGCCATGGAGTAGCTCCTGTTCGTTGGAACGAAAAGATGGAATGTCTGCAGGCGAGGCCGGAGCCGGCTGCAAGGTCCGGCTTAAGACTAATCGAGATCACCCGCTGCGGTTTTCTTCCGTTACGCGCTGCTGGAATCTGCGGACGGCGGTCCGCAGCGCCTGCTCGGGATCCACTCCGGCCTCAACTGCGCGGCGAACGACGGCGAACAGTTCCTCGCCGACGTCGCACTCCGCCCGGGCTGCACCCTCGGCCGAAGTCCGCCCGGCCGCGCCGTCCTGGTTTAGGACGGCCGCCGACGGGCTGCCGGCCCGGCGGGCGCGGTCCAGGGATTTCGCCGCCAACGTCAGAGCCGGCAGCGAGTGCGGCAGGCCGTCGAACGGCGTGGTCCGCTCCGGTTTCTCCGCCGCCTTGACCGCGTCGTAACCGGCCACGATCTCTGCGATGGTGTCCGGAAACTTCTCCTGCAGCGATCCGTCCGGCCGGAAGACATGCCGGTTCCGCCGGATGAGCTTGGCTGTCAGTTCGGCGGCCACGGCGTCGAAATCGAAGTGTCCCCGTTCTTCCTGCAAACGGGCATGCAGCACCACCTGGTAGAGCACATCGGCCAGTTCGCCCTTGAGCTCTTCCACATCGGCCCGGCCGGTGTGGCCGGTTTCGACGGCTTCGGCCAGTTCGTGGGCTTCCTCCACCAAGTACTCGACCAGCGACTCGTGGGTCAGCGCGGCCGTCCACAAGCAGTGCTCGCGCAGTTGTGCCACGACTTCCAGCAGCCTGGCAACGGCCCGGCCTCGCCCGGGCTGCGCCGTTGCGGCGTCCGGGAGCGGCCCCGGTTCGAAGGATTGTCCGGCGTGGGGCATGGCGACGTCAGCCCGGCTGGCTGTTAAAGGCCTCGCCGATGAACTCGATGAGCGCCTCACGCTCTTCCAGCGGCAGGAAGGCGGCTTCGGCGGCGTTGAGCGTGATCTCCAGCAGGTCATCGAGGTCGTAGTCGAAGGTCTCCACCAGCAACTCGTATTCGTCGGAGAGCGTCACGCCGCTCATCAGGCGGTTGTCGGTGTTGATCGTGACCTTGAACCCGGTCTGGTAGAGCAGGTCGAACGGGTGTGAGTGGATGCCTTCGCCGAAGACGGCGATCGCACCGGTCTGCAGGTTGGATGAGGGGCTGCACTCGAGCGGGATGCCGCGGTCGCGGACCCACGAGGCGACCCGGCCCAGGGTGACCATGCCAACCTCGTCGCCGTCCTCGCCGTCGGGGCCGAAGTCCACCTGGATGTCCTCGGCGATCCGCACGCCGTGGCCCAGCCGCAGCGCACGGCCGCTGACCAGCGCATCCACGATGCTGTCCACTCCGGCTGCCTCGCCGGCGTGGACAGTGACCGGGAACTGCTGTTCGGCCAGGTAGGTGAAGGCGTCCTTGAAGCGTGAGGGCGGGAAGCCGTCCTCGGCTCCGGCAATGTCGAATCCGACGACGCCCCGGTCACGGTGGCGGACGGCGAGTTCAGCGATCTCCTGCGAGCGGTCGGCATGCCGCATTGCGGTGATCAGCTGGCCCACCTGGATGGGGCGGCCACTGGCTTCCACGGCGGCCACGCCGGCTTCGAGGCCTGCCTGGACGGCTTCCACCGCCTCGTCCAAGGTCAGGCCCTTGGACAGGTGCTGTTCCGGCGCCCACCGGACCTCGCCGTAGACCACGCCGTCGTCGGCCAGGTCCTCCACGAATTCCTGGGCCACGCGGAACAGGCCTTCCGTGGTCTGCATCACGGCGACGGTGTGGTCAAAGGTTTCCAGGTAGCGCACCAGCGAGCCGGAATCCGCCGACTCCCGGAACCATTCCCCGAGCGCCACCGGGTCAGTGGAGGGCAGCTCGTGGCCCTCGGCCGCGGCCAGTTCGATGATCGTGGCGGGACGCAGTCCGCCGTCCAGGTGGTCGTGCAGCGAAACCTTCGGCAGGCTGCGGATGTCGATGTCCAGGTCGGCTGCGGTGTCTTCGGAGTATTCAGGCTCAGTCACAGGCACCACCTTACGCGAGCACCCGGACGGCCGGCGCGGATGCCGTCGCCTGGGTCAGTCGTCGAGGCCCGCCGTTGAATGGTTGCGGGAGGACACGGTCAGGGGGACGTACGGTTCGAAGCGGACCGTCCGCGAACCGGTTGGCGGCAGCTGGTCGGCGGGATCGCGGCGTGCAGCCACTGCCCCATCCGGGCTCTCGGCGGCTGCCGCGCCGCCGTCGCCTGCCGCCGTCGGCCCGGCTTCGGTGGCCGGCTCCGCAACGCCGTATGCGGCCGGGGCGGCGGCGCGCAGCCGCGCCGCACGGCGCCGATTGGCCAGTTTCATGCCGTGGTCCAGCGCCAGGCCCAGCAGCAGCGCCAGCACGATCGCCAGTCCCGCGGCCAGGAGGGTGTTGTCATGGAACCAGCGCCCGGCCAGTGCCCCGATGCCTACCGAGTACAAGGACCAGGAGATTCCGGCGACCACGGAAAACAGGACGAACTTGCGGTGGTTGTATCCGGTTGCGCCGGCGGTCATGTTGACGGCCACGCGGCCTACTGGAATGTAGCGTGCGCTCAGGATCAGCAGGGCGCCGCGCCGGTCCAGTTCCCGGCGGGCCCAGGCGAAGGCGGCGGCAACCCGGGGGCGCTGCATCCAGCGGAAACGGTCTGCACCGATGCGGCGCCCGATCAAATACGCGATGTTGTCCCCCGCTATCGCGCCCGCGGCGGCGACTGCGGCCACCAGCCAGACATTCGGAGCTCCTGCGGATACCGCGATGGCTGCCAAGGCCACGACCACCGATTCACTGGGCACCGGCGGGAAGATCCCGTCGATCAGGCAGAGAGCCAGGAGCAGTGGGTAAATCCACCATTGCGCTGCCGCGTCGATGATGAAGACGCTGAGCGCGTCCATGAAAGTCTGCACGAAGTGTTCCTGTCCGCTGGATATCTAGTCCAACGATGCCATGCCGCGTTTTGTGCCGCTATCGGGTAGATCCCTGACCGGGCCCCCATCGGTCGACACCGCAGACCCCGCGGTGCGCCGGGGCCTCCCCCCGCTCCGGCCGCACCACATCATCGTAGCGGGGCCGGAGGAACGGCGGGAAGAGGTTGATCCGGTGGATATATATCCGTGCTGCCCCAGTTGTTTACAGCTGGGGTCTTCCGTGCGTCAGGCCACCCGGTCGATGATCAGCTGCCGGGCCGGCCGGCTCCCCTCCGGCGCAATGACGACGGCGTCGCGCAGCGCCTCCCTGGCGCGGTCGAACCTTTCGGGGGTATCGGTCAACAGCGTCATCAGCGGCTCGCCTGCGCGGACCACCGCCCCGGGCTTGGCGTGCATCCGCACGCCGGCCCCGGCCTGCACGGCGTCTTCCTTGCGGGCTCGTCCGGCTCCCAGCCGCCATGCGGCGACGCCGACAGCCAGGGCGTCCAGCTGCATCAACACGCCGTCGGCCTCGGCGTAGACGACTTCCGATTCCCTGGCCACCGGCAGGTTGGCGTCGGGATCCCCGCCCTGGGCGCGGATCATGGATTTCCAGACGTCCATGGCGCGGCCGTCCCGCAGCGCGGCCGCAGGGTCGGCGTCCCTCACGCCGGCCGCCTGCAGCATCTCCTCGGCCAGCTTCACCGTCAGCTCCACGACATCCTCGGGGCCGCCGCCGGCCAGTACCTCCACCGATTCTTCGACCTCGATGGCGTTACCGGCGGTCAGCCCGAGCGGTGTGCTCATATCGGTCAGCAGCGCCACCGTGTTCACGCCCGCATCCTGGCCCAAGGCCACCATGGTTTCGGCCAGTTCCCGGGCGTTGCGCTCGTCCTTCATGAAGGCCCCGCTGCCGACCTTCACGTCCAGCACCAGCGAGCCGGTGCCTTCGGCAATCTTCTTGCTCATGATAGAGGAGGCAATCAGCGGGATCGCCTCCACTGTGCCGGTTACATCGCGCAGCGCGTAGAGCTTCTTGTCCGCAGGAGCCAAACCTGCCCCGGCCGCGCAGATGACGGCGCCGACGTCGGCCAGCTGGCTCATCATCTCGTCATTGCTGAGCAGGGCCCGCCAGCCCGGGATCGACTCGAGCTTGTCCAGGGTGCCGCCGGTGTGGCCCAGGCCGCGGCCGGACAGCTGCGGCACCGCCACACCGAAGACGGCCACCAGCGGGGCCAGCGGGAGGGTGATCTTGTCCCCCACGCCGCCGGTGGAGTGCTTGTCCGCGGTCGCCTTGCCGAGCGAGGAGAAGTCCATCCGCTCACCGGAGGCAATCATCGCCGTCGTCCAGTGCGCAATCTCCTCCCGGTCCATGCCGTTGAGCAGGATGGCCATGTTCAGCGCGGACATTTGCTCGTCGGCGATGGCCCCGCGGGTGTAGGCGTCGATGGTCCAGGCGATCTGCTCCGGGCTGAGCGTTCCCCTGTCCCGCTTGGTCCGGATGATGTCGACGGCGTCGAATGTTTCGGTCATGTCCTGCTCCTTACGTGATGCGTTCCGGCCGTCAGGCCAGGTGCTGCGGGCCGAAGGCGTCCGGCAGCACCTCGTCCATGGTCTTGAGGCCGGCCGGCGTCATCAGCAGCATGCCGGGCGCGCGAAACTCGTACAACAGCTGACGGCACCGGCCGCACGGCATCAGGGCGTTGCCCTCCCCGTCCACGCAGCTGAACGCGGCCAGTTTTCCCCCGCCCGTCATGTTCAGCTGGCTCACCAGCGAACATTCGGCGCACAAGGTCAGGCCGTAGGAGGCGTTTTCCACGTTGCAGCCGGAGACAATCCGGCCGTCGTCGGTGAGTGCGGCGGCACCGACCGGGAAGCCCGAATACGGTACGTAAGCCAGCCGCATGGCGGCCTCCGCGGCCTGCTGGAGGGCGTGCCAGTCCACGGGTCGGGCCGTCGTTGGTTCCACGGTCAGCCCTTGATGTACGGCACGCCGCTGGCGGCCGGGGGTCGGGCGCGGCCCACCAGGCCGGCGACGGCGAAGATGGTCACCACATAGGGCAGCATGGCCAGGAACTGGTTCGGCACCGTGGAACCCAGGGCGCTGAGCACGTACTGGAGGTTCGTCGCGAAGCCGAAGAGCAGCGCCGCGAAGAACGCGTACAGCGGGTTCCAGCGGCCGAAGATCAGCGCCGCCAGGGCGATGTAGCCCTGCCCGGCGGTCATGTCGCGGCCGAAGCTGGAAACAAGGACCAGGGTGAAGAAGGCACCGCCGAAACCGGCGACGACGCCGGCCAGCAGCACGTTCATGAACCGCATCCGGTTGACCTTCACGCCCAGGGTGTCCGCCGCCTTGGGGTGTTCGCCGACGGCACGGGTGCGCAGGCCCCACTTGGTGTGGAACAGGCCGAAGTAGATCACGGCCACCGCGACGTACATCAGGTAGCCGACCACCGACTGCTCGAACAGGATGGGGCCGATGATCGGGATGTCGGACAGCACCGGAATGCTGATGATCGGCAGCCGCGGCGGAGAGTTCCAGGTGGCCGAATCGGCCGAGAGGACGGTGGAGAACAGGAAACCTGTCAGGCCGGAAACCAGCACGTTGAGCACCACCCCGACGATCACCTGGTTGACGATGTACTTGATGCTGAACACCGCCAGTACCGCCGAGACCAGCACGCCGCCGACGGCCGCGGCGGCCAGGCCGATAAACGCGTTGCCGGAGAGCGATCCGGCGACCGCGGCGGAGAAGGCACCGAACAGCAGCTGCCCTTCGATGGCAATGTTGACGACGCCGGAGCGTTCGCACAGCACGCCGGAGAGGGAACCGAAGATCAGCGGCACGGCCAAAGTGACCGAACCGGCCAGCAGGCCGTAGAGGGCCACGTTGGGGGTCCGGGCGCTGCCCACCACCCAGGTCAGGAATCCGACCACGAACAGTACGGCAAAGACGGCCACCAGCCAGCCGGGGACCTTCCGCCCGGACCGGACCAGCATGAACGACCAGACGGCGCCGGCCAGCATCAGGACGGCGGTGACCCAGCCGGTGACGACCGCCGAGAGCACGACCGAGGGCAGCACCACCGGGTCGTTGGGATCCGACAGCCGGAAGGTCACCGAGTTGTCCGGTGCCCCGATCGCGAAAACCAGGATGGACGCGAAGGCCAGGACGGCCAGGATGACCGGCGTCTTCCAGTTCCGCACGGTGTCCGCGGCGGTGGGGCTTTGCTGCGGGGCGGTGACGGTAGCCGTGCTCATGCTGCACCTCCGGCGCTTGCGGTCTTACGGGGTTTTGCCGTCAGTTTGCCCGGCTCGGGGAGCCGGAAGATCGCGCGCACGAGCGGCGGAGCCGCGATGAACAGCACGATCATGGACTGGACCACCAGGACAATGTCGATGCCGGTGCCGGTGTTGGTCTGCATGGTCACGCCGCCGGCGCGGAAGGCGCCAAACAGCAGGCCGGCCGCAAACGTGCCCCACGGCGTCGAACGTCCCAGCAGTGCCACGGTGATGGCGTCGAACCCGAAACTGGCCGCGACGCCCGCGGTCAGCACGCGTTCGGTGCCGGCCACCTGCGCGACGCCGGCCAGGCCGGCGAGTGCGCCCGCCAGCACCATCACCACGACGTAGCCCTTGGTGACGCTGATGCCTGCGGTGCGGGCAGCGTGCGGGTTGGAGCCCACGGCCCGCAGCTCGAAGCCAATGGTGGAGCGGTTGAGCAGCCACCAGCAAAAAACGGTGGCCAGAATGGCTACCACGAAGCCCCAGTGCAGCCGGAAGGTGTCGCCGAAGAGCGGCGGATACATGGCCGTGGCATCCAGCTGGGGGCTGATCGGGTTGGTGGAGCCGGGACGCTGGAACGCGGGCATGGTCAGCAAGTACAGCACCAGGTTGATGGCCACGTAGTTGAGCATGATCGACAGGATCACTTCGTGGGCACCGGTCTTGGCCTTCAGCAGGCCGACGAGGCCGCCCCACAATGCGCCGCCGATGATGCCGGCGATGATGACCAGGAGCAGGTGCAGGCCCACCGGAAGGTGCCAGCTGAAACCGACCCAGGCGGCCAGGGTGGCACCGATGATGATCTGGCCCTGCGCCCCGATGTTGAACAGTCCCGCGCGGAACGCCAGCGCCACGCCCAGGCCCGCGCAGATGAGCGGCGTTGCCACGGTCAGCGTCTGGGTCAGCGGGTAGATCATCCGGGCGAACGTGGAGCCCTCGAAGTTGAAGATTGAGCCCTGGAACAGCGCGGCGTAGGCGTTGGCGGCGGCCGTCCAGCCGGCAGCCAGCATGTCCTGCGGCCGGGCGAAGAAGTAGCTGGAGGTCCGGGCCACTTCCTCGTTCGTCAACGCGATCAGGATGCCGCCGGCGATCAGGGATAGCACAATGGCGAGGACAGCCACCAGCGCGTTTCCGGAGACGATCCGCTGCATGATGGTCTGATGCGCCCGCAATTCGGGGTGCAGGCTCTCCCCCGTGGGCAGGACGGCCGGCGGCGCCTGGGTGCCGTCGCCGAGGGCGGCAGCTGCCTCGAGCCGCTGCTCGTCGCCCTCCGCCGCGGGCTTGCCCGCGTGTTTCGACCGCTTCCCGTGCTTGCGGGACTCGTCCGCGCTCATTCCTCGCCTCCTTCGGCGTCTGTCTGCTGTACCTCGGCATCCGTCCGGTGTGCCTGTGCTTCCTCGGCGCTCATGCCGGCCATCATCAGGCCCAGCTCGCCGCGCGAGGTACCGGCGGGGACGATGCCCATCAGCCGGCCCTGATAGAGCACGGCAATCCGGTCGGCAAGTTCCAGCACCTCGTCCAGTTCGGTGGAAACGATCATCACCGGCGTGCCGACGTCGCGCTCGGCGACGATCCGCTTGTGCAGGAATTCGATGGAGCCTACGTCCACGCCGCGGGTCGGCTGCGAAGCGATGAAGAGCTTCAACGGCCTGGACAGCTCCCGGGCCATGACCACCTTTTGCTGGTTCCCGCCGGAGAGCGTACCGGCCGCCGCCGCCGCAGACTGGGTGCGGACGTCGAACTCCTCGATGTATTGCTCGGCATTCTGGGCGACCAAGGCGGGCTTCATGGCCAGGCCGCGGGCGAAGGGCGGCTGGTCGTAGCGGTTGAGGATGAGGTTTTCGGCCACGGAGAAGGTCCCCACCAGGCCCTCGACGCTGCGGTCCTCCGGGACGAAGCCGACGCCGGCCTCGATGATGTCCTTGACCTTGCGCCCCACCAGTTCGCGGCCTTCGAGCCTGATGGAGCCGGACACATGGTCCTGCAGCCCCAGGATCGCCTCGGTCAGTTCCGTCTGCCCGTTGCCCTGGACGCCGGCCACCGCAAGGATCTCGCCGCGCGCGATCGCGAAACTGATGCCGTCCACCACGCGCTGGCCCGTCGCCGAACGCACCGTGAGGTTCTCGACGGTGAATGTTTCCTCGCCCGGCCGGGCCGGTTCCTTGTCCAGGGTCAGGCTGACGGCGCGGCCCACCATCATTTCTGCCAATTCGGTCGTGGAGGCCGAGGGCGGTGCGTCGCCGATGACCTTGCCCCGGCGAATGACGGTGATGATGTCGGAAACTGCCTTGACTTCGCGCAGCTTGTGCGAGATGAAGACGATGGCCTTGCCGTCGGCCTTGAGCTGGCCCATGATGCCCAGCAGCTCATCCGTTTCCTTGGGCGTCAGGACAGCGGTCGGCTCGTCCAGGATCAGCACTTCGGCGTCACGGACCAAGGCCTTGATGATCTCGACGCGCTGCTGCACCCCCACCGGCAGGTCCTCGACCACCGCATCGGGATCCACTTCGAAGCCGTACTGGTCGGAGATCTCCCTGATCCGGGCCCGGGTCTCATCCAGGTTGAGCTGGCCGCCAGCCTTGGTCGCTTCATTGCCCAGCGCCACGTTCTCTGCCACGGTGAACACCGGAACGAGCATGAAGTGCTGGTGCACCATGCCGATGCCGGCCGCCATGGCATCCCCGGGGCCGTTGAAGGTGACGGGCTTGTCGTCGACCAGGATCTGTCCTTCGGTCGGCTCATAGAGCCCGTAGAGGACGTTCATCAGCGTGGATTTCCCGGCGCCGTTTTCACCCAGCAGGCTGTGCACCTGTCCCGGCTGCACCACCAGGTCAATGTGGTCGTTGGCGATCAGGGAGCCGAATCGCTTGGTGATTCCCTTGAGCTCGAGTTTCAAACCCCAACCCACCTGTTCTTTGTCCGTAGGTACGACGGTCCTCATCCAGCGGCGCGGTGACGGGCGGTGTTGCTGCCCCGGACGCTGTGCCTAGCCTAAACCGGTTCGGCCGCTTACAGCGCGAACCGCCACCCTCGGCACCGGCGTGCGGTACGGAGAGCGGCGGTCCGCTGCGTGCTTACTGCTGCGGGCTGGCCTTGGATTCGACCTTGATCTCGCCCGAGATGATCGACTCCTTGATGGTCTCCAGTTCCGCCTTGGTCTCATCGGAAACCGCTGCGTCGAGGTCGTGGAACGGGGCCAGTGCCACGCCGCCGTTCTCCAAGGTCCCGACGTAGGGGGTGCTGTCGAAGTTGCCCTCGGCGTCGGTCCTGACGACTTCCTCGACCGCGTTGCCCATCAGCTTCATCACCGAGGTGAGGATGAATTCCTCAGCCTTGCCGGCGGTCTCGTAGCCGTCGGAGTCGACCCAAACAACCTTGGCGTCCTTGCCGTCGGCGTTGGCTTCGAGCACGGCGTCCAACGTGCCCAGGCCCACCGGGCCCGCCACCGGCATGATGATGTCGGCGCCCTCGTTGATGAAGTTCAGGGTGTTGGTCTTGCCCTTGCCCTGATCCTCGAAGTTGCCGACGAACGTGCCGTTCTGGGCTTCCTTGTTCCAGCCCAGCAGTTCGACGTTGGCGTCCTTCTGCTCGTTGTAGTAGTCCACGCCGTCGGCGAAGCCGTCCATGAAGATGGTGACGGTGGGGATGTTCATGCCGCCGTAGGTGGCCACCTTGCCGGTCTCGCTGGTTGCGGCCGCAACGTAGCCGGCCAGGAACGCCGCCTGCGCCGTGTCGTAGATGATCGGCTTGACGTTGTCGCTGAATTCCGGGTCGTTGTAGTCGACGATCGCGAAATTGGTCTCGGGATTGGCCGCCGCTGCTTCCTTGGTCACGTCGCCCAGCAGGAAGCCGACCGTGAGGACCATGTTGCAGTTGGCCTGCACCATGGCATCCACGTTGGGACCGAAATCGGTCTCGGCCTGGGACTCGGCCTCGCGGATCTTGATGCCCAGCTCTTCTTCGGCCATCTTCAGGCCTTCGTAGCTCGACTGGTTGAACGAACGGTCGTCGAATCCACCGGAGTCGGAGACGATGCAGCCCAGGTAGTCGGTGCCTTCCGCTGCCGGGCTGCCGCTGGCGCCGCCCTCTTGGGCCGGCGGTGCGCCGCAACCGGCCAGAACGAGTGCGGACGCGCCCAGCACCGCGGCGGAGAGGCCGGTGCCGCGCTTGATCTTGCGCAGTGAAGTCTTCAATGTTCCTCCATAAAAGAATGTCTGCCTCGCCACAGTTCAATGGTCGCTTCACAGGAAGTGCGGCGTTGACTTGTACTCCGCGTGGCACAGCACCTGTCCTGCAGGTGCACAGTTGATGACCCTACAGTAGTTCCCGCGCGCCCCACCGGCGAAGCATCCGCGACACGCGCACGAAGATTGTTGAAAAGTTGTTACTTTTCGGTAGCAACCGCTGCCGTGTCGCGGTGACGCCGGGCGGCCAGCAGGGCCGCCTTGGCCATGACGCGCACGCCCACGCCGATGGCGTGCTCGTCCGGAACGTAGTCGCCGCGGTGCAGGTCGAAGGTTTCCCCGCCCGGGGTCCGGGTGCCCAGCCGCATCATGGCGCCGGGCACTTCCTGGGTCATCCAGGCGAAGTCTTCCCCACCCATCGACTGCGGTGTCAGAGTCACCGCGTCCTCCCCCAACTCGCTCCGGGCCGCCGCTTCGAGCAGCGTGGTTTCCCGTTCGGTGTTGATGACAGGAGGCACGCCGCGGATGTGTTCGAGCTTGACGTCCACGCCGAACGGTGCGGCCACCTGGTTGACCACTTCGTCCACCAGCTCACCGGCGGCCTGCCAGGCTTCCCCGTCCAGGCAGCGCATGGTTCCGGCCATGTAACCGACAGCAGGGATGGCGTTGGGGGCGGCGCCCGCCTGGATTTGCCCCCACACGAGTGAGACGGCGCTGCGGACATCGATCCGCCGGTTGATGACCGCCGGGACGCTGACGGCAATCTCGGCCAGCGCGAACACCAGGTCCTCCGTCAGGTGCGGGCGCGAAGTGTGCCCGCCGCGTCCGCGCAGTTCAATACGTATGGTGTCCGAGGCGGAGGTGATGGCTCCGATCCGGGTGCCGACCAGTCCGACGTCGATCCGCGGATCGCAGTGCAGGGCCAGGATCCGCGGCAGCCCTTCCAGCACGCCCTGCTCGATGACGGCCAGCGCGCCGCCGGGCATGGTTTCCTCGGCCGGCTGGAAGATGACCCGCACGCGGGCGGACAGTTCCCCTTCCAGATCCAGTTTGCGCAGGACCAGCGCGACGCCGAGCATCACCGTGGTGTGGATGTCGTGTCCGCAGGCGTGGCTGATGCCGGTGTTGACCGAAGCGTAGTCGAGGCCGGTTTCTTCCATGATCGGCAAGGCGTCGATGTCGGCGCGCAGGCCGATGGCCAGCGGACCCTCCCCGATGTCGACGAACAGCCCGGTGCCGTCCAGCAGCTGGGGTTCCAGTCCTGCGGCCGTCAGACGCTCGGCCAGCTTCCGCGTGGTGAGGAATTCCTTGTGCGACAGCTCGGGATGCTGGTGCAGGTCCTGCCGGAACCGCCGTAGTTCGTCCAGCAGTGGCGATGCCCAGACGCCGATATTGAGGTTGGCCAGCGGTGTTTCTGAAATCTTCTGCACACCTGCACTCTATCGACTTGAGCGCCGGCCCACCGAGGACCGTCGACGCCGGTGGCGGTGCACCGGGCTTCCGCCGGCAGTCCGCCGGGTGCGGCGCGCCTCAGAGGACGTCGGTGTCGCCGCTGGCCCTGAGCTGTTCCACCGTGGACTTCACCTTCTGCGCGTGTTCCTTGGTGGTCACCAGCAGCGCGTCCGGGGTGTCGACCACGACGACGTCGTCGATGCCGATCAGCGCGATCACGCGTTTGGTGTCGGAGACCACGACGCCGGTGGCCGACTCCGCGAAGACCCTCGCCCCTTCACCGAGCACCGTGAGCCCGGAGGTTTCGCTGGCGGTGTTCAGCCGTCCGATGGCGGCGAAGTCGCCCACATCGTCCCAGGAGAAGGAACCGGGGATCATCGCCACGTCCCCGGCGGCCGCCGCGGGTTCGGCCACCGCGTAGTCGATCGCCGTCTTGGGCAGGTCCGGCCAGATCCTGCGCATCACCGCGCCGCGGGCCGGGGTGTCCCAGGCCTCGGCGATCTCGGTCAGTCCGGCAAAGAGTTCGGGTTCGTTGGTCTCAAGGTGCTTCAGCAGCAGGTCCACCGGGGCCACGAACATGCCGGCGTTCCAGGAATATTCCCCCGTCTCCAGATAGCCGCGGGCCACCTGCTCGTCGGGTTTCTCCACGAACTCGGCCACCGCCTGCGCGGTCGGCGCGCCCGGGATTTGCAGCGCCCCGGCGGAGCGGATGTACCCGAACCCGGTGGCCGGATGGGTCGGCGTGATCCCGATCGTGACGATGTAGCCCTCGGCCGCGGTGTGCACCGCCTCGCGGACCGCCTGCTGGAAGTCCTCCACAGGGGTGATCACCTGGTCCGCGGCAAAGGAGCCCATGATGATCCGCGGATCCCGCCGGTGCAGGATCGCCGCGGCCAGCCCGATCGCTGCCGCCGAGTCCTTCGGCTCCGGTTCCAGCACCAGGTTCGCATCCTGCAGCTCGGGCAACTGTGCGCACACTGCCTGGCGGTGCACCTTCCCGGTCACTACAAGGGTCCGCCCCTGGCACAACGGCTCCAGGCGGGCGTAGGTGGCGCGGATCAGTGTGGACCCGGAACCGGTCAGGTCGTGCAAGAACTTCGGCGCCGCCGCCCGGGACAACGGCCACAACCGCGTCCCGGTCCCGCCCGCCGGAATCACTGCATAAAAACGATCCAGCACGGCATCATCATCGGCCGCGCCCCGGCCTGCTGCTTGAGTGTTCACCCTCTCCACGGTAATCCAGCAACGTGGGTGCCGCCTTCATCCCGCGGGTCGATTTTTGCCGCCGGGGGTCGTTTGCCGGCGCCAAAACACCGAAATCCGCCGCCGGGTCACGGTCCAGCATCCGGTGTGGCCGCGGGCCCGCGCAATCAGCCCCTGCAGCGACCGATGTGCCCGGGCTGTTAAAAAGGTCACACCCCGCTGTAGCTAAATTGAATAAGCCCTCAGCGAAGCCTAGATTAGTCTTGAGCTATAGAGCGCTCTCGCACCGGCGTCAACTCTTGCGTGGAAGCCACGCTGCGCCTCTGCGATGCAGGGAGGGTAATTCAGTGTCGAAGACACCAGCTGGGACCTTATACCGCGGCCGTGAAGGCATGTGGTCTTGGGTAGGACACCGCATCACGGGCGTCGCAATCTTTTTCTTTCTCTTGGTACACGTGCTGGATACCGCACTGGTCCGGGTATCGCCCGGCGCCTATGACGCCGTCATGGCAACGTACAAGAACCCGATCATGGCCATCTTGGAAGCCGGCCTGGTAGCGGCCATCGTCTACCACGCCTTTAACGGCCTTCGCGTCATCCTCATCGACTTCTGGAAGAAGGGCCCCAAGTACCAGGCCAAGCTTCTGTGGGGCGTCGTCGGCCTGTGGGTCGTCGTCATGGTTCCGTTCCTCATCCGCCACCTCACGCTCGCTTTCACCGGGGGTCACTAACTCATGTCGGTCAACTCTGAAATCCAGGCTCCCCGCAGCGCCCGCATCGCTCCCGAATACCTGCGCAACAAGGGCCGCAAGGGCAACTTCGAACTGTACGCATGGCTGTTCATGCGGCTCTCCGGCCTCATTCTGGTCGTGCTTGTCTTTGGCCACCTGTTCGTCAACCTGATGGTGGGCGAAGGCGTCCACGCCATCAACTTCGGCTTCGTGGCCGGCAAGTGGGCCGATCCGTTCTGGCAGATCTGGGACCTGGCCATGCTGTGGCTGGCCATGTTGCACGGCACCAACGGCGTGCGCACCATCATCGAGGACTACGCGGAAAAGGACAGCACCCGCTTCTGGTTCAAGATGGTCCTGTACGTAGCCTCTGCCGTCATCATCGTGCTCGGCACCCTGGTGATCTTCACCTTCGATCCGTGCCCGGCCAACGCCACCGCCGAGCTGCTGCCGTCGTTCTGCCCGGCACCCTAACCGTCCCCGCGACAGACCGCGGCGCCGTTGCCCCGTCGTGACCCCCACGCGGCGAAGAAATCCCAGTTTCAACAGAAAGAGCATCCAGTATGCAGGTCCATAAGTACGACGTCGTCATTGTCGGTGCCGGTGGCGCCGGTATGCGCGCCGCGATCGAATCAGGCCAGCGCGCGCACACCGCAGTACTGACCAAGCTGTACCCCACCCGTTCCCACACCGGCGCGGCCCAGGGCGGCATGTGCGCCGCGTTGGCGAACGTCGAAGAGGACAACTGGGAATGGCACACCTTTGACACGATCAAGGGCGGCGACTACCTGGTTGACCAGGATGCCGCCGAGGTGATGGCGAAGGAAGCCATCGACGCGGTGCTGGACCTGGAAAAGATGGGCCTGCCGTTCAACCGGACGCCCGAGGGCAAGATCGACCAGCGCCGCTTCGGCGGGCACACCCGCGACCACGGCAAGGCCCCGGTTCGCCGCGCCTGCTACGCCGCGGACCGCACCGGACACATGATCCTGCAGACCCTCTACCAAAACTGCGTCAAGCACAACGTCGAGTTCTACAACGAGTACTACGTGCTGGACCTGCTGCTGGTCGAGGAAGACGCCACCCGCGCCGACGGCACCCCCTACAAGCAGAAGCGCGTCGCCGGCGTCGTCAGCTATGACCTGGCCTCCGGCGAGCTCCACGTCTTCCAGGCGAAGTCCGTCATCTTCGCCTCGGGCGGCGTGGGCAAGGTCTTCAAGACCACCTCCAACGCGCACACCCTCACCGGCGACGGCATGGGCATCGCGTTCCGCCGCGGCCTCCCGCTGGAAGACATGGAGTTCGTCCAGTTCCACCCGACCGGCCTGGCCGGGCTGGGCATCCTGCTCTCCGAGGCCGCCCGCGGCGAAGGCGGAATCCTCCGCAACGCCGACGGTGAGCGCTTCATGGAACGCTACGCCCCCACCATCAAGGACCTGGCGCCCCGCGACATTGTGGCCCGCTCCATGGCCCTTGAGGTCCGTGAAGGCCGCGGCTGCGGTCCGAACAAGGACTACGTGCTGCTGGACCTGACCCACCTGGAGCCGGCGCACATTGACGCGAAGCTGCCGGACATCACGGAGTTTGCGCGCACCTACCTCGGCGTCGAGCCCTACACCGAGCCGGTGCCCGTGTTCCCCACCGCCCACTACGCCATGGGTGGCATCCCCACCAACATCAAGGCCGAGGTCCTGCAGGACAACGACACCGTTGTGCCGGGCCTGTACGCCGCGGGCGAGGTAGCCTGCGTCTCCGTCCACGGCTCCAACCGGCTGGGGACCAACTCCCTGCTGGACATCAACGTCTTCGGCAAGCGCTCCGGCATCAACGCCGCCGAGTATGCCAAGACTGCGGACTTCGTCGAGCTGCCGGAGAACCCGGAGCTGTACACGATGGAGCTGCTCGAGACGGTGCGCGGCGGCACCGGTACCGAGCGGGTCGCCCAGATCCGCAAGGAACTGCAGGACATCATGGACGCCAACGTGCAGGTGTTCCGCGACGAGAAGTCCCTGACCGAGGCACTGAACGTGATCGCTTCGCTGCGCGAGCGCTACAAGAACATCAGCGTCCAAGACAAGGGCAAGCGTTTCAACCTGGACCTGCTGGAGGCCGTGGAACTCGGCTTCCTGCTGGACATGGCCCAGGTGATGACCGTGGCGGCCCTGCACCGCACGGAGTCCCGCGGCGGACACTTCCGCGAGGACTACCCGGACCGCGACGACGAGAACTTCATGAAGCACTCGATGTGCTACCTGGACGTCGACGCCGTGACCGATCAGACGGCCGGCATCCGCATGGATACCAAACCCGTAGTATTCACGCGCTACGAACCGATGGTGAGGAAGTACTAATGAGCACCGCGACCGAAATTCCCGAAGGACCGTCCAAGGTCGAGCTGGCTCCCGGGGTCGGCGGCGGCGGCGAAATCCCCAGCTTCGACATCACGCTGAAGGTTCGCCGCTACGATCCGGAAGTCTCCGAGGAGGCCCGCTGGGACGAGTTCAAGCTCACCATGTACGGCACGGACCGTGTGCTGGATGCCCTGCACAAGGTCAAGTGGGAGCATGACGGTTCCGTATCCTTCCGGCGGTCCTGCGCCCACGGCGTCTGCGGCTCCGATGCGATGCGCATCAACGGCCGCAACCGCCTGGCCTGCAAGACCCTGCTGAAGGACCTGGACACGGCCAAGCCCATCACGGTGGAGCCGATCAAGGGCCTGCCGGTGGAGAAGGACCTGATCGTGGACATGGAGCCGTTCTTCCAGTCCTACCGCGAGATCATGCCGTTCCTGATCAATAGCGGCCACGCGCCGACCCGCGAGCGGCTGCAGTCGCAGGAGGACCGGGAACGGTTCGACGACACCACGAAGTGCATCCTCTGCGCCGCCTGCACCTCCTCCTGCCCGGTGTTCTGGACCGACGGCCAGTACTTCGGACCGGCAGCGATCGTGAACGCGCACCGCTTCATCTTCGACTCGCGCGATGATGCCGGCGACATGCGTCTGGAGGTCCTCAACGACAAGGAAGGCGTGTGGCGCTGCCGCACTACCTTCAACTGCACCGAGGCCTGCCCCCGCGGCATCCAGGTGACCAAGGCGATCACCGAGGTCCGCCAGGCCATCCTGCAGCGCTCCGTCTAGCCAACCCGGGCGGTCCTTCCGGGACTGCGCGGGCCAGGTGGCGCCGATTCCCCTCCGGGAGTCGGCGCCATCGGCGTTTAAGGTTCCTGCAGGGCCCTCCGCCGGCGCAGCCCCCAGGCCCGCTGCCGCAGCGATCGGCCTCCCCCGGCCGCCTGCCTGGCCAGCGCGTCCGCCTTACCGACCGCTCCCCAGGCGGTGGCGACCAGGTAGACCTGGCTGAGCAGGTAGAACCACACGAACAGGCCCAGGATGACAGCGAAAGGAGCCAGCAGCGGGTTGCTGCCCACGTTGCCCAGGAGTGTCGAAGAGAAGTACCTGAGCACGGTACTGCCGACGCCGGCGAGCAAGGCGGACTGGAGCATCACCCAGCGTGGCATCCGGATCCCCGACGCCACGCGGAAAAGGACCACGGCAACCGCCGTATCCAGCAACAGCATGACCACGATGCCGGCGATCCGGGTCAGCGGAACCACGACATCGCCTTCGATACGGAGCAATTCCACGATCAGGTCCAGCGCGGTATTGGCTATGGCCGCGACGAGCGACGTCACGATCAAGGCCACGGCCACGATCAGCAGCGTGCCGCTGTCCTTGAGCTTGACCAGGACGATGTTCGTGGCCAGCGGCGGCAGGTCAAAGATGCCCCGCATCCCCGTGCGCAGCCCGGCGATCCAGCCCAGCGAGGTCCAGATCATGACGGCGGTGGAGATGATCAGGCTGACCCCGAAAGCCTCGCCCTGCGAGAAGAGCTCTTGGGGTGAGGCCAGGCCTCCGTCCCCGGTGTCGATCAGTCCCGGGATGAAATCGTTTACCACCTGAATGATGGCCATCTGCAGGTCGCGATTGCCGGCGGCCACCAAGCCGAGGATGGAGAAACCGGCCACCAGCATCGCCGCTACGGAGAAGAACATTTTGTAGGCACACCCGGCCGCCAGCAACGGCCCATGCCTCAGGGCGTAGAGATTCATGACCCGCATCAGGCGCCAGGAGTTGATCTTCGCGAGCCTGTACTGGGCCGCGGCCATCAGGCTTTTCAGGGTGCCTTCTTCGCGCTTGGCGCGGCCTGCCTCCCTGCGCTGTCTCAGCGCGGCGAGTAACAGTTGCTGCCGTTCCAGCGGATCCGGCGCTGCCTCAGTCTGCTCCCGCGCGTCCGGCGCCAAAGGTCAACTCTTCCCGTAGTATCCACACGCCGGTCTCGTCGTGCTCGTAGAGCCCCATGCTACTGACCCGGAATGCGGCGTCATAATCCGCGAGCTTGCTTTCGGCCGAGTCCATGCTGGCTTCGCTGACGTCGTGGGCCACGGTCACGTGCGGGTGGAAGCCGAACTCGAGTTCGCGTTCCAGCGGCCCGGCCTGGAGTTTCCGGTGCAGCTCGACGCACTCGTCAAACCCCTCGTCGATGCTCAGGTAGACCACGGGCGAAACCGGGCGGAAACTGCCCGTGCCGCGCAGGGAGAGGGTGAACGGGGACTGCGAACGGGCCACCGCCCGGACGTGATTCACGGCTTCGTCCCAGTCAAGCACCGGGGTGGTGGTGACCAGGGTGATGTGCGGCGGTATCACCGAGGCCAACGGGTCACCGAACGACGCCCGCCAGCTCTCCAGCTCACTGGCCATGGGCTCCGGCACCCCGATGACCACGCCGACGCAACCGACCGCCGTCCGGGCAGCCCGGCCGGCATCGCCGTCGTGGTCCACACGGGCGATGCTGTCCTGGTGCTGCTGGCGCATGGCTAGCGTCCGCCTCCGGCGGACAAAAACCCTACCTTGGAGTACACATCAGCGAGTGTAGCCGATGCGATTGAACGGGCCTTGTGGGCTCCGCGGGCCAGCAGCCGGTCAAGTTCGGCCGGATCGTCCAGCAGCTCCTGGGCGCGCGCCTGGACCGGGGCGAGCGTCTCAACGACGACCTCGGCCAGATCGACCTTCAGATGCCCGTACATCTTGCCCTGGTACTCCTGCTCCAGCTGCGCGACGGTCTTGCCCGTGAGCGTGGAGTAGATGGTGAGCAGATTGGAAATGCCCGGCTTGGCCTCGCGGTCGAAGCGGATCTCCGTACCGTCGTCGGTGACCGCCGACTTGATCTTCTTGGCAGCCTGCTTCGGGTTGTCGAGAATGTTGATCAGGCCCGCGGTCGACTCGGCCGACTTGGACATTTTCGCGGTGGGGTGCTGGAGATCGTAGATCTTCGCCCCCTCCTTGGGGATCACGGCTTCGGGAACCACGAAGGTTTCGCCGAACCTGTGGTTGAACCGCTGGGCCAGGTTCCGCGCCAGCTCCAAGTGCTGGCGCTGGTCCTCGCCCACGGGCACGCCGTAGGGGCGGTACAGCAGAATGTCCGCGGCCATCAGCACGGGATAGGCGAACAGCCCCACGGTCGCGGCGTCGGTACCGTTCTTCTGCGTCTTGTCCTTGAACTGGGTCATCCGGGATGCCTCGCCGAAACCGGTCACGCAGTTCAGGACCCAGGCCAGCTCGGCGTGCTCCGGCACGTGGGACTGGACGAAGAGCGCGGTCCGGTCCACGTCGATGCCGCCGGCGATGTACTGCGCGCAGGTGACCCTGGTCCGCTGGGCCAGATCCTTCGGATCGTAGTCCACGGTGATGGCGTGCAGGTCGGGAATGAAGTAGAACGCTTCGTACTCGTCCTGCAGCTTGACCCAATTGACGAGTGCACCCAGATAGTTGCCCAGGTGCAGCGAGTCGGCGGACGGCTGCATGCCGGAGAGAAGCCTGGGACGCTCGGCCTGCGGCCGGCCCGCCTGCCCGGCGGCCAGCACGGCGGTGTCGGTGGGTTCTGTGGTTCCTGTGCTCATCGGGATGCTTCCTAGAACTGGTAGTCGACGACCAGCGGTGCGTGGTCGGAGAATCGGGCGTCGTAGGTGGCGGCACGGTCGACCGCGGCGGCCGTCGCCAGATCGGCCAGCGACGGGGTGGCCACCTGGTAATCGATTCGCCAGCCTGAGTCGTTGTCGAAGGCCTGGCCGCGCCAGGACCACCACGTGTAGGGCCCGCTGACGTCCCCGGCCAGTGACCGGTGCACGTCGCGCCAACCGATCTCCTCGCCAAAGAAGCGGTCGAAGTAGGCCCGTTCCTCGGGCAGGAAGCCGGCGCGCTTGACGTTGCCCTTCCAGTTCTTGATGTCCAGCTCGGTATGGCCCACGTTCAGGTCGCCGACGACCAGCGCGTAGTCCCGCTCGGCCCTCAACTGCGGCAGCCGGCGGCACATGGCATCCAGGAAACGGTACTTGTCCACTTGCTTGGGGGTATCCACCTCGCCTGAATGGACGTAGGCGCTCACCACGGTCAGGGTCTTTTCGCCGTCGGCGCCGTCCACCGCAAAGTCGGCCTCCACCCAGCGGCCGGCGGAGAGAAAGTATTCATCGCCTATGTGGCTGCGGGTGGCAGTCGGCTCAACACGGGAAGCGATGGCAACACCGGCGCGCCCCTTGGCCTCCGCTTCGGCATGGAGGATGTGCCAGTCGCTGCCCAGCAGCTCGCGTACGACGGCGTCCGGCGCCCGCACCTCCTGCAGGCACAGGATGTCCACGTCCCGGACCGCCAGCCACTCGGCCATGCCGCGCGTGTAGGCGGCGCGGATGCCGTTGACGTTGACGCTGGCGATGCGCAGGGTCTTGCCTGCCTGGATCAGTCCGCCTGCTGCGTCGCGGGAGGTGGTCGGTGCGGTGGAAACGGTTGCCAAAGTCACCCGACTACCTTACCCAACCCTTCAGTTCAGCCAACAACTGTGCCGCTGACGGTTTCGCCGCCGTCTTCCTTGCGGATCATGCTGCGGCCGTTGTGGGCGGTGATCTCTACCGTCTCCAGCGCCCGGTCGACCATGCCCTCGTCTTTGCCGCGGTAGTCGCGGATCACTTTGGCCTGCACCTGGATGATCTTGAAGCTGTGGTCCAGCTTTTCGTCCCGCACGGCATTCGCCCTGGAAATTTCTTCCTCGACGACGGCGGTTCCGCCGCCCGGCGCGGGGTTGACCCGCCCGGCGTAGTCGGCCTGCACATTGGCCAGCTTCTCCTTCGCCTTGCGCGTGGCACCGCGGACGCTGAACACCACGAAGGCGGCCAGGGCCAGCCATGCCAGCGATACGGCGACGACGATCCAGCCGATGACGTCGTTCTCATTGGCGGCAAAGATCACCGCGACCAGGAAGACAAGCACCAGCACGGCCAAGCTGATGTTGCCGGCCTTGAAGGGCAGCTGGCGGGCGGCGGACGAAACGGAAGTAGACTCGGGACCAATTGATCGCATGGGCCTATTCTCTCAAATCCATGCGCTCCCGCGCGCCGTGTCCGCCCACGGCTCAGCGCGCTACCACTGCACCAGGCAGAAGGGGTGGCCGGCCGGGTCCAGGTACACCCTGAAGGTCTCGCTGCCCGAGTCCATGCTGGTGGCTCCAAGCTGGAGCACCAGCCCCTCGGCGATGTCCAAATCCCTGACCCTGACGTCCACATGCATCTGCTGGGGATGTTCCTGGCCAGGCCACTGGGGCGGTTCGTAATCGTGGACCTGTTGGAAGGCGATGGCCGGCCGGTCCGGGGCGTCCCCGATGCTGATCCAGCCGTCGTCGTCCTGTTGGACCCGGATCATGCCCAGCAGCTCCTCGTAGAAAGTGGCCAGGGCGTCGCTGTCCGGACAATCGATCACCAGTGCCTGCCACTTGCCGATCATGTGCCAGCTCCTTCGTTGGTTCAAGGCCTTTGGACGGTCGTTCCATCATTGACGCCACATCAGCGCGTGGCAACCCCGGCACGCGCGCCCCCGGCCCGGCAAACGTCGGTCCGCGATCAGTTCAGGAAGAGCTTGCGCAGCCTGCCGGTGGTCAAGATCAGCCCGAGCACGATCATGACCAGGAAGTACAGGACGTGGATCCACGTGGCGGCGGTGAAGGCGCCGACGCTGAGCTGGCGCAGCAGTTCCACGCCGTGCCAGAGCGGAAAGGCCTGGATCAGCCACTGGATCGGCTCCGGGTAGACGCTGAGCGGGTAGAAAGTCGCGGAGAACAGGAACATCGGCAGCATGATGAAGTTGATCCAGTCCATCTGCTGGAACGTTTTCATGTAGCTGGTGATCGCCATGCCGAACGCTGCGAAGCCGAAGGCGACCACCACGGCTGCGGGGATCATCAGCAGCGCCCAGGGCGAGGTGATCAGCCCCATGGCGCCCATCACCGCGGTGAAGCCGGTGGCGTAGAGCGCTCCCCGCATCAGCGCCAGCAGGATTTCGCCGAGCGCCACGTCCAGCGGTCCCAGGGACGTGTACAACATGCCTTCGTAGAGCTTGGCGAAGTTCAGTTTGAAAAAGACGTTCCAGGTGGAGTCATACACCGCGCCGTTCATCGCCGAGACGGCCAGCAGCGCCGGCGCAATGTAGTTCGCATAACCGATTTCGGTTCCGCCGGGGCCGCTGATGGTGCCGATCAGCGAGCCCAGGCCGATGCCCATCGCCACCAGGTAGAGGACCGGCTCGACGAAGCCACTGACCATGATCGCCCAGTTGGTTCCCCAGGTGGCTTTGACGCCGCGTGCGAAGACCGCGCGGACGTTGCCGGCATAGAGGGAGCCTAACGGGCGGCGCGTCGGCTCGAGCCGCGGCGCATGCGGGAGAACGTGCTGGCTCATTTGCCCAGCCTCCTGATATAGATTCGGCGCGCGAGGAGCCAGCCCACCGCGCAGAGGGCGGCCAGGTAGGCGACATGCAGCACGGTCAGCCAGGCCGGTTCAACATAGCCGTAGCTGAGCACCCTGCCCAGTTCCGTCGAATGCCACAGGGGCGAGATCCAGCCGATCCAGCGGACCAGCAGCGGCATGGCCTCCAGCGGGAAGAACGTGCCGGAGAAGAGGAACAGCGGCATCACGATGAACCGCTGCACCAGCGCGAATTGACCGCGGTCTTCTTCGATGCTGGCCGAGTACGCCATCAGCGGCAGTCCGAAGGCCATGCCGCCCAGGGCCGCCGTGATGACCATCAGCCAGGCGCTGGCCTCGGTCACCGCGCCGAAGATGACCAGGCAGAGGAAATACAATCCGGTGGTCAGCAGCAGCCGGGCCAGCACGCCCATCGAGTGCCCGTTGACCAGCTGGTGGCTCTGCAGCGGGGAGGCGTTGGGGCCGTAGTACGTCTTGCGCCATCTGAACCCCGACATCACCGAGTACGTGTTCTCTTCGCTGGCCACCATGATCGCGGCGGTCGCCAGGAGGGCAGGCGCCACGAAGACCAGGTACGGTACGGACTGGCCGTTTCCGGCGTCGAGCGAGGCGTTGGTGTTGGCGTCCACCAACGTGGCGAGCCCGACGCCCATGGCAAACAGGTAAACCAGCGGCGTGCCTACCGCCGTCATCAGCACCGTCCAGCCGTACCCGCGCAACTGCCGCAGCCAATGCTCCAGAAAGTAGACCGAGCCAAAGTTCCGGGCGCGTTCGGCCGACTGCAGCGGGGTCAGCGGCGAGCGCAGGCCGGTGACGGGCCGTGTCAGGGCATCGACTTCGCGCAGCGACAACTCCTCCGGGGCGCGCGTATCGACCGCACCCGCGGGGGCCGCGGCGTCCGGCGCTGGGGCTGGAGCGGCTCCGGCTCCCCCGGACTCCTTGGCCGCGCGCGCCGGTGGTGCTTCGGCCGGGCGCGCGGCGATCTCCTTGTCCTGCCCGCCCGGCACGTGCGTGGGCTGTTGCTCAGTCAATGAGGCTCCTGCCGGTCAGCCGAAGGAAGACGTCCTCCAGGCTGGAGCGCCGTACCAGGGACGTGATCGGGCGCAGGCCGCGGTTGGACACCTGCTCGAGCGCCGCCTCGCCGTCGTCGGCATAGACAAGGACACGGTCCGGCAGCGTTTCAAGCCGCTCCCCAATGCCGGCCAGCTCCGGCGCCACGGTGGTATTCCGCTCGGAACCGAACCGCAGCTCCAGGACCTCGCGGGTGGAATGTTCGCGGATCAGGGCGGCCGGTGACCCTTCCGCCATGATCTTGCCCTTGTCCACCACGATCAGGCGGTCGCACAACTGCTCGGCCTCGTCCATGTAGTGGGTGGTCAGGATCAGGGTCACCCCCGCTTCCTTGAGCCGGAAGAGCCGGTCCCACAGGATGTGGCGCGCCTGCGGATCGAGCCCGGTGGTGGGCTCGTCGAGCAGCAGCACCTTCGGATCGTTCATCAGCGAACGGGCGATGGTGAGCCGCCGTTTCATGCCGCCCGAAAGGGCGTCGACCTTCGCCTTGGCCTTGTCCGTCAGCTGCGCGAACTCCAGCAGTTCGTCCGCCTTGGGCCGCAGGTAGGAGTACGGCAGGCCGAAGTAGCGGCCATAGACGATCAGGTTGTCGCGGACCTTCAGTTCCTCGTCGAGATTGTCCTGCTGCGGCACGACGCCCAGATGGGCCCGCACCTCCGGCCCGTGTCGGTCCGGGTCCAGGCCCATGATGCTCAGATCGCCGGACGTCCGCTGCGAGACGCCGCCGATCATCCGCATGGTCGTGGACTTGCCCGCACCGTTGGGGCCGAGCAGCCCGAACGACTCCCCCGCCGGGACTTCGAAGGAGATGCCGTCAACGGCGTTGAAATCGCCGTAGGTCTTCACGACGTTCCGGGCGGAAATGACGGCTGCGGACGTTTGCTGAGGCAACCGGTGTGAAAGGGATGTTTGAGGCACTGCTATAGCCTAGATCACATCAGCGATTGAGGAAAGCCAATCGGGGTCTTCTTTTCCGTGTCCCGGCTTGAAGCAGCGGCTGACGCCTATTGCTGCAGAAATTATGGCCGGTCGAGCCGCTGTCGGCGGGTGCCGGGGTGGCCGCCGTCGAGGGAGCCGCTGGCCGGCGGAGCCGCATGAGCCGCCATCCGTTGAGCGGCGGCGGTGCGGGATGCGTTCAGCGGCCGGACCCACTAGTGCTGGGCGCATGAGCCTCGACCGCATACCGGACCATCTCAGCAGCCCGGTCGGTCAGCCTGATCCCTTCGGGCCAGACGATCTTCACGCCGACGGGGCGGACCGCCGGTTCGATCGGCAACGCGGTGAAGCTCCGGCCCTCATACGTGGCATCGCCGGACGGCCGCTGCACCAGAACCGAGTAGCCGATGCCGCGCCCGACGAGCGAGCGGGTCAGTTCGAAGTCGGTGGTGCGGTACCGGATTCTCGGCACCACGGAAGCGTCGCGGAACACCGACATCGTGTGATGGCTGCTCGGCGGGGCATCAAGCAGGATCATCGGCTCCTCGGCCAACTCGGCCAGGCTTACGGCTTCCCGGCCGGCCAACCGATGGCCGGCCGGCAACAGCGCGTAGGCGTGCATGGCGTCGAGCTGCACCGACTCCAGCCCGGGCCGCAGATCCATGTCGTAGACGATGGCCAGATCCAGCTCGCCGGCGAACAGCTTGTCCTGCACGGCATCCTGGGTTCCTTCGACGAAGTCCAGCTGCACCTTCGGGTGCTCGGCGGCAAAGCGCTCCAACAGCTCGGGCAGGACGGTCGGCGCCAGGGTCAGGTAGCAGCCCACCACCAGCGGACCGGCCAGCTCTCCCCCGCCGCTGCTAGTGCTTAGCTCCAGCTCCTCGGCTTCGCGCAGGAAGGCCGCCGCACGGGCATGCAGTTGCCGGCCTGCCGGCGTGAGGCTGACGCCGTGGGCCTTGCGGCGGACCGTCAGCTGAGTGCCAAAGATCCGTTCCAGTTCCTTCACGGCCGCAGCCACTGCAGTCTGCGAGACATGGAGCTCGTCGGCGGCGGCCGCGATGGTGCCGGCGTCGGCCACTGCTACGAAGTAGCCCAATTGCCGCAGCGTGTACCGGACCATTTGACCCTCCTGCCGTGTGACACCGAATCAAAGTTTTTCGGGGGATATTTCCACTAATTATGAACTTTACCGGCGGATATGTCTGCTGTCACACTTTGAGGAGACAGACCTCACGCCCGGTAAGGGTGCGAAGCCGCCGGCAAGGATCCGGGACATCGTCCGCGGACCACCCACGACGAGGAGAGCGAGTATGACCGCCGCTACCGAAGCCCGCCCGGTTCCCACCGCGGATTGGGTCACCATCCCGGATCTCTATCGGAACCCGTATCCGATCTATCAAAGGCTGCGTGCCGAAGCACCGGTGCACTGGGTTCCCGCGGTCAACCGGTACATGGTCACCAGCTACCAGGCCTGCCACGTGATCGAGCAGGACCAGGAGCGTTTTTCCGCCGATGAGACCAATTCGCTCATGAAGCGGGCCATGGGCCACTCGATGCTGCGCAAGGACGACCCGGAGCACGACGTGGACCGGAAATCCTACGGCAATGTGCTGCGACCCAAAGCCATCAAGGAGCACTGGAACGCCATTTTCCAGGCCAACAGCGACAAGTACCTGGCGCAACTGAAGGCGGCGGGCCCGGGCGCCGACTTCGTCTGGGAGTACGCCGCTCCCTACGCTGCGGAAAACCTGCGGCTGATCATGGGTTTCCACAATGCCACGCAGGAAGACCTGCAGCGTTGGTCGCAGACGATGATCGACGGCACCGGCAACTACGCCGACGACCCGGATGTCTGGAGCAAGTCGGAACAGTCGTACAACGAGGTCGACGACGCGATCGATGAGATTTTGCCCTACCTGCGCAAGAATCCGGATTCCAGCCTGCTGTCCGGCCTCACCTCCATGCCGATCCCGCTCGAGGCCATCCGGGCGAACATGAAGATGACCATCGGCGGCGGCCTGAACGAACCGCGCGACGTCCTGGGCACCACCGTGTGGGCGCTGCTGGCCAATCCGGACCAGTTGGCCCAGGTGCTGGCGGACGAGTCCCTGTACGCGCGCGCCTTCGAGGAATCCGTGCGCTGGGTGGCACCCATCGGCATGTACCCGCGGGAAGTCACCCGTGACACCGTCGTGGAGGGCATGCAACTGCCGGCCGGCGCCCGGCTGGGCATCGTCGTCGGCGCAGCCAACCGTGACCCGGCGGTGTTCGAGGACCCCGAATCCTTCAACATCAACCGGGAGAAGAAACCGCACCTGGCTTTCGGCGGCGGCAACCACTTCTGCGCCGGCGCCTGGGTGGCACGCGCTTCGGTGGCGCAGATCGCCATGCCCCAGGTTTTCCGCGAACTGCCCAACCTCCGCCTGGATCCGGACAACCCTCCGGTCGACGCCGGTTGGGTCTTCCGCGGCATGACCAAATTCCCGGTGCTCTGGGGATAAAGGCCGGCCCGGCCGGCGCCCCTCCCGCGACTCCCCCAAACCAACGCCTACAGCAAGGACGATTCCCCATGGCTAAGATCAGCTTCCACCACTCCGACGGCAACGTGGACGTGCTCGACGTCGACCCCGGCACCTCACTGATGCGCGCCGCCGTCACCAACGGCGTCGACGGCATCGTCGGCGAATGCGGCGGACAGGCCATGTGCGCCACCTGCCACGTCTACGTCCGCCCCGAATACCTCGACGGCCTGCCCGAAATCGGCGACGACGAAGACGAAATGCTCGACTGCACCGCCGGCCCACGCGACGAGACACGCAGCCGGCTGGGCTGCCAGATCACGGTCGGCGACGGCCTCGAGCACATCGAGGTCGACGTCCCCGACGACCAGATCTAAGGGGTGCGGCCGGCGGTGGCCCACTGCAGCGACGCCAGCGGGGGTGCGGCCGGCGGCCGGTCTGAGCGAACCGCAATCAATGCTGACCGAAGCCGCCACGGCGAATTCCGGCCGCTAGGCCGGGCTGCTGCCCTACGATCAAGGTTCAAGCCTGAATCGGGGAGGTGAACCTTGGCGAAGATCAGCTATCACCACTCCGACGGCAACGTCGACCGGCTGGACGCTGAACCCGGCATGACGGTCATGATGGCGGCGATGATCAACAGGGTGGACGGCATCGTCGGCGAGTGCGGCGGCCAGGCAATCTGCGCCACCTGCCACGTCTACGTCCTGCCCGAATACGTGGACAGGCTGCCGGAGATTGGCTCCGCCGAAAAAGAAATGCTGGAAACCACCGCGTCTCCCCGCGACGCAGCCCGCAGCCGCCTGGGCTGCCAGCTCACCGCCGCGACCACTTCGACGAACTCGAAGTCGACCTCCCCGACGAGCAGGTTTAACCGAGCCGTTTGCGCCCGGCTGCACGTCCCGTACCGAAAGGCACTCCATGAACAGCCCGGAAAACATCGTCATCGTTGGCAACGGCCAGGCCGGCATCCAGCTGGTGGATTCGCTGCGCAAGGAAGGCCACACCGGTGCCATCACCCTGCTCGGCGACGAGCCGCACCACCCCTACCAGCGGCCCCCGCTGTCCAAGGACTACCTGGCCGCCGGGAAGACCCCTGTCCCGCTCCCGCTTCGCCCGGAGAAATTCTTCACCACGCACGACGTCGACTCCCGCCTGGGCGTGCGCGTCACGTCGATCGACCGGGCGGCCAGGACCGTCACCCTCGAGGACGGCGCCACCCTGTCATATACGAAGCTGGTGCTGGCCACCGGGGCCGCCAACCGGGAACTGAGCGTGCCCGGGGCCGGCCTGGCCGGCATCCACGGCCTGCGCACCCTCGCCGACGCCGAGGCCCTGCAGGCCCGCCTCGATGCGGTGGGCTCCGTCGTCGTCATCGGTGCCGGTTTCATCGGCCTGGAGTTCGCCGCCGCCGCGCGCCCGCGGGCTGGACGTCACCGTCCTCGAGTACGCCGACCGTCCCATGGGCCGTGCCCTGACCCCCACGATGAGCGCGTTCTTCGCCGCGGCCCATCAGCGCCTCGGCGTGGACCTGCGCCTGGGCGAAGGCATCGCCTCCTTTGACGGGGACGACGACGGGCACGTCACCGCGGCGGTCAGCACCACGGGCGGACGCTACCCGGCCGACCTGGTCCTGGTCGGTGTCGGCGTCGTTCCGCGCACCGAACTCGCTTCGTCCTGCGGGCTCGAGGTGGACAACGGCATCAGCGTGGACGCCACCCTGTGCACCTCCGACTCGGACATTTACGCCATCGGCGACTGCGCGTCCTTCCCCAACGCCCACGCCGGCGCCCGCACCCGGCTCGAATCCGTGCAGAACGCCACCGACCAGGCCCGGCATGCCGCCCGTGCCATCCTCGGCGCCGAGCCCGGCGGCTACGCGGATCTGCCCTGGTTCTGGTCCAACCAGGGCCCGCTGCGCCTGCAGATCGCTGGCCTGGTTGCTCCCGGCGACGACGTCGTGCTCCGCGGCGATCCCGCCGACGAAAAGTTCTCCGTCTTCTGCTTCCGCAACGGCACCCTCGCCGCCGTCGAATCCGTCAACCAGCCCGCCGATCACATGGCCGCCCGCCGCCTCCTCGCCGCCGGCGCCACCCTCACCCCCGAACAAGCCGCCGACCCCGGCTTCGACCTCAAGGCCTACTCCAAGCTGCAGCCGGCCGCGCTCTAGCTGTACCGGCACCACGGCCGGGTCCGGCAGGCAGCGGCGGGTCAGGTGTCTCCGCCGCTGCCCAGCGCCTGCACTGCGTGGCCCAGCACCGCCTCGGCCCGGGGACTGAGCACCATGGTGTCCGGCCAGATCGCACACATCGTGGTCTGCGAAGCGGGCGGTGACAGCGGCCGCACGGCGACCGGCCTGCCTTCGACGGTCACGGCCGGGGCGTCGGGCCGCGACATCAGGAGCGCGTAGCCTATTCCCCGGCCGACCAGTGCCTGCACCAGCACGACCTGCGGCATGGACGCGACGATGTGCGGGCGCAGGCCGCGGTCGGCGAAGACGCGATACGTGTTGGCCGTGCTCGGACTCGACTCGTACATGATCAGGGGTTCTGCGGCGAGATCAGCCAGGTCCACCATTGGCTGCGCGGCCAGGGGATGCTCCGGCGGCAGCACCGCCTGCAGCTCGGTCTGATAGATGGCGCGCTGGCTGTAACCGGCCGGGAGCTCCATGTCGTAGACCATGGCCAAATCCAGCAACCCGGCGTCCAGCGCGGGCAACAGTTCGTTATGGGAACCGACCGTGACGTCCACGCTGATGCCGGGGTACTGTTCCGGCAGCCGGTCGAGCACGGAGGGCAGGACGGTGCTGGCGAAGCTCGCGAAGCACCCCAAGCGCACGGGTCCCTTGAGCTCGCCGGCTGCGCCTGACAGGTCGTTGATCAGCGCTTCCGCATCGCGCAGCAGCAGGCGCGCCCGTTGCGCGAAGAACTGACCCGACGGGGTCAGTTGGAGGCCGCGGGCCTTTCGCCGCACGCAGAGCTGTTCACCGGCGGCCCGCTCCAGGGCCGTGATGGCCTGCGAAAGCGCGGATTCCGAAATGTTCAGGCTGGCGGCCGCCGAGCTCAACGTCGGATGGTCCGGGAGGGCCGCGAAGAGTTGCAGCTGGCGCAGGGTGTAATCGACCACAATACTTCAGTCCAATCAAAGAAGTTCGTTGGTTATCTGAAGTTTACCGACGATTGCGAGCCGTGTCACAATGGTTTTCACGTTCAACGTTCTGCCCCGAACGGTGGCTGATCCCAACCGGCGGGCATCGCCGGGCTGCTGAGCAGACCCGGTGGCGGAACCATACGACCCGGACCGCACAACCCGGCCTCGTCGTTCCCGCCCGCCTTAGCTCCACCCATCTGGTCACGCCGGTCTCCTCGACGTGACCGACCCAAGAGGACAACTATGAGCACTACAGTTTCCGGGCAATCGTCCGCCGCGAACCAGCGTCGCGTCGCGTTTGCCACCATCATCGGCACCACCATCGAGTGGTACGACTTCTTCATCTACGCCACGGCCGCGGGCCTGGTCTTCGCGCACCTGTTCTTCGAGCCGGCCGGCGAATCCATCGGGCTGCTCCTTGCCTTCGCCTCCGTTGGCATCAGCTTCCTGTTCCGGCCGCTGGGCGCCTTCCTGGCCGGCCACTACGGCGACAAGCTCGGCCGCCGCGCCATGCTGGTCATCACGCTGATGATGATGGGTGCAGCGACGACGCTTATCGGTGTCCTGCCCACCTATGAGACGGCCGGAATCCTGGCCCCGGTGCTGCTGCTCTCGCTGCGCATCCTGCAGGGCATCTCCGCCGGCGGTGAATGGGGCGGAGCCGTCCTGATGGCCGTGGAGCACGCCCCGCGTGACCGCCGCGGCCGCGCAGGTTCCTTCCCCCAGCTGGGTGTTCCGCTGGGCATGCTGCTCGCTTCGGGCGTCATGACTCTGATGACCGGCGTAATCGCCCCCGGCGAGGCCTTCCTTGAATGGGGCTGGCGCGTCCCCTTCCTGCTCAGCGTCGTGTTGATCGCCGTCGGCTACATGGTTCGCCGCTCGGTTGACGAGTCCCCGGTGTTCAAGGAAATCGCCGACAAGAAACAGCAGCAGAAGGTCCCCATCGTCGAGCTGTTCCGCAAGCACTGGCTGCTGGTCATCCTGGCCGCACTGGTCTTCGCCGGCAACAACGCCGCCGGTTACATGGCAACCGGCGGGTTCATCCCCAGCTACGCCACCAGCGACGCCGTGGGCATGGAGCGCACCGATGTGCTGCTGGCCATCACGTTCGCCTCGGCCATGTGGTTCATCTTCACCGCCCTGGCCGGCATCCTGGCCGACAAGATCGGCCGCAAGCGCACCTACCTGATTGGTTTCGGCGCCCAGCTGCTGACGGTTTTCCCGCTATTCTGGCTGATCGACACCGGCTCGCTGGGCATGCTGTACTTCGCGCTGGCAATCTTCAGCGTCGGCCTGGGCCTGAGCTATGGCCCGCAGGCGGCCTGGTACAGCGAGATCTTCCCGGCCTCGGTGCGCTACTCGGGTGTTTCGATCGCCTACGCACTGGGCGCGATTCTCGGCGGCGCGTTCGCTCCGACCATCGCCCAGGCACTGATCAATTCCACCGGCACCAGCAGCTCCGTCTCGGCGTACCTGTTCGGCATGACGATCATCTCCATCATCGCCGTGCTGATCCTGCGCGACCGCCCGGGGATCGATCTGTCGATCAACAACCAGGCCGAGCAGGAAGTCGGCGCCACCATCTTCGATAAGCGCCGCGGTGTCTCCACCGATGACGCAGTCAAGGTCGGCGTCTAAGCCAGACAGGCTGTGCTGGAATAACGCCAGCTGACTCAATACCGAGGCGGGTGTCCTGCCGGAGCAATTCCGGCAGGACATCCGCCTCGGTCGTGTTCGTCTTTGTTGTGAACTCAGGCAGCCTGCTCCGCGGACCAACCACGCCGCTGCAGTGCCGCGGTGATTTTTTCGATCGCACGCTCTGCGCCGTTGGCCATGTGCCGTCTGGAGATCCGGACTTCGTCCCAGTCTGCTGACCGGGCCCGTTCCGCCCGCTCAATGTCTCGCGCGATTTGCTCTGCCTCACCGTGGCCTTCGCCCTCGTATTCAACGGCGATCCGGTATTCAGGCAGGGACAGGTCAGGGCTGTGCATAATGACGCCGTCGTCGTCCCTGATCGGCTTGTTCACCTCGGGTTCCGGCAATTCCGCGCTCAGCATGGCGAGCCGCAGCCTGGTTTCGGGCGGAGAGTCCGCTCCGACCCGGGCCAAAGCCAAGGCTGCACGAGCCTTGCGCAGCCCCCGCTTGCCCGGGTGGCGGCTCAGCATGGCCTGAAGTTCCTCCCGGGTGGTGAATGGAGCCAAGCGCCCTTCGAACTCCGGCCGCGGAATGCGGAGGAGGTAGTCGGCTATTACCACCAAGTCATCCAGATCGAGGGCCTCCGCCAAGTCCAGCCATGTCCGCGTGCGCGTCGTGATGCGCAGTCCATCCACGTAAACCACTTCATCCGGAACGAGCCCGGATCGGTGACCCACCACGCCGGAGCGTTGCATCCGTGCGCCGGTGCTTGGGCGCGAGATATGAAACCGCCGATCGAAGCCGGCAGCAGGTTCGGGAAAGCCCCACAGGCGTGCCGCGGTGTCATGTGAGGCAGCGCTGGGATCGCTGACCCGCGTGAACGGCCGCACTCGGGCTGCGAGATCGAGGCCTGCCGGTTGGACGGCGCAGATGCCTCGGCTTATCCGAATGAAGCGGTGATGACGCAACTGGCTCTTGCTCAGCCCCGATTTCAAGCCGTCCTCGATCGTGAAGGCGGAGGCCCGCAGGTGTGGCGGGAGCGGCCTCAGCCGTGGCAGGCGCTGTTCGGGTCCCTGTCGACGTGCTGGGTCCATCCGGACATTATCTACAGCCGGCCCATTTCCGGGCGGAAGTTATTCACAGGTGTATCGAGTGGAGAAAAGCTGCAGCGAACGTCGGCGTGTCGCTGCAACTTTCCGCCGGTCGATTGTCGCCGAAGTTGCCGCCGGGTCGGTTTCCGTGGCCGCTCCCGATTGGCGGCCGGACCGGTATCGACGGCCGCTGACTGTCCGGCCGCGCGTGAGGCCTCCCGGCCGCGGCCGGACGAGGCCGGCCGGAACCAAACAAGGTGGCCGGAAACAGCGAGAGGGCGGCGTCCGGGATCCGGACACCGCCCCCTCGACGCTCAGCGCATGGTTCAGCCGGCCTGGCGCTCGGCGGCTCCCACGACGTTAGCCAACAGCATGGCACGCGTCATCGGACCGACGCCACCGGGATTGGGCGAGAGCCAGCTGGCCACGTTGCGGGCCTCGGGCTCCACGTCGCCGGTCACCCGGGCCTTGCCGTCCTCGTCCTCGACGCGGCTGACCCCAACGTCGAGCACGATGGCGCCCGGCTTAAGGTCGGATGCCTTGATCATGTGCGGCATCCCCGCGGCGGCAATCACGACGTCGGCCTCACGCAGTTCCGCTGCGAGGTCCACCGTCCCGGTGTGGGCAAGGGTCACGGTGGCGTTGATCTCCTTGCGGGTCAGCAGCAGGCCCAGGGGCCGCCCTACGGTGACGCCGCGGCCGACGACGAGCACGCGTTTGCCCGCCAGCTCGACGTCGTGGCGCAGCAGCAGCTCCACACAGCCGTGCGGGGTGCACGGCAGCGGCGAGTCCAGCGGCTCACCCACATTGAGCACCAGCCGGCCCAGGTTCATCGGGTGCAGGCCGTCGGCGTCCTTGGCCGGGTCGATCTTCTCCAGGATGCGGTTGGTGTCGATGTGCTTGGGAAGCGGCAGCTGCACAATGTAACCGGTGCAGGCCGGGTCGGCGTTGAGCTCATCGAGGACCGCTTCGAGTTCCTCCTGCGAGACGGAATCAGGCAGGTCGCGCCGGATCGACTCGATGCCCACTTCGGCGCAGTCTTTGTGCTTGCCGCCGACATACCATTTGCTGCCCGGGTCCTCACCGACCAGCACGGTACCCAAGCCGGGCACGATGCCCCTGGCCTTGAGCGCCGATACCCGTTCCGTGAGCTCGGTCTTGATCTGCGCCGCGGTGGCCGTGCCGTCCAAAACGCGGGCGGTCGGCGGGGTCGAGTTGAGGGTCATGTCACCACTCCTCGTGGCCGGGGTAGAGCGGGAAGTCGTCGGCGAGCTTCTTCACGCGGGCCCGCAAGGCGGCAGTATCGGCGCCGCCCTTGAGCGCGGTGGCGATGATGTCTGCGACCTCGGTGAATTCGGCAGCACCGAAACCGCGGGTGGCCAGCGCCGGGGTGCCAATGCGCAACCCCGAGGTGACCATCGGTGGGCGCGGGTCGAACGGCACGGCGTTGCGGTTGACCGTGATGCCCGCCTCGTGGAGCAGGTCTTCGGCCTGCTTGCCGTCCAGCTCGGAATTGCGCAGGTCGACCAAGACCAGGTGGACGTCGGTGCCGCCGGTCAGCACGGACACGCCGGCCTCGGCCACATCGGCGGCGGCCAGGCGCTCGGCCAGGATCCGGGCGCCTTCAAGCACGCGCTCCTGGCGCTCCTTGAATTCCTCGCCGGCGGCAATCTTAAAGGCCACGGCCTTGGCAGCAACCACATGCATCAGCGGGCCGCCCTGCTGGCCCGGGAACACGGCCGAGTTGACCTTCTTTGCGAAGGCTTCCTTGCCCAGGATCACGCCGGAGCGCGGGCCGGAGAGGGTCTTGTGGACCGTGGAGGTGACAATGTCCGAGTGCGGCACCGGGTTCGGATGCAGGCCGGCGGCGACCAGCCCGGCGAAGTGTGCCATGTCGGTCCAGAGGTAGGCTCCGACCTCGTCGGCGATGGAACGGAACGCCTCGAAGTCCAGCTGCCGGGGGTACGCGGACCAGCCGGCCACCAGCACGTTCGGGCGCTCGGCCAGCGCCTGCTCGCGGACCTTGTCCATGTCCACCCGGAAGGTCTTCGGGTCGACCTCGTAGGCGGCGACCTGATAGAGCTTGCCGGAGAAGTTCAGCTTCATGCCGTGCGTGAGGTGGCCGCCGTGCGCCAGGGACAGGCCCATCATCTTGTCGCCCGGCTGGATCAGTGCGGAGAGGGCGGCCGCGTTGGCCTGGGCGCCCGCGTGCGGCTGGACGTTGGCGAATTCCGCGCCGAAAAGCGACTTGGCCCGCTCGATGGCCAGGTTTTCGGCGACGTCTACGTGCTCGCAGCCGCCGTAGTAGCGGCGTCCCGGGTACCCCTCGGCGTATTTGTTGGTCAGGACCGAGCCCTGGACTTCAAGCACCGAACGCGGCGCGAAGTTCTCGGAGGCGATCATTTCGAGGGTGTCGCGCTGGCGGCCGAGTTCGGCGTCGATCACGGCGGCGATTTCAGGATCCACCTGGGACAACGGCAGATCGGTCACGGAGGGCGTAGAAGTCAAGGGAGAATCTCCTGGGTGGTGGGCTTATCTCACTGCTACAGGCCAGATTACCGGCTGCAGGCACCCGCACGCATGGCGCATGACCTGCCCCGGACACACTCCGGCCCGAAGGTGACCTCACGTCCCAGGCGTGCGAACCGTGGTCGGTACATGCAGGAGCGGCGCCAACGGTCCCGGTCCTGCTGCCACTTCCTGGTGGTGTCCCACCTAACGCCAGTCGTGGCGAGCCAATACTAGCAGCCGGTCACCCCACCGGCCGGTCCGAGAGCGCAACCTGCACGCTCCGGGTTTCGCCGTCGCGCCGCACTTCCACGCTGACCGTATCGCCCGGATTATGCTGGCGGACGGCTGCCAGCAGGTCTTCGGCCGTCGCCAACGCCTCGCCGTCCACGCTCAGCAGCACATCGCCGGCGCGGATTCCGGCCTCGTCGGCCGGACCGCCGTCGCCCACGGACAGTGCCAGGACGCCCTCCGCCTGGGGCACTCCAAGCTGCTCGGCGATCGCCGCGGTGATGCTGGCGGGAGTCAGACCCATAAAAGCGTGGTCGGCGGTGCCGTCTTCCAGCAGTTCCTCGGCGACTTCCCGGGCGGTGGCGGCGGGGATGGCGAAACCGAGCGACACCGCGCCCGACTCCGGCGGGATGTAGGCCTCGCTGATGCCCACCACCTGGCTCCGCGCATTGACGACGGCGCCGCCCGAGTTGCCGGGGCTGATCGGCGCGTCGGTCTGGATCAGGTCCACCAGCGCCAGGCTCGACGAGGCGGAGCCCGGGATGGAACGGTGCAGGCCGGAGATGATGCCTGCCGTGGCAGTATTCTCGAAGCCCAGCGGCGAACCTATCACCACGGCAAGTTCGCCGATCGTCGGCAGCGAGGTGTTGAATTCGGCGGCCGGGAGCCCGTCGCGCTCGGTCCGCACCAACGCCAGGTCGGACACAGGATCCGTCGCCAGCACCTCCCCGGGGCTGCGTTGCCCGTCAGCGAAGCCAACCTCCACGTTGGTGCTCTCGCCGACCACATGTTCGTTGGTCAAAATCAGCCCGTCTTCGGAATAAACCACGCCGCTGCCCAGGCCGTTGTCGGTAAAAACCGTCACCACGGACGGCTGCACGTTCTCCACGATCTGAGGAATGCCGCCTGTAGGCTGCGCTCCCCCGGGTTGTCCTACCTCGCCGCCCTGCGCTTGCGTGGTCCCACCGCCGGTCGCGGCCGGCTCCGCGCCGCCGGTCCCGGCCGGTTCCCCGCCGCTCTCGCCGGTGCAGCCGGCCAGGCCCGCCAGGAGGGCGGCTGCGAGCAGCACGCGCCCGGCGCCATGCAGGGTTTTCTCCCGTTCCAGATGCGTCATGGCCCGGACCTTCCGTCGTCGCTGCTGCCACCCTAGACCCATCGTGATCCGCAGAAAACGCCTCCGCGGCATTCGGGTGGATCCGGCACGCGATACTCTCCCGCCGGTCCGCCACCTGCTCTCACCGGCCCGCCCCACGCTCCCGCCGATCCGCCCCGCGCTCCCGCCGGTTGCCACGACTTCCGCCCGCCCCATGCTCTCACCGGCAGGCCACACCTTCTCGCCGGGCCCGCTCCACGCTCCTGCCGGCCCGCAACCCTCCCCCTTCGGCAAGCCGCGGAATACCCGGCTCCCGGCCATCGTTGCACCGGACAGATGTTGAAGCGTCAACAATCGGAGGGAGCATCGTGACGGACCAGGCAATCGGCACCGGGCAACGGCCGCTGCAGGCGGTGGTGATCGGCGCAGGCCAGGCCGGGCTGAGCGCCGCCTACCAGCTGGCCCGCCGCGGACTGGTCCCCGACCGGGACTTCGTGGTCCTCGACGCCAACGACGGCCCGGGCGGCGCCTGGCGCCACCGCTGGCCCTCGCTGACCTTCGACGCCGCGCACGGCCTGCACGACCTTCCCGGCCTGCCGCTCGGGGTTCCGGACCCGCGGGAGCCGTCCTCCGCCGTCGTCCGCCGTTATTACGGTGCCTACGAGCAGCGGTTCCACCTCCCGGTGCACCGCCCCGTGCGCGTAATTTCGGTGGACGACGACGGCGCCTTCCTGCGGGTGCGCAGCGACACCGGCGGCGAGTGGTTGGCCCGGACCGTCATCAGCGGCACCGGCACCTGGGACAAGCCGCACTGGCCGCACTACCCGGGCCGGGAGACGTTCCGCGGCCGGCAGTTGCACACCCGGGACTTCTGGTCCGCCGACGAATTCCGCGGGCAGCGGGTCCTGGTGGTCGGCGGCGGGACGTCCGCGCTGCAGTTCCTGCTCCAGCTTGATGCGGCCGGCGCGGACACGGTCTGGTCCACCCGCCGCGACCCCGACTTCACCGCGGCCCCCTTCGACATGGAATGGGGCGTCGACGTGGAGCGCCGGGTCAGCGAGCGCACCCGCGCGGGTCTGCCGACCCTCAGCGTGGTCGCCGCCACGGGGCTGCCGCTGACCGAGACGTACCGGAAGGGCATCGACGACGGCGTGCTCGTCTCGCGCGGAAAGCTGGCCCGCATCACGGAGCACGGCGTCGAATTCGTTGACGGCTCGGCCGAAGACGTGGACGTCATTCTCTGGGCCACCGGATTCCGGCCATCGCTGGACCACCTAGTGCCGCTGCGGCTGCGTGAACCGGGCGGCGGGATCATGATGGGTGAGGACGGCGTCTCGGTCGTGAAGGAGCCGCGCCTGTTCCTGGTCGGCTACGGCGCATCAGCGTCCACGGTCGGGGCCACCCGCGCCGGCCGGGCCGCCGCCGTGGCCGCGGTCAAGTACCTTGCCGCAGAAGCCGAACCCCAGCCGGTACCCTAGGACTCGTGACTGAAGCTCCCGCCGCCACCGCCTACACCCTGATTCTCTCCTGCCCGGACCGCCCCGGCATTGTGCATGCCGTCGCCGGCGCGCTGGCCGGGGCCGGCGGAAACATCACCGACTCGCAGCAGTACGGCAGCCCGCAGTCCGGCCGGTTCTTCATGCGGGTGGCCGTCGCCACCGACCAGTCCTACACCGAACTCCACGACCGGTTGCAGCCGGTCGCGCAGGAGTTCGGCATGGACTGGAAGCTGCGCCGCGACGGCGTGAAGATGCGCACGCTGCTGATGGCCTCGAAGTCGGCGCACTGCCTGAACCACCTGCTGTTCCTGCAGCGCTCTGGCACGCTGCCGGTCGAGATCCCCGCCATCGTCTCCAACCACCAGGACCTGGCCGACCTTGCCGCGTTCTACGGCATCCCCTTCCACCACATCCCCGTCACCCCGGACACCAAACCGCAGGCCGAACGAGCCCTGCTGGACCTGGCCGCGCAGCACGACGTGGAACTGGTGGTACTGGCCCGCTACATGCAGGTGCTCAGCAACGAACTCTGCACCGAACTGGCCGGCAAGGCCATTAACATCCACCACTCGTTCCTGCCCAGCTTCAAGGGCGCCAGGCCGTACCACCAGGCGCATGCCCGCGGCGTGAAGCTGATCGGCGCCACGGCGCACTACGTCACCGGGGACCTGGATGAGGGCCCGATCATCGACCAGGAAGTCATTCCGGTCCGCCACGCCCACACCGCCGAGCAGTTCGTGGCGCTGGGTCGCGATGGGGAGGCGCGCACCCTGGCCCGCGCCGTGCAGTGGCACGCCGAACACCGCGTGCTGCTCGACGGCACCCGCACCGTCGTCTTCAACTAGTCGGATGCCCGTCGTCCGCTCGCCGGACGTCGCCTTCAACTAGTCGATGCCGGTCGTCGACCCGTCGACCGTCGCCTTCAACCAGTCCCGGCCCGCCTCCCGGCCCGCCTTCCCCTCGCCGGCGCCGCTCGGCTGCGCCGCACGCCCGGCCCGTCGTCCATCCCGTCGGCGGAGTGGCCGCCCCTGTGCCCCGCCCGGCTCAAGGCGTACTCTCGTCGGATGGGCAACCATGAGCCTGAGCTGAGGGCGTTTTACGACCGGCAGGCGCCCGACCGCGACCGTCGCGGGAGGGATTCCCACAGGGACGCAGCCCGGCAGGAATTCATTGCCTCCCTGGTCGCCGCCCGGCGGCACAGCGTGTTGGAGATCGGCTGCGGCACCGGCGAGGACGGGCTCGCCTTCAAGGCCGCGGGCATCCATTACACCGGCGTCGATATCTCCGAGGAAAACGTCCGGCTGGCCCGGGCGAAGCACCTGGAGGCGGTGGTCGGTTCGGCCCGGGAGTTGCCGTTTGCCGGGGGAACGTTTTCGGCCGGCTGGACCATGAGCACACTGCTGCACATACCCGACCAGGACCTGCCGGATGTTCTCGCCGAGACCATGCGGGTGCTCGTCTCAGGCGCTCCGCTGGCGGTCGGACTCTGGTCCGGCGACGACGAGGAGGGCATCGTTGCCGACGACGACTTCGAACCGCACCGCTTCTACAGCCGCCGCAGCGACGCAACCGTCCGCCGGCTCTTCGCCGAGCACGGCCTGATCTCCGGTTTCACCACGTGGGAGCGGCCCGAGTTCGGCCGGCACTACCAGTTCTTCATCCTGACCAAACCGTGACCGGCCGGATCCGCGGCGGCACGTCCGTCACGAAGCTCCTGCAGCACGTGCGGTGTGGTTAGGCTGATGGGATGGCCCACATCATCACCATCTCCGGCATGCTGCCGGCCGTCGATCCGTCCGCCTTCGTCGCCCCCACGGCGACGCTCAGCGGCGACGTCGCGCTGGCAGCCGACTCCAGCGCCTTCTACGGCGTCAGCGTCCGCGGCGACACCGCTCCCATCCGCGTCGGCGAGCGCAGCAACCTGCAGGACAACGTGGTCCTGCACGCAGACCCGGGCTTCCCCTGCACCGTTGGTGCCGGCGTCAGCGTCGGCCACGCCGCCGTGATTCACGGGTGCACGGTCGAGGACAACTGCCTGATCGGCATGAGCGCCACGATCATGAACGGTGCGGTGGTCGGTGAAGGTTCGCTGGTGGCAGCCGGCGCCGTCGTTCTCGAGGGCACGCGCATTCCCCCGCGTTCGCTCGTCGCCGGTGTCCCCGCCAAGGTCCGCCGCGAGCTGAGCGAGGACGAGTACCAGTCGGTGCTGGACAATGCCGCCCGCTACGTGGAACTCGCCGCCTTGCACCGCGACGCGATCGACGACGCAGCCGAGGCGTAGCCGGCCGCGGTGGGTGCCGCGGCCGCGGCGCAGCCGATCCCGGCCGGGGTGCGCCCAATCTACGTTCGCGACGGCGGCACGGATCCATGCACCCGCGCCGACCCCGGAACGTCGCATTGTGGAAGTTTGCGTTAACTTCTTGACTACAACTCGGCGCTGCCGCACGCTTTTTGTATGCCAGCCGATCCGCCGTCCACCCTCAAGGCCCCGCTGCGCCCCGTGCCGCGCGGTGCCCAGAACCGGCCGGGGTCCCAGAGCGCCTTGCGGCGGCGGAACAGCCAACGGGTCCTGCAGGCGCTGATGTCCCGCGGCCCGCTCACGCAGGCCGAGCTGTCCCGGCAGACGGGGCTGTCCACCGCCACGGTCTCCAACATCGTCAAGGCCATGGCCGACGACGGACTGGTCACCACCGCGCCGACCACGAGTTCCGGCCGCCGCGCCCTGTCGGTCATGATCGACGGCCGAGGCGCCGTTGCCGTCGGAGTGGATTTCGGCCGCCGGCATGTGCACGTGGTACTGGTCAGCCTCGACCACCTGGTGCTCGCCGAAGGTGCCGTCGAATTACCGCTCGGCCACGGAGCCGAGCAGGGCATCGACACCGCCGCCCGCTTGGCGCAGCGGTTGTTGGATGAAAACTCAGTTTCCCCACGGGCCGTGATAGGCGTGGGCGCCGGCATACCCGGTCCGATCGACCGGAGGACCGGCACCGTCATCCACGGTGCGATCCTGCCCGAATGGGTGGGCATCAATCTGCTGGACCGGTTGCAGGACAGGTTCGGCACCGACGTCTTCGTGGACAACGACGCGAATTTGGGCGCGCTGGCGCAAGTCAGCTGGGGCCCCTACCAGCACGCCCAGAACCTGGTCTTCCTGAAGATCGGATCCGGCATCGGGGCCGGCCTGGTCCTCAACGGCAAACTCTATTACGGCCATGTCGGCGTCACGGGCGAGGTCGGACATGCAACAGTCGCCGAGCATGGCATCATCTGCCGCTGCGGCAATCGCGGGTGCCTGGAGACGGTCGCCTCCACCTCCACCATGATCGACCTGCTGAGCCGCGGCCGTGGCGAGGCGATCGGAACCGAGGACATCGTCCGGATCGCCTTGGAGGGTGACCCGGCCGTCTTGCGCGTGATCGATGATGCCGGCCTGGCGGTGGGACGTGCCCTCGCCAACGTCTGCAACCTGCTCAATCCCGAAGTCATCGTGGTCGGCGGCCCGCTGACGGGCCTCGGCGGCATCCTTCTGGACCCGGTACGTCGCGGGCTGCTGCGCCATGCGGTGCCGGTCGTGGGCGAATCCACGGACCTGGCGATGTCCACCTTGGGCAGTCGAGCGGAGGCGTTGGGCGCCGCGACGCTGGTGCTTCAACAGGCCGAGCTTCCCGTCGCCTGAGCACCGCCGGGGCTGCTCCGGGGAGCGTCTTTGTGTTCAACTCTTGACGACAAGCGGTGTGACGGAGTTAACTTCCGTACTAAGCCACACATCCGTGTGAGGGTCTTGCCGACCCCGTGGCCATGACTGCTGATTGATGGAGGCGTTTATGCGACGCAAATCTTTGCTCGCCGGCGTTGCGGCCGCGGGATTGCTCCTGTCCGCGTGCGGCGGCGGAAGCGCGGTGGACGAAGCCAACCCTGAGGAAGCGTCGGGGTCGGTAGGAGTCTTCACCTGGTGGGCGGACGGTTCCGAGAAGGTCGGGCTGGATGCGCTGGTGGAGATCTTCACCGAACAGTATCCGGAGCTGAAGTTCGACAACCTAGCCGTCGCCGGCGGCGCCGGCAGCCAGGCCAAGAGCGTGCTGGCGGCCAACCTGAAGTCGGGCAATCCGCCGGACTCGTTCCAGGCGCATGCCGGAGCCGAGCTGCAGGACTACATCGCCGCCGACCAGCTCGAGGACCTCACCTCCTTCTACGAGGACGCGCAGCTCAACGAGGCGTTCCCCCAGGACCTGCTGGACCGGCTGACCGTCGAGGGCAAGATCTACTCCGTCCCGTCGAATATCCATCGGGCCAACGTGGTGTGGGCCAACGTGGACGTGCTGGAGGAAGCCGGCCTGGATCCGAACAGTCCGCCGGCCGATCTCGACGCCTGGTTTGCGGACATGGACAAGATCAAGGAGACGGGGAAGACCCCGCTGGCCGTGGCCGGCACCTGGACCCAGGTACAGCTGTTCGAGAACATCCTGCTCGCCACCCTCGGCGCCGAGGGCTACAACGGGCTCTGGGACGGCACCACCGACTGGTCCGGCCCCGACGTGACCGAAGCCATCGAGAACTACAAGAAGACCCTCAGCTACACCAACTCCGACCGGGACACCCTCAGCGACTGGGGTCCGGCCACCCAGCTGGTGGAGGACGGCGCCGCAGCCTACAACGTGATGGGCGACTGGGCGGAAGCCAAGTTCGCGCAGGACGGCAAGAAGCCCGGTGAGGACTACGTCTACTTCCCCACCCCGGGCACCGACGGCATCTTCGACTTCCTGGCCGATTCGTTCACGCTGCCCAAGGGTGCTCCCAACCCGGCCGGTTCCGAGGCCTGGCTGACCACCATCTCCAGCGTTGAGGGCCAGCAGGCATTCAACGCGGCGAAGGGTTCCATCCCGGCCCGCACCGACGTGCCGTCCGACGAGTTCGGCGAATACCAGCAGAGCGCCATCGAGGACTTCTCGTCCGACACCATCGTGTCCTCGCTGGCCCACGGTGCCGCCGTCCCGGTGGCCTGGCTGAACGAACTGAGCACCGCCGTCAGCAAGTTCGGCGGCCCGCAGGACGTGGCTGCCCTGCAGGAATCCTTGGCGTCCATCGCCGAGAAGTTCATGCAGTAAGCCCGGGACGCCCGGAAGGGCGGGCGCGGCACCACCACCGCGCCCGCCCTTCCATGTCACACCGGCGTGCACGGCGGCACAAGGAGAAGTCCATGTTCAAGAAAGTGAAGACCTGGGGACCGGGATTGGTTCTGATCGCCCCGACCCTCATCCTGCTGGCAGTCTTCGTCTATGCGTTGATCGCGGAAAACGTCCGCATCTCGATGACTAACCAGCACACGGCCCGACCGTCGTCTGAATTCGTCGGCGTGGAGAACTACCTCCGGCTGTTCGGGGACGCAGATTTCCAGCACGCACTGCGCAACCTGCTTCTGCTGACGGTGGTGTTCCTGGCCGGCACGCTGATCTTCGGCTTCCTCTGGGCCTGGATACTGGAGCGGCCCGGCGCCGGCGAGGGGCTGTTCCGCTCGGTCTACCTCTTCCCGATGGCGGTGTCCTTCATCGCCTCGGGCGTGGTCTGGCGCTGGCTGCTCTCGAGCCTGCAGACCAACGAGTCCGGCGGTGATCGTGCCACCGGCCTGAACCGGTTGCTGGACAGCGTGGGGCTCGGCTTCCTGCAGAACAGCTGGTGGTCCGATCCCAACTGGGGCATTGCCGCCATCGCCGTGCCGGCCATCTGGCAGCTCTCCGGCTACGTGATGGCGCTGTTCCTGGCCGGATTCCGCGGCATCCCGGAAGAACTGCGCGAAGCCGCGCGGATCGACGGCTGCAGCGAATGGAAGCTCTACCGTCACGTGATCTTTCCGCAGCTGAGCCCGGTGATGCTCTCGGCGGTCATCATCATCGGCCACATGTCCTTGAAGCTGTTCGACCTGATCCGGGCGATCGTTCCCGACGCCAATACCTACGACATCCAGGTCCCGGCGACCATGATGTGGGTCAAGTACATCGGCAGCGACTACGCCGACTCGGCCGCCATCGGCACCATCATGCTGGTGCTGGTCGCGCTTGTGGTCGTCCCGTACCTCGTCTACACCTCACGGCAGGAGAAGCGCTGATGGCCACTGCAACCGTGCCGCCGCCCGTCGAGGTTGCCCGACCCCGGCCCGCGGCTCCCCGCACCGGCCGGCAGAAGATGAACCGCACGCTCAAGTACGCCATCCTGTTGTTGTTCGTGATCGTGGTGCTGATTCCGGCCTACGTCCTGTTCATTACCAGCTTCAAAGGCCCGGCCGACGCCGATCCCTCCACCGCGTGGCTCTTCCCGACGACGTGGGAAACCGCGGGTTGGGCCAAGGCGTGGGACACCCTGGGCCCGGCGCTGGGCCGCACCTTCGCCATGGTGATCCCGGCCTCGATCATCTCCGCCCTGCTCGGATCGATGAACGGGTTCGTGCTCTCCCGCTGGCGCTTCCCCTACGCCAACGTGGTCTTCACCCTCATCCTGTTCGGCATGTTCATCCCGTACCAGGCCGTGATGATCCCGCTGACCCAGCTGATGCAGGGTCTCGAGGTGCCCAACGGCATCCCCTCGCTGCTGGTCCTGCACATCGTCTACGGCCTGCCCATCTGCACGCTGATCTTCCGCAACTACTACGAATCCGTGCCGGCCGAGCTGATCGAAGCGGCGCGCATGGACGGAGCCGGCCTGCTGCGCACCTACGCCTCGGTGATCCTGCCGGTCTCCGCCCCGGGCTTCGTGGTGGTGCTCATCTGGCAGTTCACGTCGGCATGGAACGACTACCTCTTCGCGGCGTTCTTCTCCTCCGGCTCCAACGGCCCGGTCACCATCGCGCTGAGCTTCCTCGCCGGCGGACAGCTGACCGATTACGCCGCGTCGATGGCCGGCGCACTGATCGCCTCGCTGCCCACGCTGCTGGTCTACATCATCCTGGGCAAGTACTTCGTCGGCGGCCTCATGAGCGGTTCGGTCAAGGGCTGACCCGGCTCCCCTACAACAGCGGCGCCCGCTTCCCAGAGGGGAAGCGGGCGCCGCTGTTGTAGTCCGTTTAGATGTTGTGGCTGCCGCCCTCGCCGCGGCGGGTTTCGTCGGCAGTCCGTGCGCCGTCATTCCGGGCGTCATCGGCGTGCCGGCCGCCCTCGTCGCCGTACGAAGCAGTGTCCGAACCGCGGTCGGGGACGGAGTCGCCGCGGTGGGCACCGCCGTCGTGCTTGCGGTCCTTCCGGGAGTCCCGGTCCTTGGTGTTGACGTCCGGGTCCAGGTCATCGGCGCGGCGCAGCTGCTCTTCGCTCTCCTGCTGGATTCCCTGCGCGTCGGCCTGCCGCCGGTCGGCAGCCTGGCGAAGGCGGTCGGCTTCGATCTTGGCCCGCTCGGCTTCGACGTCCGCCCGCTGGGCCTCGGCCTGCGCCTGGGTGGCGTCCGCCTGGCGCTCCCGCGCCTCCACCGAGGACACCTGCGCTCCTTGCCGCAACTCCGCTGCCTCCCTGCGGTTCTCTTCCTGCTTCTCGAACTTCCGCTTGGTGTTCCGCTTCTGCGCAAAGAAGACAATGACTCCGATGATGATCAGGAGTACAACTATTGCGATGATGATTCCGACGATCATGCCTGTATCCATGGTGCGGGCTCCTCCTCGTTGTGGCGAAATTACTGAGCCTGCTTACTTTGTACCATTGATAGGTCCGCGCCGGTAGGGCCGCCGGACCCATGCGGGAGGGATGAGACAAAGGACAATCGGTTCCCATGGACGTTCCGGCCGCCGGCGGCCAAGATGGAGCCATGGCCCAACTGCCGTGGATCGTGACCCCGCCCTGCGCCCGGCCCGGCGCGCCGGATCCGCTCGAAGCCACCGGGCGGACGCTGCGCTGGGGCGTGGTTTCCACCGGGGCCGTCGCCACCCGCGTGACCGAGGACATCGCCCGGCTGGAGGATGCCGTGCTGCAGGCGGTCAGTTCCCGCAACCAGGCCAATGCGGTGGCCTTCCAGCGGCGTTTCGGCTTCGCCACCGCCTATTTCGACGGCGATGCCGGCAAGGGCTACGACCAGCTTTTCGCCGATCCGGACGTGGACGTGGTCTACGTGGCCACCCCGCACGGCCAGCACTTCGAGATCGCGGGACGGGCGCTGCGGGCCGGCAAGCATGTGCTGTGCGAAAAATCCCTGACCATCAACGCCCGGGAAGCCCTGGAGCTGACGGAACTGGCGGCCGCGCGGGGGCTGTTCCTGATGGAGGCGGTCTGGACGCGCTTTTTGCCGATCATCAACCGTGCGTGGGAGATTCTCGCGTCCGGCGAGCTCGGCGAGGCCCGCTGGGTGCAGGCTGACGTGGGATTCCCGGCCCTCTACGATCCGGCCGCCCGGCTTTGGAATCCGGCGGCCGGCGGTGGTGCCCTGTTGGATCTGGCCGTCTATCCCCTGACCTGGGCGCTCGGGGCGCTGGGCTTCCCGCAGACGGTCTCGGCCACTGGCTTCGTCAACGACGACGGCGTGGACGCCCAGAACGCCATGACGCTCAGCTATGGCTCGGGCGCCCAGGCGCAGCTGGCGTGTTCCCTGCAGGCCGCGTCACCGCGCACGGCCACCGTGGCCTGCACCGGCGGCTGGCTGAGGAGCAACGCGCCGCTGCACCATCCCACCGAGTTGGCGGTCGCACCGCATCTGGGCGAGCTCCGGGTGGAAACGTTTCCCAAAATTGGCCACGGCTACGTCTTTGAGCTGCGCGAAGTCACCCGCTGCGTCCAGTCCGGCCTGCAGCAGAGTCCCACCATGCCGTGGGCGGAAACCGTGGACACCATGCGGCTGTTCGACGGGGTCCGCGCCCAGCTGGGCGTCAGCTATGCCGCCGACCGGGCAGTGCAGGTGACGGACTGACCGGGACAGCAGCGGACTGGCCCGGACAGCACGACGGCGGCCGGCGCACCTTCCCGCAGGAGGTGCGCCGGCCGCCGTCGCCGTTATAACCGGGCGTGGCTGCTGCCGGACGGGTGCCCGGCGCCGCCTACTTCTCTTCGGTCAGGGTGGCCACCACGCGGTTCAGCGTGGCCGAGGGGCGCATGACCTCGGCGGCCTTGGCTGCGTCCGGCCGGTAGTAACCACGCAGGTCGACCGGGGACCCCTGCACGGCGTTGAGCTCGCCCACGATGGCGTCTTCGTTCTTGGCCAGCTCGGAGGCGACACCGGAGAAGGCCGCAGCAAGCTGGGCGTCCTCGCGCTGGTTGGCCAGTTCCTGCGCCCAGTACAGGGCCAGATAGAAGTGGCTGCCGCGGTTGTCCAACTCGCCTGCCTTGCGCTTGGGCGACTTGTTTTCCAGCAGGAACGTGCCCGTGGCGGCGTCCAGCGTGTCGGCCAGGATCTGCGCGCGGGCGTTGCCCGTGCTGGTGGCCAGGTGTTCGAAGGACACGGCCAGGGCCAGGAACTCGCCGAGGGAATCCCAGCGCAGGTGGTTCTCGGCCAGCAGCTGCTGGACGTGCTTCGGAGCGGAGCCGCCGGCACCGGTCTCGAACAGGCCGCCGCCGTTGATCAGCGGGACGATCGAGAGCATCTTGGCGCTGGTGCCGAGCTCCAGGATCGGGAACAGGTCCGTCAGGTAGTCGCGGAGCACGTTGCCGGTCACCGAGATGGTGTCCTCGCCCTTGCGGAGGCGCTCCAGGGTGAAGGCGGTGGCCTTCTCCGGGGCCATGATCTCGATCTGCAGGCCTTCGGTGTCGTGGTCCTTGAGGTACTCGTTCACCTTGGCGATCAGGTTGGCGTCGTGGGCGCGGGTTTCGTCCAGCCAGAACACGGCCGGGGTCTGGCTGGCGCGGGCGCGGGTCACGGCCAGCTTCACCCAATCGCGGATCGGCAGGTCCTTGGTCTGGCAGGCGCGCCAGATATCGTTCGGGAACACTTGGTGCTCGATCAGCACGCTGCCGGCTCCGTCCACCACCTGCACGGTGCCGGCGGTCTGGATCTCGAACGTCTTGTCGTGGCTGCCGTATTCTTCCGCCGCCTGGGCCATCAGGCCAACGTTGGGGACGGTGCCCATGGTGGTCGGGTCGTAGGCGCCGTTGGCGCGGCAGTCGTCGATGACCACCTGGTAGATCCCGGCGTAGGAGCTATCCGGCAGCACTGCCAGCGTGTCCGCTTCCTGGCCGTCCGGTCCCCACATGTGGCCGGAGGTGCGGATCATGGCCGGCATCGAGGCGTCCACGATCACGTCGGAGGGGACGTGGAGGTTGGTAATGCCCTTGTCGGAGTCCACCATGGCGATGGCCGGACCCTCGTCCAGGCCCTTGTCGATCAGCTCCTGGACTCCCTTGCGGTCTTCGGCGTCCAGCGCCGCCAGTCCGTTCAGGATGGCGGCCAGGCCGTTGTTCGGGCTGAGGCCGGCAGCGGCCAGCTTGTCGCCGTAGGCAGCGAACAGCTCGGAGAAGTAGGCCTTGACCACGTGGCCGAAGATGATCGGGTCGGAGACCTTCATCATGGTGGCCTTCAGGTGCGCGGAGAAGAGCACGCCTTCTTCCTTGGCGCGTGCCACTTGGTCGGCCAGGAATTCGTCCAGGGCGGCGGCGCGCATGACGGTGCCGTCGATGACCTCGCCGGCCTGCACCGGGAAGGCGTCCTTCAGGACCGTGACGGTACCGTCCTCGGCCACCAGCTGGATCTTGATCTTGTCGTCGGCCGGCATGACCACCGACTTCTCGTTGGAGCGGAAGTCGTCGGCGCCCATGGTGGCCACGTTCGTCTTGGAGTCGGCGGTCCAGGCGCCCATGCTGTGCGGGTTCTGGCGCGCGTAGTTCTTCACCGACAGGGGCGCGCGGCGGTCCGAGTTGCCCTCGCGCAGCACCGGGTTGACCGCGGAGCCCTTGATCTTGTCATAGCGGGCGCGGATGTCCTTCTCCTCGTCGGAGGACGGATCGTCCGGGTAGTCCGGCAGTGCGTAGCCGTGGCCCTGCAGCTCCTTGATGGCAGCCTTCAGCTGCGGCACGGAGGCGCTGATGTTCGGCAGCTTGATGATGTTGGCTTCCGGCTGCTTGGCCAGTTCGCCCAGCTCGGCCAAGGCGTCGCCGATGCGCTGCTCAGGGGTGAGGTAGTCGCCGAAGACGGCGATAATACGGCCAGCGAGCGAGATGTCGCGGGTCTCCACTTCCACACCGGCCGTGGAGGCGTAGGCCTCAACGATCGGCAAGAACGAATAGGTGGCCAGCATCGGCGCTTCGTCGGTGTGGGTATAGATAATCTTGGCCATGGGTGAGGCGTCTCCCTGCAAAAGTGGGTCTCTTTGGTTACTCAACTCCTCCAATTTACCCGAGGAGGGCCGCAGGGCGCCGGTTGAAGACGCCCGCGCTGCATTGGTTGGCGCGACCTAGAGGCCGGTACCCGGGCCGAAAACCTGCGAGCGATGGGCCGCGTTGCCCTGTTCCAGGTGCGTGTCCTTCAGGCCTCCGCCGGGCCGGGCCGCCTCGGCTTCGCGGGCCGCAGCATGCCGTTCGGCGGCTTCATAGGACCGGGTCTTGCGGAGCCGGGACGCTACAAAGTACGCCACTGCACCGGCCACGATGACCGCAACGATCACCCCGCCCAGCCAGATATCGGCCGTTTCCGCAGCCGGGGTAACCTGCATCGCCAGCATGGCTGCCTCCTTTAACCCACGGTGCCGGGCGCACCGGTTCCCTTGAACCTATGTGCCCGGCACCCTGCTGGCAAGGATTTCGCCGTTGATGCGCCTCCGCGCCCAGCGTGAGGAGCTGTCAGTGGAAGAAGTGGCGCGCTCCGGTGAAGTACATGGTGATGCCGGCAGCGTCGGCCGCTGCCACTACTTCTTCATCCCGGACTGAACCGCCGGGCTGTACTACCGCGCGGACGCCGGCGTCGATAAGGATCTGCAGGCCGTCGGCGAACGGAAAGAACGCGTCCGATGCCGCCACCGCGCCGCGGGCGCGCTCGGGCGCCCCGGCGCCCTGCACATTGGCCGCTCCCCCGGCCGCGTCGGCCCCGCCGTCGACCGCCACCCCGAGCGTATTGGCCCGCTCTACGGCCAGGCGGCAGGAATCCAGCCGGTTGACCTGGCCCATGCCGATGCCCACCGCGGCGCGGTTGGCCGCGACCAGGATGGCGTTGGACTTCGCCGCCCGCACAGCACGCCAAGCGAAGGCCAGATCCGCCAAGGTCGCCTCGTCGGCGGCCTCGCCGGCGGCCAGCGTCCAGTTCGCCGGGTCGTCGCCATCGGCGTCTATCCGGTCCGAGGCCTGCAGCAGCATGCCGCCGGAGACCTGCTTGTACTCGACCGTGTCCCGGGCAAAGCCGTCAGGCAGGACCAGCAGCCGGATGTTCTTCTTCTTCGACAGGATCTCGACGGCCTCCGGTTCGAAGCCCGGCGCGACAACCACCTCGGTGAAGATGTCCTTGACGGTATTGGCCATGCCGGCGGTCACCGTTCGGTTCGCGGCAATGACGCCGCCGAACGCGGACACGGGGTCGGTCGCATGGGCCTTCGCATGCGCATCCGCGATCGGATCGGCGGCGCCCGGGGAGGCGACGGCGATGCCGCAGGGATTCGCGTGCTTGACCACCGCGACGGCCGGCTCGGCGAAGTCGAAGGCCGCGCGCACGGCGGCGTCGGCGTCGACGTAATTGTTGAAGCTCATGGCCTTGCCGTGCAACTGCTCGGCCTGCGCGATGCCCGGCTCGGCGCCGGTTTCCGCATACAGCGCAGCGGCCTGGTGCGGGTTCTCGCCGTAGCGCAGCGACTCGGAGCGCTCCAGTGCAAGGCCGGCGTACGGCGGGAACTTCGGCGCCGCCTCGACGGTTTCGGCGTCGTCGCCGAACTGCTCCGCGGTCCATTTGGCCACGGCGGTGTCATAGGCTGCCGTGTGGGCGAAGGCCAAGGACGCCAGCCGGCGGCGGGTCTTCAGGTCGAATCCGCCGGAGTTAGCCGCCTCCACCACGTCCCCGTACTTGGCGGGATCCACCACGACCGCCACGGACGGGTGGTTCTTCGCGGCGGCCCGCACCATCGAGGGTCCGCCGATGTCGATCTGTTCGACGACGTCGTCCTGGCTGGCACCGGACTTCACGGTCTGCACGAACGGGTAGAGGTTGACCACCACCAGGTCGAACGGCTCGACGTCGAGCTCCTGGAGCTGCCGGACGTGGTCGTCCAGCCGGCGGTCGGCCAGGATGCCGGCGTGCACGCGCGGGTGCAGGGTCTTGACCCGGCCGTCCAGGCATTCGGGGAAGCCGGTGACCTCGGAGACCTCGGTGACCGGAACGCCCGCTGCGGCAATCTTCTTCGCCGTCGAGCCGGTGGACACTATGCCGACCCCGGCGGCGTGCAGGCCCTGCGCCAGCTCCTCCAGCCCGGTCTTGTCGTACACCGAGATCAACGCGCGGCGGATGGGAACACGGTCAAGCTGCTTCAGGCTCACACAAATCTCCAAGGAAGAATGGATTCGGGGATGGTCCAAGTCTAGCGTCGGGCTTTTGCCCGCCACCGAGTGTGAAGCGGATCCGCGGTGTGGGTAACCTCATGGGGACACGCAAAGGAGAACAGCACAACATGTCAGCACCGATGACTGAGGACGCGGCACTGCGGATCGGCCGTTTTTCGCTCGCGGTCTGGCTGCTGGGTCTCCTGGTTCTGTGCGGTGCCCTCGGCTTCGCCGTCCCCCGGCTGCTGCCGCACCTTTTCACCGCCGCCGCGGCCACGGGTGGCGACCCCGGTCCGGCGGCCGAACCCGCGGCAGGGACCGGTGCGGATCCGGCACCCGGCATCGGGGCAGCGACCGGTACGGCTTCGACGGCGGCCGAGGAGGGAACCCTGACGGAATCCGGCGGTCCCGGCAGCTATGCAGGTTCCCGCAACGCGGTCATCGGCTACCAGCGGCCGGCCGGCTACGACGGTCCGTTCGAAATCGTCATCGACAGCGGCACCGACGCCAGCGTAGCGGTGGACGACCCGGAGAACCCCGACTGGCCGATCCACTTCCTCTTCAACTCCGGCGACCGGAACGAACCCTCAGCATGGCTCTTGGCCACCGCGCGGGAAGAATTCAAGCTGCATGTCGAGGCGGACGGCGACTGGCAGCTTGAGGTCCGCCCGGTCGCCTACGCCGAACCGGAAGACGGTACGGTCGCCGGATCCGGCCCTGCCCTGGTGCGCTATGAAGGCGACGAGGTACTGGCCGAATTCACCTACACCGGTGAGGCCAACATCGCCGTCTACACCTGGCAGGAGTCACGTCGGAACCTGGTGGTCAACAAGATCGGCAGCAGCACCACAAGGTTCTCCTGGCAGCCGTACCCGGTGACGTATTTCCTAGTGGACACCAGCGAGGGCCGCTGGAGTTTGGACGTCGGCCGCTGAGGACCGCAACGAACCGCGGCCAAAGCGCTCAGGCGCCTCCAACTATGCCTAAAGTAGAGCCAGATCCCGATTCTGTTCCTTAAGGGGAGAGACCCATGTCTTTTGCTGAAACGCTTGACCAAGCGTTCAAGGCCCGCATCCCCGTGCTGTACGTCGAAAGCCATGAAGAAGCACGCGTGCACGCCGAGGTGCTTAAGTGCGCCGCCGCGCTGCGCACGCCGCGCCCCGTCTGGACGTGGAACGCCAGCAGCGGGCTCCTCTCCCCCAGCGACGGCCAGCAGTCCAACACCACGGCCCCGGCACGCGCCCTGGACCGGGTGCTCGGCGCGCACGATCCCGGCGTCTTCATCTTCTTCGACCTGCACGCCTACTTCGGCACCGACCAGCGCCCAGCGGACCCCGAGGTGGTCCGGAAAGTCCGCGAGGTCTCTGCCGCCTTCCGGCAAGGCAGCACCGGACGGGTGCTGATCATCGTCGCCCCGGTGCTGCGCATTCCGCCCGAGCTGGACAAGGCCGTCACGCTGGTCGACTTTCCGCTGCCCAGCCATGACGAGATTAAGGCCATGCTGGCGCACATGATCAGCCAGAATTCCGACGGCGGACGGATCAAGGTCACGCTGAGCGAAGCCGACCAGGAGAACATGGTCCAGGCGGCGCTCGGCCTGACCATGGCCGAAGCCGAGAACGCCTTCGCGCGCGCCATGGTCGACGACGGCGAACTGACCGCGCACGACGTCCAAGTGGTGCTGGACGAGAAGCGCCAGACCATCCGCAAGTCCGGACTGCTGGACTATGTGGACGTGAACATCAGCCTGGACGAAGTGGGCGGGCTGAACAACCTTAAGCGGTGGCTGGCCAAGCGCCAGGGGTCCTGGCTGGATGCCGCTGCCGACTTTGGCCTGCCCGCGCCCAAGGGCGTGCTGATTACCGGCGTGCCCGGCTGCGGCAAGTCCCTGACGGCCAAGGCAATGGCGTCGGCCTGGGGGCTGCCGCTGCTGCGGATGGACATCGGCCGGGTGTTCTCCGGCCTGGTCGGATCCAGCGAACAGAACATGCGCAACGCCATCGCCACCGCCGAGGCCATCTCGCCTGCGATCCTGTGGATCGACGAAATCGAGAAGGGTTTTTCCGGCACCAGCGGCGAGGGGGATTCGGGAACCTCCGCACGCGTCTTCGCCTCGTTCCTCACCTGGATGCAGGAGAAGCGCCATCCGGTCTTTGTGGTCGCCACCGCCAACAACATCGACCGGCTGCCCCCGGAGTTCATGCGCAAGGGCCGTTTCGACGAGATCTTTTTCGTCGATCTGCCCAGCGACGCCGAACGCCGGGCAATTTGGCAGATCCAGATGGCCGGCAAGAGCACCGCCGCCAACCAGCTGGGCGCCGTCGCCAACGATCAGGCCGCCGTCGAGCTCCTCACCGCTGCCTCGGAAAACTATTCCGGCGCAGAAATCGAACAGGCTGTCGTCGCCGCACTGTTCGACGCCTACGCCGAAGACCGCCCAATCCGCCTGGACGACCTGCAGCGGGCCGTCTCCAACATGATTCCGTTGGCCATCACGCAGGCAGAGGAAGTCGGTGCCATCCGGCAGTGGGCTGCCTTGCGGGCCGTCGGTGCCACCGGCAGCGAGGATCTGGACGCCGCCTCCGAACAGCCGGTCGATCCGGCGCAATCCGCCGGAGCCGTGCCCGCCGCGGCCTCCGGGCATCCGGTACGCGGCGGCCGCACCGTGGACTTCTAGACAAACATTCGACTCCTCGAAGGAAAAGCTATGGACCAGCAACAACTGATTGTCACGGTCAGCCCCGACGGCGCGGTATCGGCCGAGACGCGCAACATCTTCGGCGCCGAGTGCCTGGACTACATCACGGTTTTGGAGGATCTCTTGGAGGCCGAGAGCGTCTCCAGTTCCTACACCGAGGACTTTAACCGCACCGCCGCCACCACCAGCGACTACGTCCACAATGAGTCAGCAGAGCGGTAGCCCCGGAGCGCCCGGGCAGCCGGGCGGCCCGGTCCTGTTGCCCCGCATCAACAACGGCTCCGCTCCGGCGCCGGCCGATGCCGGACTCATCCGTCACGCGCGGTTCCTCCCGGCCACCGAGGCCGAGGGGCCGGGCCGGCGCGCCGCCCTCTGGCTGCAAGGCTGTTCCATCCGGTGCCCCGGGTGCTTCAATCCCCACCTCTGGGCCGCCCGCGGCGCAGAGCTCGTCCCGACCGGGCAATTCGCCGCCGACCTCGTCGACCAGGCGGTGGCCGCGGGGGCCGAGGGCCTGACCCTGCTGGGAGGCGAACCCTTCGAACAGGCGGCGGCCAGCGCCGTCGTCGCGCGCGCCTTCCAAGCGGCCGGCCTGTCCGTGATGACATTCACGGGCTACCTGCACCGTGACCTGCGGCGTTGGGCCACGGACCGCGAAGACATCGCCGGCCTGCTGGCTGCCACCGACCTGCTGGCCGACGGACCGTACCTGCGGGACCAGCCGGAACTGCACCGGCCATGGATCGGTTCCACCAACCAGGGCCTGACCGCGCTGACCGGCCGCTACCGCGACCTGCTGGAGGACATCGCGGCCCAACCGGACCGGATCGAAATCCGGGTCGCGGCCGACGGCACCATCGGCCTGAACGGCTGGGCCACCGACGACCAACTGGACGCTCTGCTGGCGGACCTCGGCGCCCGGGCCGACCGCCCGCGTGCCGACCGCCGCCCGCCCGCCCCCGCCACCATGCCCCGTCCGGTTCCGGCCGGCGCTCAACGAGGAGAAATTCCATGAGTGTTTCCGTTCTACTCATCCCCGCGGCCATCGCCGCCGTCGCTACCTTTAACGCCGCCCTCGCGGGCAGGGCCGAGAGCCGTGCCTCGGACACGGTGCCGGAGGTCGAAGCCGTGCCCCAGATCCAGGTGGGCACCCGGATGCGGGACCTAAACCTGCTGCAGGCTGCCCTGGAAGACACGCAGGCCAAGGTCGCGCGTGTCACCAAGGTTTCCATCGACGCCGCCTGGGCAGACGTGGCGGCGGTCTTCGAACGCGACGCCGACGGCATCTGGCAGGTCCACTTCAGCGGCGAGGACATCGACCGGCGCCGCGCGGCCCAGATTGTCCAGGCCATCGACGCGGCCTACGCCCGGCGGGTCCAGCAGGCGGTCGTGGAGAAGCTGCGGGAGCGCGCGCACACCGCGGGCTTGGAGCTAGCGTCGGAAACCGTGGAGGAAGACCAGAGCGTCACCATGGTCCTGAATGTCCGCCGCTGAGCATCCCGCCGCGCTCTCGGGCCGGACCGGAACGCCGCCGGTCCTCTGGCTGGGCGTCGCCAGCCTGTGGCTGCTGCTGCCGCTGTTCGGCGTCGGGGTCATGGGCTGGGCCGGGTTCTTGATCATCGGCCTGCTGGCGCGCCGCGCTGCCTGGATGTCCGCCGGCGGCTTCTACCTGGCGGCGCTGCTGGTTTCGCTGTTCATGAACGAAGAAGCCGGCCCCACCGCCCGCCTCCTGCTCTGGGCCATCAGCTCACTGCATGCGCTGGGCATCAATCCGGCCTGGCTACGCAACCGCTGGGCCCAGGCGTCCCGCTCCTCCGGCAGCGCGTGGACGGCCCTCGTCCGCCGGACCCCAGCGGACAGCGCCATGGACAGCACGACGGCGATGCCCACCGCCCGGGCACTCTTCCGCCGTCGACCCCGCACCGCCGCCCCGCTCCCTGCAGGAACAACCCCCGCCCCTGTGGGTGCCGCCGCCGAGCTCCTCAACGATCCCCGGCTCGACGCCGCCAGTTTTTACGCGGGCACCAGCAATTCGGGAGCCGGCACGTTTTCCGCGCCGTCGGCCGAGCCGGTGGACGTGAACACTGCGCCGGCGGCGGCCCTGCAGAAGCTGCCCGGGATCAGCAGGCACAAGGCGCGCAAGGCCGTGCGGTTGCGCCAGGAGCGCGGCCCCTTCCGAACCGTGGCGGACTTCGTCGCCGCGCTGGACGTGCCCAGACCAGAGCAGGCAAGGCTGAACCGGCTGGTGGTCTGCAAACTTCCGCCGGCCAAACCGGTTCCTTTCGGAAGGTCGGTGGATTACTGATGTCATCGGCCCAATCGAGCCTGAAGTGGAATCTGCGCCAGAGCCTCTGGCTGCTGGTCCCCTTGGGAACCTTCGGGTTCCTGGGCGGGGCTGCCCTGCTGGTGGTCGGTTCACGGGCGGGGCGGCCGCTGTGGTGGATCCTCGGCTTGGTCCACCTCACCCTCACGGGCGTGGCCATGGCCCTGGTTGACGGCACCGGAGTGCAGGAAGAAATCGCAACGTGGCTGCTCCTGACATGCTGGCTGGCCGGCAGCAGCTTCGCCGTGGCCATCAATCCCGAGTACCTGCGGTTCAAGTGGGACCGCGACCGCGGCGCGGCCCGTCCTTCCCGCACCACGGGGGCAACCACGCGGTCGCGCTCCGGTAGCCAACTGAACCCCCGCGGACGGTCGCGCAACCGGTCCGGCCCGGGCAGCCCCAGGTCGGCGCCCCGTAGCCGTGCCGGTACCCGCAACGGCGTCCCGGCCCCCGGAGCTGGCACTTCCGGGGGGTCCCGTGCGGCCGGCCGGGGCCAGAGAGCCCCTGCCGGAGCACCAGCCCGGCAGGCTGCGGCTCCGGCGGTTGCCTCACGGACGAAGGCCGAGGCGGCGCTCGAACCGGTTGACGTTAATGCGGCCACCGCCCGCGAGCTCGAAACGCTGCCCGGATTCTCGCGTGCGCTTGCGAGGAAGGCGGTCCAGGTCAGGGAGGAGCGCGGCGGGTTCACCTCGGAACAGGACTTCGCCGCCGCCCTGGACCTGCCACCGCACGTGTTCCAGCGGCTGCGCAGCCGCATCTCCTGCGGACGCCTGCCGCAGGCGCCGCCGTCGTTCGGGCGGGTGGTGGATTACTGAGGCCGGCGAGCCACGGCCGGCCCGGGATACAGACGGCCCGGGTACGGCCGGCTCTAGCTGGGGTCAGGACCCGGTGTAGGGAAAACCTCCGGGACCGGCCGACTTCTGGTCCTCCCCGTCAGTCAGCACTCTGAGCGCTCGGGGCCGAAGCTGCGGACTGAGCCGACACGGGCGAGGGAGCGCTCTGAGCGGAGACCGGGCTGGCGGGCGACTGGGCGGATACCGGTGACGGCGCGCTCTGGGCCGACACCGGACTGGCCGGGCTCTGGGCCGTAACCGCGGACGCCGCGGTCTTCACATCCTGCTGCTCCAGGTTCACCGCCGCCGGGGACACGCTGGTATTCACGACGGGGGCAGCAGCCGATGCTTCCGATGCTTGGACGATGCCCGGTCCCAGATCCTGGCTTCCGAAGCCGGAGTCCGCGACGGCGGCTCCGGCACCGATTGCCATGACGCCCAGAGTTCCGGTTGCGATCCACAGAGTGCGCTTGTTCATGTTGCTGCCTTCCATCGTGCGGTGAGGTGCTGATGACTCAACCATGCACGCCCAACGTGAGACGTTCAGGAGAACTCGATGAGAACGTTCTCATCTGCCGCTCGCGACTAAAGTATCCATAGCAACTCCCCAGGAAGGCCACGAATGACGCAGACCGCGCACCTGCCCACCGGCGACCAAATCGTCCAGGAGCTCCCCTGGCGCTGGCGGGTGCAGGGCAAGATCTTCCTGCTTGGCGGCCTCGGCTTCATGTTTGACGCCTGGGACGTCACGCTCAACGGCGTCCTGATCCCGCTGCTGTCTGACCATTGGGACCTCGTTCCGGCCCAGGCCGCCTGGATCGGCACCGCGAACCTGATCGGCATGGCCCTGGGCGCCTTCATCTGGGGATCGATTGCGGACATCATCGGCCGTAAAACGGCGTTTGCCGCCACGTTGCTGGTCTTCTCAATCTTTACGGTCCTCGGAGCCTTCGCCCCGGACATTGTCTGGTTCTGCGTTTTCCGGTTCATTGCCGGCTTCGGACTTGGGGGTTGCGTTCCCGTGGACTATGCGCTGGTCGGCGAATTCACGCCGCGGCGCCTTCGCGGGCGCGTCCTCACTGCCATGGACGGCTGGTGGCCGGTCGGGGCCGCACTCTGCGGTGTCGTCTCGGCCCTCATCATGGCCACCGTGGCCGATTGGCGCTTCACCATGCTGATCATGGTTTTGCCTGCGCTGCTGGTGTTCTGGGTCCGCCGGTCGGTGCCTGAATCCCCGCTCTATCTGGTGAGCCGGGGCCGAACGGCGGAGGCCGAGCAGGTCATCAACAGCATGATCCAGCGAACCGGCGCGACCGTTCGTGAATGGCGGCTGCCTGAACCCAGCGAAGCGCCGCGGTTGTCGGCCGGCAACGTCATGGCGCAGTTCCGCGCAGTCTGGAAATTCAACTGGAAAATTACGACGGCGGCGTGGGCCTTGTTCTTCAGCATCCTGCTGGTCTACTACCTGGCCCTGACCTGGATGCCGATCATCCTCATCGACGCCGGGTTCGCCGCGGCGCGGGCGTTCCTGACCACGGCCGGCATGGCCGCCGTCGGGCTGGTGGGCGTCGTCATCGCCGCCTACTTCGTCGAGAAGACCGGGCGGAAGTGGATCCTCGCCATCACCGGGCCGTTGTCCGCACTGATGCTGGTCGCCGTTGCACTCACGATCGATGTCCCCCCGGCGGTTGTGACTCTGCTGCTGGCCTACGGCATGGTCGTGCAGATTGCTATCCCGGTGCTGTACACCTACGTCTCCGAGCTCTACCCCACCGAGCTGCGCGGGTCGGGCTTCGGCTGGGCATCGACGTTCTCCCGCGTTGGCGCGGGGTTCGGCCCGCTCATCTTCGCCTCGGTCATGTGGCCCTACCTGGGGCTGGCCTGGTCGTTCGCCATCGCCGGAGTCCTGGTGCTGCTCGCCGTGTTGTGGATGGCGCGCTTCTCGCCCGAGACCAAAGGCGCCGAGCTTCTTTAGTGCCTGCGATTGCCGGCACGGTCCGCAGACGCAAAGCGCCCTCCCGTCAGCAGGCGGAAGGGCGCACGCGCATTGGACGTGTCCGGGTTTTTACTCGGGGATCGCGGCGTCCGGCGTCTCTTCGACCGACACCATCGACCACGCGCCGTCGGCGTAGTTGGCAGTCACCGTCAGAGTGGTTCCGTCCGAATCCCATTTCTTGGTCTCGACGGTCTGGCCGTCCTTGTCCAAGGTGGTGCGGGCATCTTCCATGAACGGAACCACGGCGCTCAGGTTGCCCTCGTCGTCCTTGGACTCATCCAACGCCACCACGTTCAGAGCCTTCGGCTGCCCGCCGGCAATCCAGCCACCGTCGGCGTAAACAGCCTCGAGGGCGTCAGCCTCGGCCATGCAGCTTGCGCAATCCGCGGCAACTTCGCGCATCAGGTCCGCTTCACCGGTCTGGACCACGTAATTCTTGGCGTCGAAGTAGTAGTACGTGAAGGACGCCAGGCCTTCGGCGGTGTCTTGGGCCATCCGATCGTTCTTCTCCGGAGTCCGCACATTCTGCGCCGGTGCTTCGGTGGTAGCCGCCACCGGCTTGTTGCTTTCGGCTGGCTTGTCAGCGCCGGCTTCGCTGCCGCAGCCGACAAGTGCAACTGCTGCCGCGGCCAACACAGCACCCGACATCATCAACTTCTTCATGGTCTCCCCTGGGATTACGGTGTGATGGTGCCGACTGCTGCGTCTCGGCGGCGTCAGCACCGTCACATACCCTATCCCCGGGCTGACCCGAAAATCTGAAAAAAGTGCTTCAGGTGTTGCAGATCACAGCGCCTTAATGATCCATAACTAACAGCCCGCGCCCTCGGGATTCTCAAGGCAGTTATCCGCATAGTTATTGACCACAGAGCGCCAGACGCTGAGGTCAACTGGATCGCTGGCTACCTGCGCCTGGCCTGCAATCGTTATCCAGTCCGAACCATTAATTGAGTATTCACCTCTGTACGCGGTCGTCAACGAGACTTGTACGTCGCCGGTTTTTGTATAGCGATGGCTTGTAGCAGTTTTCTCGCCCACCCGCTCTGCAGGCAGCGGGCCCCCTGGTTGATCTGTCGGCCCCATAGAAGTCCCGTCTCCGTAGTGCCAGGTGTACGAAGTGGGAATCGCCCGAACGATGACATCGTGGCCATCGATTTCCTCGTTAAAGGTCTGTTCGTTCGGGCTCGCATAGATGTTGGTTTCGGCTCCGACCAAGGTGTGCGGAACAGGCTCAACGACTAGTCTCGATGGAGCAATAGGCAATCGGCGGAAGAAGTCAATCGTGACGACTGGTAGCGCATCGTTGCCATCTACAAGCACCCCCAATGGCTGATCCGAATACTGACAGACAGTTCTTCCCGTATCCCTCCACTGCGGGGGACTTTGGCCAGCCGGCGCTTCAAGAATCCGCATAAGAGTCCCGTCGGTGCCAACTGAACAGTTGGAGTTGATAAGGAGGCATTCGACTGAGACATCTACAAGATTTGGAATACACACGGGTTCGAGCTTGCGCTGTGGTAACTCAAGTAGTGCGCCTGAATCGATTGGCTGTGCAACTTGTTTCGGGCTGCGTGGGGACTCTCCTGTTACCGTCTTTTCAGCTTTCAGGACAATGTCCCTCTCTACGAAATCGCCACCAATTGGGGGCATTTCAACGTCACTAGACCAAGATGTCTGTGTGCCACTTATAACGAGGAGAAGGACGATGGCGGGGGCAGCCAATCCCCTTCTAAGAAGCGCGCAGAGATTGTGTTTCATTGACCAGCGCCCTCAGGACGAGTGAGATCGATCATTTGCCACGCACCGTTTTGGTATTTCACTTCAGGAATCCACAACGATGGTTCAGCAATACCATCAGACTCTCCTTGAATTGTGCCCTCGGAATAATAGACGAGAGGTTCTTGAGTGAGGAAAATGTAGGGGGCATACCCACCATCGACGGTCTCCACGTAACGATCCTCCACTTTCGTTACTTCCAGAGATCCACCGACAATCCATCTGTCCTCGGTCGTCCACGCAGCGATGTCATTAGTCACCGCTTTGCATAGCGCGCAGTCTGGACCCGTTATTGATTCGATCCGTTCTAAATCGCCTGTCTCATAGGCATAGGACATGGCTTCAAACCAGTAGGAAATGAAGGCCTCCAAGCCTTGCTGGGACTTCAACGAGGCTTCACTCGGCATTTCTGGCACAGGCACGTTCTCTGCCGGCCCTTCTTCGGAGGCGGGCTTGTACGTCGGTGTGGGAACGGAGCTCGCTATTGCGGCAGGAGAAGTAGCGGGTTGCGGCGGATCGGAGGGCTCGGCTCCGGCAGGGCCGGTGCAGCCTGTGAGGGCTAGGGCTGCCCCTGCGAGAAGCGGGGCGATGATACGGGTGGCGCGCGTTGTTACTGAGAGCGGTAGCTGCTGGCTCACTCAGACCCCCGTGCTGGTCGGGCTAGACGCTAGGTGCGAGCCAGTCTAACCAGACGCCTCAGCGGATGCGGAGGTTTTCCACAGGTTTCGTCTGCAGCAGGTCAAAACCTCCGGCTTCCCTTGACAGCGGCACGTCCATTCGGCGGTGTGCAAGGAAAAGCGAGCCCGCGCCCAGTGGCGAGGCACCGGCGTCGTTGTTCAGCTGGGGCTAGGCCAGCTTGGCGAGGGTCTCCACCAGAAGTTGGCGTTCCTCCACCTTGATCCGCTCGTGGAGGGATTCCTCTGTGTCGTCGTCGAGCACCGGCACTGCCGCCTGGGCGAGGATGGGTCCGGTGTCGACACCGGAATCGACCAAATGTACCGTCACGCCGGTGATCTTGACGCCGTGGGCCAGGGCATCGCGCACGCCGTGGGCGCCGGGGAAAGAGGGCAACAGCGCCGGGTGGGTATTGACCAACCGGCCCTCGAAGCGGGCGACGAATCCGGCGTCGAGGATCCGCATGAACCCTGCCAGCAGCACCACATCCGGTTGGAAGGCCGCGGCGGCTTCTTCCAAGGCCCGGTTCCACTCCGGCCTGGTGGCGAAGTCTGCGGGAGCCACGGTGAACGTCTCAATGCCCGCCGCGGCGGCACGTTCCAGGCCGCGGCAGCCGGGCACGTCGCTGCCCACAGCAACGATCTCGGCATCCAAACGGCCGGTGCCGATAGCGTCGATAACGGCCTGAAGATTGGTGCCGGAACCGGAAACGAGGACCACGATGCGCATGGAAGCAACTTTATGCGTCCCTCTCGCCTAGGCTTAAACCCATGCTTCAGAACACGCGCCCGGCGCCGACCGAGGAACAGACCAAGTCCGCGGGGCTTTTCATCCGTGTGCTGCTGCTGTTACTGGCTTCCACCTTCCTGGCAACGGCGCTCCCGCTCCCCTGGAAGGCCGTGGCTCCCGTGCTGGCCGTGGCAAGCGTCGTGGTGGCCGTGGTGGGATTGGTCAAAGCGGTCCGCGCCGGTCTGCCGGGCTCGCTCCGGCTTACCTATGTGCTGGGCATCGGCGCGGGCGGATTCTTCCTGCTGACCACGCTGGCGCAGGTGCTCTTCTGGCCGCTGACCGCCGATTTCGAGGCTTGCAACCAGATGGCTGTCACGCAATCCGCCCGCGAAGAATGCCTGGCCGCCTACGAGGACAAGCTGCTGAACCTGGACGATCTGCTGAACCGGTAGTTTTACTTCCGGCTGCGGGACTTGGCCGGTTCGCGTTCCAGCCAGGGGGCCACCGCGTAGCCGAGCATCGTTCCCACCGCGACCTCGCCCCCTACCCAGAGGGCGGTCCAGAGCGGATCCGGTCCGATCTCCGTCAACCGCCCGATGCCCAGCGAACCGTTGGACAGCCACACCAACCCGGCTGCCGCGGCCCCGGCAACAGACCCGACGAACAGGCCCAGGACCACTGTGGATCCGGATGCGGTGAACCAGCGGGCTTGGATCTTGATGGAGAGCCATTCGTCGAAATGGTTCTCGCCCTCGCGCAGGAACCACCATCCGGCCAGCACCCCGGCGAGCACGGGCAAGGCCAGGGCGGCGAGTCCGTAGGTCAGCTCGCCGGTAGGCAGCGCACCCAGTACTGGAAACGCTGGCATCGGGCCCACCGTGGTGGCCAGCGGCCCGATGGAACTGCCGGATCCGATAGCGAAACCGGCCCCCGAGGACCATGCCAGCGTCCACACCACGAAATTCGGGACCAGCCCAAGCTGCGCCACCGTCAGCACGGCACCGCCGATAATGCCCGCGCCGAGCTGTTCGTAAATCTCCACCATTTCGGCCCAGTGCAGGCCGAGATCCACGGCGAGCAGCAGTGCCGAGAGTGACACCGCGGCCGTTACCGCCAGCAGTCCCGCGCGAACGGCTGCCCAGACGTAAGACCCGGCCCAGCGTGAGTGCTGGCTGGTACGTGCCACCCATGCTGCCGCATCCACGCCGATCAACCGCCCCCAGGACCCCGCCTCCCGGTACGCGCCGACGATCAGCCCGGCACCGGCGGGCAACAGCGGGATGAGCGCGCCGGCCAGAGTGGAGATATTCACTTCGTCCGTGCGCACCATGTAGGCGGTTGCGCCTCCCGCCGCAGCGTACGTTCCCAGCGCACCGACCAGCGCCTGCCAGAGCTGGTCGGTATAGGACGCCCGTGCCAGCCGCCGGCCGGCGCGCCAGGACAGAAAGAACGGGACGAGCATGAGTCCCAGCGGCACCAGCGATAACGTGCCGCGCAGCGTTTCCGCCGAACTGGGGCCGGTCTGGATGGCCAGTTCCAGCGGGACGCCGTGGATCAGCAGCCACGCCTGGCCACCGAGCCGGGCGAGCGAATCGAAGCTGCGGTCGTCGAAACCGTCCGCGAACCACACACCGACCAGCGGCAGCAGCACCAGGATGGCCGAGAGCAGGGCGCACTGAAAGAACTCGAAGACACCCTGCAGCCACAGGGGCATCGGCAGTCCGGCCTGACCGTCCGGTCGCGACGTGAGTTTCATTGCTTCTATGGTGCCAGTCCGGCTGCCCTTGCCCGTTCAGCGACTCGGTGCCGTGGCCATCGGCACACCCCCAGCGGCCGCCGACGATGCCGACGCCACCGGCGTCGGCCCTGTTGGCAGCGGCCGTTGCTTGGCACCGGGCGCTGCTTGGCGGCGGGCGTCGACGTGGCTTCGGCAAAAAAGCTCGATTGCGTCGGGATACTCGGGCTGCTTTTCATACAGTGCTGGAAAGATAGAATGGGCGGCCGGATGACATTGAGATCAATCCGGCCGCCCGGCAGGCGGATATTCGCTCAACGGAAATTCAACGCAGGAAAACAAATTCCGCGGACTCTTTCCGTGGCTCCGCCAGTCTGCAAGAACCGTGTTCCCGCGGTTCTTCCGGACCCGCTGGTCCGCGCCCCTCGAACGGCAGCCCCGCATCGCGCTGCCGTTTGCACGGACCCTGGCGGTTCCGGCGTGCTAGCGCTTGCGGCGCTTGGGAACGGTTTCGTTCTCCAAGACCGCCTTTTCGCGCTTTTCGGCACGCTTTTCTTTAATGCTTCTGCCTTGCTTCTTGGCACTCTCGCGTGACGGCGTTTTTCCTGACATTCGTGCTCCTCTTTCTCAAGCGGGATGTCTTGCTAAAGACCATACCCGCTTTGGGAAATAAAGCCAGCCCCGATTTCCAGCCGGAAAAAATACCGGAAAGCGCCACATTCAGGCCAGCAGGTCCGCCAGCCCCTTGGCCAGCGCACCGGCTGCTCCCAAAAAGGCGAGCACGACAACAGCGGTCCTGGCGTGCTCGTCCCGCAGCCGCCGGCCGAGCCGTTCGCCGGCAACGATGCCCATGATGATCGAGAGCACAATCACCGCCCACATCCACCACCGCAGGTGTGGCACGCTGCCCGGGTCCACCGCCAGCTTGGCGCCGACGGTAATGAGGCACAGCTGAAGGAAGAACGGTTGCAGCGTCGCCGCGAACCGGCGCGGCGGCCAGTGGGACAGAATGGCGTACGCGCTGACGGTCGGGCCGCCCACGCCGGCGAGCGCGTTGGTCAACCCGGAGCCGAAACCCGCGAGCACCTTGGGCAGCTGCCCGGAAACGGTGACTTGGGCGCGGCCCAACGCCACGGCGACGGCCAGCCCGGCCATCACCACGCCGCCCACGACGGCGGACAGCACTGCGGGCGGGACCTGCACCGCGAACCAGGAGCCCAGAACCGTGCCGGCGGCGGCAGGGACGGACAGCCACAGCAACAGGGTCCAATCGATCTCCTGCCAGACCCGGGGCACAATCAGTCCGCACGAGACGACGGCGCAGATGTTGATCATCATGATGCCCTCGTGCGGCCCGAGCAGGATCGCCAGGATCGGTGCCACCAGCAGCGCGAACCCGATGCCCGCGATGCGCTGGGCCACCGAACCGAAGAAGATTGCGCCGGTGATCAGCGCCAGGAGTCCCATGGTCACCCGACCACCCTCCCAGAGTGGAGTTAGACCGCCGTTCACCGACACGATCACACCTGCTTGCCTGCCGGTCGCCCGCCGCGGGCAGGCTGGACGGCGTGAGGATAGCTATCGTTGCCGAATCGTTCCTTCCGCACATGAACGGGGTCACCCAGTCGCTGTTGCAGGTGATCGCCCACTTGCGGCGCCGCGGCGACGACGTCCTGGTGATCGCACCGGCGTCGTCCTGGCTGGAGGACACCGCCCCGGCCACGGTGGAGGGCTACCCGGTCCACCGTTTGCCCTCCATCCCGCTGCGCGGCTATCCCAACGTGCGGGTGGCGGCCGGAACCGTAACCCGCATCCGCCGGGTGCTGGCTGACTTCCGTCCGGACGTGGTCCACGTGGCGTCGCCCTTCATCCTGGGCTGGCGCGCGGTGCAGGCCGCGCAGCAGCTCGGCCTGCCGACGGTCTCCATCTACCAGACCGAGGTGCCCGCCTACGCAGCCCGCTACGGTGCGCCATGGTTGCAGGAGCTGCTGTGGCAGCGGGTGGAGAACATCCACAAGGCCTCCACCCTGACGCTGGCGCCGTCGTCGTTCGCCATGGAGCAGTTGCGCAGCCGTGGCATCCGCGTCCACCTGTGGCGCCGCGGCGTGGACACCAGCCGTTTCCATCCGGATAAGCACGACGCCGGCTGGCGGGCATCCGTGGCGCCGCACGGCGAGCGGATCATCGGTTACGTGGGCCGCCTGGCGGCGGAAAAGCAGGTGGAGGACCTGGCCGTGCTGGCCGACCTCCCCGGCACCCGGCTGGTGGTGGTCGGCTCCGGCCCGCTGAAGGAGGAGCTGCAGGAGATATTGCCCGGCGCACACTTTGCCGGTTTCCAGAGCGGCGAAGACCTGGCCGGGCATGTGGCATCCTTCGACCTCTTTGTACACCCGGGCGAATCGGAAACGTTCTGCCAGACCATCCAGGAGGCCATGGCCAGCGGCGTGCCCGTGGTGGCGGTGGGCCGCGGCGGTCCGGTGGACCTGGTGGACCCCTCGCGAACCGGCTGGATCTACGAGCCCGGGAAGTTGGACCAGCTGCGCGGGTACGTCCAGGACCTGGTGGGTGATGACACCAAGCGCCGGGCGCTGGGCAGGGCAGCTTTCGACTCGGTGCAAGGGCGCACCTGGCCGGTGCTCTGCGAGCAGCTGCTGGACTATTACCGGCTGGCCATCAGGGTCAAGCGCCGCGCCCTGAACCTCGAAGCCCGCGGCGTGCTTGGCTTTCTGGCCGGGTGAAAGCTTCAGCCCGAGCCCGGACCGGTGGACGCCCTCCCTGCTTCCACTAGGATGTGGCCATGCCCACAGAAACCGGTTCCTTCCCGTCCGACAATGGCTCCTCCCTGGCGCAGGGGCAGCGCGCGCCGGCCGGGCAGTCCGTACCGGAGCGGCTGGCTGAGCAGCTCAAATCCCTGGGCGTTGCCCGGACCTACGGAGAACCGCTGCAGGTGGGCGGCGACACCGTGGTGCCCGTGGCCATGGTCTACTACGGATTCGGCGGCGGCGGCGACTCCGAGGGCGCAGCCGGCGGTGGCGGCGGCGGTGGCGCTGTTCCGCTCGGCGCCTACATCGGCAACGGCAGCGGACCCGCCACGTTCCGGCCGAACACCGTCGCGTTGTACGCCGTGCTGATCCCCTTGGTCTGGATCGCAGGCCGGGCGGTGGCACGCGTGATCCGGGCCGCCAAGAAGTAGCGGCAGCGCCGGTTGCGGAGCGGGCCAGTGGCACGCGTGATCCGGGCCGCCAAGAGGTAGGGGCAGCGCCGGTTTAGGGAGCCAGCGTGCCTTGAATACCGCGCCCGGCAATCTTCCCCCAGCGTGCGCGCTCCCGCCCTAGCGGACACTGCGGCAGGACCGTAGGCTCGAATATGACAGCCACCTACGGGAGAAGGACATCCGATGAAACTGAGCCATATCCCCTTGCGCCTGTCCACCGGCGCGTTCATCTTCAACTCCGGCCTGGGCAAGCGGAAGCTGGACAGGGACAGTGCCGCGGCCATGCAGGAGATGGGCAGCCGCGCGATCCCCCAGTTGCAGGAGATGGACCCCGAGAAGTTCGGCAAACTGCTCGCGTACGGCGAGATCGCCCTCGGCGCGGCCCTGCTGCTGCCGTTCGTGCCCAGCCGGCTGGCCGGCCTGGGCCTGACCGCCTTCTCCGGTTCAATGCTGGCCATGTACTTGAACACCCCCCACATGACCACCGAAGGCGGCGTCCGCCCCAGCTCCGAGGGCACTCCCTTGGCCAAGGACGTCTGGCTGCTCGGCATCGCACTGGCGCTGGTCCTCGATACCAAGGACAAGAAGCCGAAGGTCCTCAGGACCCTGTAGCTTTCACGGCAGGACGGCGGCGGAGCCTGCCCTCCGCCGCCGTCCTCCCCCGTCCACAGCGCCAGCGGCCCGTGCCGGACGACGGTTCCAGCGTGACCGGCCGCCGGTTCCAGCGTGAGATGATGGAAGCCATGGCCGCTCTCACTTTTCCGCTGGTTGACGTCAGCGAAATCATCCGGTTGGTGGGCGGCGCCGCCTTTGCCCGCGGCAAGATTTACGCCTCCGATGGCTCTGTTGCAGAACCCGTCTGGGATCCCTCCGTCCGGCTGCTGACTGCCAAGGTCATCGGCACCGCCGCCTTGCCGTACCGCTGCCGGATTTATCTGGAAAACGGCGAGAGCGGCCAGTGGCGCCCGGCATCGTCCTCCTGCAGTTGCCCGGTGGGCGACGACTGCAAACACGTGGCCGCCGTGCTCTTGGCCAGCAACAGCCGGCACGTCATCTCCAGCCAGGCCTTTGCGCGCGAGCCGGAACCGGGACCGGCCGACTGGCAGGATTCGTTGGAGGGCCTGATCGGCGGCAAGCCGGACTCCACCCGGCAGGACACCGGCAAGCCGTCAAAGCCCAAGGCGAAAAGCACGTCCCCGCTCGGGCTGCAGTTCGAGCTCATGGAGCCGGGTCGCCGGGAGGACCGCCAGTACCGCCCCTCGGGCCTCTCCCTGCCGCAAGCCTCCGCAGCGGGTCCGAACTGGACCCGCAAGGCCGGCAACCGGCTGCGCGTCGGGGTCCGTCCCGTGCTGCAGAACGAGACCGGACGATGGATCCGCAGCAAGCTGCGCTGGAACACCATCAGCTACAAGACGTACGGCCTGCCGCTGGACCCCGAACAGCACCGCTGGTTCAGCCAGTTCGCGCCGCTGCACCGGGCCACTGGCCTCACCTACTTCGGCGAAGACAACGACTGGCTCTTCCTCGACGAATTCAGCAGCCCGCTCTTGTGGGAACTCTTTGCCGAGGCCAAGCGGCTGGGCATCGCCCTGATCGGTGCCAAGGCGGACACCGTCGTCGAGGTTGGGGAACAGGCCGTCATCGGTTTGGACGCCCACCGCGACGGCGTGGCGGCAGCGTCCGCGGCCGAAGCCGCCGCCGAACCTCCAGCTGAAGCCGCCGCGGAAGCCCCCACCCCGGAGGCCGCCGCGGAAGCCCGGCCGGTGACCGACGACTTGGTCCTCACGCCGTCGCTGCGGATCGACGGGCGGGAACTGCCCACCGAGACTGCGGGCGTCGTCGGAACGCATGGCGTCTACCACTACGCCGTCGATGGACACACCCTCATCACGCTGGCTCCGACAGGGCATCCGGTGACCGAGCAGGAAGCGAACCTGCTGCTCTCCGGCACGCCGCTGACCGTGCCGGCCGCCGACGTCGAGCAGTTTATGGAGCGCTACTACCCCGTGCTCAGCCAGCGCATCGCCGTGGTCAGCAGCGACGACTCGGTGAGCTTCCCGGAGGTCGTACCCCCGGCGCTGGTGCTGACCGCGTCCTACCGCAAGGGCAACGTGCTGCAGCTCGGCTGGCACCTCGAGTACCGCCACGGGGACAAACCGCTGCGCCTGCCGGTCGATGAGGAGCCCGACGGCAGCCACTACCGCGACCTGCCGGCCGAGCAGGACCTGCTGGAGGCGGCCGCTGCCGTGCCGGGCGTGGGCACGACGGCGGCGCGCACCCTGCGGGACATGGCCACCGTGGATTTCACCCGCTACGCGCTGCCGGCGCTCGAACAGCTCGACGGCGTGCGCGTGGATATTGTCGGCGACAGGCCCGAGTACGAGGAGCTCACCGAGGCACCCGAGCTGACCATCAGCACGGTGGCGACGGACGAGAGCGACTGGTTCGACCTGGGCGTCATGGTCCGCGTGGCCGGCCGCACCGTCCCGTTCGGGAACATCTTCAAGGCCCTGGCCCGCGGGCAGACCAGGCTGTTGTTGGTGGACAAGTCCTACCTGTCGCTGGAGCAGCCGGTCTTTGACCGGCTCCGCCAACTCGTGGACGAAGCCCGCCACATGCAGGACCGGGAATCCGGCGAACTGCTGCAGATCAGCCGCTACCAGGCGTCCCTCTGGGAGGACCTGGAGGAAGTCGCCACCGAAACGGTGCAGGCGCGCACCTGGCGCGAATCGGTGCAGGGCCTGCTGGAACTGGAAGCGGTGGAGCAGACCCCGCTGCCGACCGGGCTGGACGCGGACCTCCGCCCCTACCAAGCCGAAGGCTTCAACTGGCTCGCCTTCCTCTGGAAGCACCGGCTGGGCGGCGTGCTGGCCGACGACATGGGACTGGGCAAGACGCTGCAGACCCTGGCCCTGCTGCTGCACGCCAAACAGCAGGGCGAACCGGCCAGCGCCCGGCCGTTCCTGGTGGTGGCCCCCACCTCGGTGGTGTCCAACTGGGTGCACGAGAGCCGGCGCTTCGCCCCCGACCTCCGAATCGAGAGCATCACCGACACCCAGGGCCGCGGCCGGTCGCTGTCCGAGATCGCCGCGGACACCGACGTCATCGTCACTTCCTACACGCTGTTCCGGCTGGATTTCGACACCTACAAGGAGATGGACTGGGCCGGGCTGATCTTGGATGAGGCCCAGTTCGTCAAAAACCGCGCCACCAAGGTCCACCAGTGCGCCCGGGATTTGAACGCGCCCTTCAAGATGGCGATCACCGGCACGCCCATGGAGAACAACCTGATGGAACTCTGGTCCATCTTCTCCATCGTCGCGCCCGGGCTCTTCCCGTCCGCGGTCCGGTTTGTGGACCAGTACCAGCGGCCGATCGAACGCAGCCAGGACAGGGAGCTGCTGCAGAAACTGCGCCGCCGGATCAAACCCTTGATGATGCGCCGCAGCAAGGAGGCCGTGGCCGATGACCTGCCGGAGAAGCAGGAGCAAATCCTCGAGGTGGAGCTGACGCCCAAGCACCGGCGGATCTACGACACGCACCTGCAGCGAGAGCGGCAGAAGGTGCTGCGGCTGGTCGAGGACATGGACAAGAACCGGTTCACGATCTTCCAGTCGCTGACCCTGTTGCGGCTCTTAAGCCTGGACCCCTCGCTGGTGGATCCGAAATACTCGTCGGTCCCCTCCAGCAAGCTTGGCGTCCTGTTCGAACAACTGGAAGACGTCCTCGGCGAGGGGCATCGGGCGCTGATCTTCAGCCAGTTCACCAGCTACCTGAAGAAGACCGCCCAGCAGTTGGACGCGGCCGGCATCGAGTACTGCTATCTGGACGGCTCCACCCGCCGCCGCGCCGACGTCATTGAGAAGTTCAAGAGCGGCAACGCGCCGGTGTTCCTGATCAGCCTCAAGGCCGGCGGGTTCGGCCTGAACCTTACCGAAGCCGACTACTGCTTCCTGCTTGACCCCTGGTGGAACCCGGCGACCGAGGCGCAGGCCGTGGACCGCACGCACCGGATCGGCCAGACCAAGAACGTGATGGTCTACCGGATGGTGGCCCGCGGGACGATCGAAGAGAAGGTCATGGCCCTGAAGGAACGCAAGGCCAAACTGATCGCCTCGGTGCTCGAAGACGATGCGATGTTCTCCTCCAAGCTCACGGCCACCGACATCCGCGGGCTGTTCGGCGAGTAGCCGGCACCCGGGAGCGCCTCATCGCCTGCTGCGGCTACTGCGTCATGATCTGCAGCAGCCGCCAGCCTTCGGGCACCTGGGCTTCGATCGCGGCCTTGGCGTCGGCATACGTGTCGCCCTCGGCCGACAACTCCTTGGTTTCCACCGGCTGAATGATTCCCACAACTTTGACCACGGACCAAAGATATCCCCGCCCGCCCCGGCGCCCCGGGATGCGGCGCCGTGCTTCCGCTCACGCCCGCCGCCGGCAAGGGCGCTGAACCGGCACTTCCGCCCGGCCGCTGCGGGCAGGGCCGCCGGGCCCCTCCGGCGCATCACTGCCGGCATGTGTTCCTCCACCGGCAGTTACGTGCGTTCCGCATGCCTGCGCCAGACCAGGTCCAGGCCGGCGTGCGCGCAGTCAATGTTCCAGTCCGTGTGGTCCACGCCCAGCGAATCCGGATGCTCGGAGGCGAACAACACCACTCCCGGGTAGTCGCGGATGAATTCCGACAACATGGCGGTGCCCTGCCGGTCCAAATCGGCGTCGAGCCGGTTCAAGACCAGCAGCGGCGGATCACCCAGCGAGGCCCTCGCCAGCATCAGCCGGGCCAGCTCGGAGGTGGTCAACGGTTCGCCGCCGCGCTTGAGCTGGGTCTCCTCGCCCCGCTCCAGTTGCCCGATCCGGCCGGCGAGGCCGACGCGTTCCAGGGCCGCCGATCCGTCGTCCGGCGAGAGGTCGGGCCGGCGGTACCGCACGCTGCGGGCGATTGAGCCGCGCTCCACGTACATGCCGGCGGCGGCGTACCCCACCAGCTTCCGGCGGGTGCGGCCGCCGCTTTCCAGCAGATGCCGGCCGCCCACCATGGCCACCGCGTGCGGGTCGCTGCGGATGCCGACCAGTGTCTCAAGTGCCCGGGTCTCGGCCGCCGGGTCGGCGGAGCGGATCCGGACCCGCGCGCCCGGGCCGGCGGACAAGGGCGGCGCCGGGCAGTTGCGGCACGCGGCCAGGCCGTCCACCAGCACGGCCCCGTTCGCGTGGGAATCCGCCGGGGTGGAAGCCTCCGAAGGTGCGCCCGGCGCCGACGCTGTCCCGGTCGTGGTCGCCGGACGGGTCCCGGACCGGGCGGCCGAGCGACGCCGTCGATCATCCCGCGCCGCAGCGGCCACCGCGAGGGCCGGACCGAGAATGCGCCGCGCGGCCCGGAAGTTCTGCCGGTATTCCACCACCCGGCCCATGTCCGTGACGGGCGCGGAGATCATCCCCACCATGGTCAGCCCGGCGGCGATGCTGGCGGTGGGCACCGCCTGCCAGGTTCCGACGGCGGCCACGGCGGCGCTGCCGAGCGAGGCGGCCGCTGCCGCCGCCCCGCGGATGTGACCGGCGGCAGCGGCGCGGTGCACGGCCGCATCCACCACCTTCCGCCCGGCCTTGTCGATCTGCTTGACCTCCCGGGCCTCGCCGCCGGCGGCCCGGATGGTGCCGGCGGCAATCACCGTGTCCGCGAGCCGGGCGGCCAGCCGTCCCCGTTGGCGCCGCAATTCGCGGGCACGGTGGAACGCCGGTCGGGACAGCAGCGCCAGCCCGGCGGCCAGCAGCACCAGCGGCACGACGACGGCGAACGCCAGCACCGGGGACAGGAACCACAGTGCCGCCGCGGTTCCCACAATCAGCGGGATGCCGACGGCCAGCGGCGCGATGCCCAGCGCGATCCAGTTCCGGACGCTGGAGAGGTCGTTGGTGCTGCGCGCGATGGTCACCCCCGGCGACGGACCGCGGTCGGTGGCCAGGGCGGAGGCCACCAAACCCTTGCGGATCTCGTGGATGTAGTCCTGTCCGAGCTTCTCTGCCAGGACGCGCTCGACGGCCCGCAGTCCGCCCAGCCCCAGCGCCGCGGCGGCCAGGCCGAGCGCGGGCGGCAGGATGCCGGCCGCGTCCGGCGCGGTGCCGCCCAGCAGCCGGGTCATCAACAGCGCGCTCGCCCCGGCGGCCGCGGCCATCAACAGGCCGGTCCCCAGCAGGGCCGCCATCAACCAGCGGCGCCGGCCGCGCAGCAGCTTGGGCAGCGGCAGGTCGGGCGGCCGCGGAGCTTTCCCCGGCGAGTCCGTCTGATCCCACGCCGCCGGCGCGGCCTTGGCCGCCTGGCCTGCCGTCACTGTTACTTCCGCTCCGGCAGCAGCTGCAGGGCGGTGGCCGGGTCGCACAGGTCGTAGGTGTTGATCACCGGGGCATCAATGACGCCGGCGGCTTCCCGGGCGGCCAGCGGCGAGGCGGTCAGCAGGCCGGAGACGGCGGGCACGCTGACGCCGGCGTCGCGCAGGACCGCGATGCCGGCGGTAGCGCCCAGCGCGTCCGCCGCGGAGAACACCACGTGGTCCACGGCGGCATGGAACACCGGGTCCGCGAGCAGCCGGGCAGTTTCGCCCTGGTAGACGCCGTCGGCGATCTCCACTACCACCACGTCGGTCTCGGAAGTGGTCAGCGCGTCGATCAGGCTGGTGAGCAGGCCGCGCACGCGCTCGTAGTCCAGCAGGTAGGTGGTGGGGAAGCCGAAGTCAGTGAAGTCGAGCACTTTCACCGCTCCGGCATCGGCGAACAGCAGCGGATCGTTGCCCGCGCCCGTGCCGGTGGCCTTGCCCGCGGACACGGTCAGGCCGGCCGAGGTCAGGCCCCTGACCAGGCAGCCAAGCGTGGTGGACTTGCCGGAGTTCATCGACGTGCCGAGCACCGCAATCACCGGCGGCCGTCCCGGCAGCACGGTGTTGGCGCTGATCGTGTGCGGCGCCAGATCGGCCAAGTTGACCACTCGCCCGTCACGCGCCAGCAGGCCGATGGGTTGGATGCGCGTGGCCATGTCGATGTCGGCGTGCTGTTCCAGCACCCGCGCCGCCAGGCCGCCTCCGGCCACCAGCGAGCACTCGGACAGGTCGCCGGGTACCACCGCCAGGAACTGGTCCGGCGCGTACCGGTTGCCGTAAGCCACCAGGATCTCGTCGCCGACGAACATGGCCTGGCGCCGCGAGGCCGGGCTCTCCAAGCGGGTGTGCTTGCCGAGTTCCACCACCCGGGCCAGCACGACGTCGCCCGCGGCCGGCTCGGCATCGAGCAATTCGTAGCCGGCGGCGTCGAGGCAGAGGCGCTCGGCCAGGAACCTGGTGGTGTACGCCTTCTTGGCCCGGCGCAGCCGCTGCGGGTCTGCCGGAGCGGCTGCCGTGCGGAAAACCTCCTCCGCTACCCCTGCCGCCGATGCGGCAGGTGTTCCGAGTGCTTCGAGTCCTGATGTTCCGGCGGTGCCTACTGGGAAATCCGTGATGGTCATGGCCTGCTCCTTCGGTGGTGGGTGCGTCAGGATTGAGTCAACACACCCGCGATGAAACGAACATGACAGCCGCATGAGGGCTTTCTCATAAAACGTTTACCTTTTGGTCGCCCGTGCTCCCCACGCCGTTCAGTCCGGTGCGCACGGGAGGTCCGCCGCCTTCAGAAGCCGCATCCGGGCCGCCGTGCACCGCCGCCGGGCTAAGGTTGATGAGGGGATAAATCGCTGTGGGAACCGTCCCGTTCACCGGGCAAAAGGGGAAAAGTGCTGGCACTGGTACGTCACGGACAGACCGACTGGAATGCCGAAGGCCGGCTGCAGGGGCATACGGATGTGCCGCTTAACAACGTGGGCCGACGGCAGGCGCTGGACGCCGGCGCCTCGCTCTCCGAGAGGGGATGGGACGGCCTCGTGTCCTCGCCTTTGCGACGCGCGATGGAGACCGCCCGGATTATCGGCAGCCAGGTAGGCCTGGAGCTGGCGGAAACCGTTCCTGATCTTTCGGAGCGCGATTACCGCGGAATCGAAGGCACCGTGCTGCGCGGCCTGGAACGGCCGGAGATCGACCAGCTCATGCGGCAGGCCGAGCCGGAGCGGGAGGTGGCTGCCCGCGGCATCGCCGGCCTGCAGGAAGTGCTCCGCACCTACCCGGGCCGCAACATCGTCGTGGTGGCCCACGGCACCATCCTGAGGCTCACGTTGAGCCTTCTCCACGGATCACCTTGGGGCTACATCGCCAACGGTGAGACGGTGGAACTGGACGCCGATCTGGTGCTCGGCTACCGGACGGACCCTGACCCGCTGGCCGCCGCGCGCTCCTGACCGCACCCGCTCCGGGTCATGCCGCCAAACGAGTTATTGGGCAGGGGCCGCCGGCGGCCGTGGAGCTGACCGGTTCCTAGCCCCCGTCCAGGCGGCGGTGCAGGAAGGCCACCGCATGCGCGGACAGTTCCTCCCGCGGGGCGCACCAGTCCACCCAGCGGTGCAGGAAGGCTGTCACCTCGCCCGGATCAACCGGCTCGAGTCCGCCTTCGGCCAGCACGGTCTCGCTGAGCAGGTCCAGCTTGACCGGGCTCACCCGGGTGAGTCGTCCGCCGTCGTAATCCCAGCCGTAGCCAAGGACCAGGTTCACCATGCCGAGTTCGGCGGCCGAATCGCGCCCGGTCTCCCGCACATAGCGGGCGGCCAACTCCTCGATTTCCTCCTGCCGGATCGCCTCGATTTCTTCTTCCCGGGCGGCGGGCCCTGGTTCGCGGTCACCGGACGGCAGCGTGCCGGTGGCGGGCGCGGCCTCGGTCCCCGGCCCCGGCCCCGCCGCGGCCCCGGTCCCTGCCCCTGCCCCTGCCCCTGCCCCTGCCTCGGCATCGTCGAGCTCGGCGTAGTCCTCGTCGGAGAGCCAGTCTTCGCTCTCGTCCTCCGTGTCGTCCGCGAGCTCGATGATGGTGCGCAGCCACGCCTGGGCCACCCAGCGGCGGGCGCCGAAGTCTTCGTCCACCATGTGCTCCGGCAGGTCCATCGAGGCGTCCAGGCCTTCCCAGGCGTCCAGCGCGGTGCCGGTCAGGTCTGCGTCGGCGTCGAGCACCAGCCCTGCTTCCTGGGCGTCCGCGTTCAGGTCCCTGAGCGCCGCGGTGGGATCGTCCACGAGTCCGGTTTCCATCACCGTGCCGCCGAAGGTGTTGCCGTCCAGCAGCGCCAGCAGCCCCACCTTCTCGGTGCCGGTGGTGAACTCGAAGAGCATGTTGGCTTCGTCGCCGTAGGCATCGGCATAACGGTGCAGGGCCGTCACGGCCACCGGATGCTTGGCCCATTCCGGTTCGGTGAACCCGTCGGCCACCAACCGGTCGGCCAGGGTTTCGGCGTCGCGGCGCATGTCCGGGCGATCGATCAGGAAGGCCAGCGCCCGCAGCATCGGCACGGCGCCGGGGCCGGTTTGGTCCTCGGCCAGGTCCAGCCAGGCGTAGAACAGCTCGTGGCGGCGCTGCTGGCCCGACGCGTCGGCAGTGTCCCACAGATCCAGCAGATAACCGCCCAGGGAATGGGCTTCGATCGGGCTGGGCGAGTCCAGAGTGTCCGCAAACGGCCCTTCCAACTCGCGGTACAGGTCCAGCAGCGGGTCGCTGGCGGGCCCGCCCTGCCGGCCACCAAACCGGCTGTTCTTCAGCTTCTTAGGCTTGCGCTTGCGGCTCACGGGGCTCATGGCACGAGTGTGCCACGCCCGCCGCGGTGAAGGTAACCACCGGGCGGGACCCGCGGCCGCGGCGGGACCGGCTCACCAGCCGCCAATTCCGCGGCGGGCCCGTGCGAACGTCCGCCCCGAATGTAAGACTGGCCGCATGCCGTTTTACCAGGACGCCTCCGCCACCGAACCGCTGACGGCCATCCACCTGGTCCAGCGCACCAAGAGATGCTTCCAACTGGCGGCGCCGATTTACTACCAGGCGGAAACAACCTCCGCCATCGTCCGGATCGAGCCGCACGACCTCTCCGCCGGGCTGAGGCACAACTCCACGGATCTGGCCTCCGTGCCCACCTGGATGTGGGGACTCATCGCCAGCTACGGCCGGCAGACGGCTCCGGCCCTGCTGCATGATCAGCGCACGACGATGTGCGCCCGCTTGCCGAGCGATCAGGCGCTGGAGTTGCGCCGCATCTACGACGAAGAATTCCGCCGCGCACTGCTGGACACCGGGGTGGCCGCGTTGCGTGCCCGGCTGATGTGGGCGGTGGTGACGGTACAGGCTTACCTTGAGCATGCCGGCGCCCGCGGCCGGCTGCTGACCGTGTCCGTGGGCGCCGGAGCCATCGGGTTGCTGGCCGGCGTCGTGCTCGCGGCAACCGGCGCCGGCCTGGTGCCCCTGGCCGCAGCTGTCCTCCTGACCGGCGCGCTCTGCCTGACCTGGAGCCGCGACTGGGCGGTGGTTGCCGTCCTGGCTCCCGCCTTCGCCCTGTTCTCCCCCGTGCTGGCGGCAGCCGCGGCCGGGGCCCTGCTGCTCTGGCTCTGCGAAACGGCTTGGTGGGCCGCCGTCAAACCCTTCGCAAAGCGCCCGGATCCGCCACCCGTCGTCGGGCCCTTGGCCAGGACCACGCAACCGTGAGTCCCGGCGGTATTTCCCGGTTCCGGGCGCTGGAACCCGGTGCCGGAGACCACTCGAAAGCGCCCAATTGGTTTGATTGGCAAAACCAAACGGAAACGGGTAAACTTGGACCATGCCATCCAGCTCCCGCAGACAGCCCGATCCGGGCGTCATGATCCGTGACGCCGTGGCTCAAGTGGTGCGCTGGGCGTCCCATGCGGAGACGCGGAAACAGCTGTTCGATCCGCGCGAGGTGGGCCTGACGCCCACCGACGTGGCCTTGCTCGAGTACATCGACGACAACGGCCCCGTCCGGGTCTCCGAACTGGCCACGCAGCAGGGCGTGGACAAATCCACCATGACGCCCCAAGTCCGCCGCTTGGAGGACAAAGGGCTGGTGGACAAGCAGGCCGATCCGGACGACGGCCGGGCCACCCTGCTGACGGCGTCCACGGCCGGACGGCGGATGCACCGGAACATCGGCAAGGCCGGCGCGGCCGTCGTCGATGAAATCCTGGCGGATTGGTCCGCCGAAGACCGCGAAACTTTCGCCCAACTCTTTACCCGCTTCGCCGAGCAATTGCTGCGCGGCGACGCATCCCCCCGAAGCGACTCAGAAAGGAACACGACCGGCGATGTCATCGAAGGCTCTTGAGCAAGGTGGCAAACACGATCTGCACACGCTTTCTACACGGTTGACCGCCACCCGGCAGCTGCTGACACAGAAAGTACGTACCGCCGGTTTGCTGTTCCCGCTGCTGACTCTGGCCGGCACTGCGGTGTTCTGGTCCATCGTCTGGCTGCTGGACACCGCACCTGTCCACGCCCTCTCTCCGGTCAACGCGCTGCTGCGGATCTACGGCACTGGCATCGCGGTCATCGCCACGATGGTCATCGTCGGTGCCTCCGTCTGGCTGATCGTCAAGCGGCTGGGCTACGCCGACAGGTTCGCCGAGGTTTTGTTCGAGTATCCCGAAGACATCGGGCCGGTTCCGGCCGTGCCCGGCAGCCTGGCACCGAACGCGACTGCCCCGGCGTCGGGCAGCAGCATAGCGCCGGTGGCCGGCAGCGGCCTTGCTGCGCTGCCCGCAGCGACTCCCCGGCTGCAGCTTGAAGCCGCAAACAACGACGGCGGGGCGCGGCCGATGTCCGCACTCGCTGCGCCGGCGGCAGGCGACGCCTCTGCCATGCACAGCGCCCGAACAGCGGCGGCACCGCGCGGTGAAAAGCCCGGCGTCGCCAGATTCCGGGCGGCCGGCGCCGCAGCGACAACGACCTGCACCGCCCCTCCGCTGGCCAAGGGCAATCCGCTCAAGAAGGGCAAAGGCCGCAGGAAATAGCGGCCCCACATTCCAATGGCCGGCGTCAGCGAACGGGCGCCGGCCATTATTCTTGCCCGACGGCAGCTCCTGCCCGGGCGAAGCTTTGCCGTTGCCGGTCAGCCCCCGGAGGGGTCCAACTGGGCGGCAGCTGCCGCCTGGTGGTCCGGGTCGCCGGTGGCAATCGCATACAACCCGTAGTTGATGGGACCGGCCGACACCAGTTCGGCACAGTGCTCGGCCAGCCGCGGAGGCACCCGGCCGCCCTCGTCCCGGAAAGCCCGCACGGTCAGTTCGAACGCCTCGGGCGTGGACATCATGCAGTGCAGGCTGAAGTCCAGCGCCGGGTCCCCCACCTTGGCCGTCGTCCAGTCCAGCACCGACCGGATCTCCGCGTTCTCGTCCAGCAGCAGATGGGCCGGGTATAGCTCACCGTGGCTGAAAGCGGTGAAGTCCGGCCAATAGCTGTCGTCGTCCAGCCAGGCTTCCCACCGTCGCATCAGGTCCGCCGCCACCCGGAACTCCGAGCTCACTTTGGCCAGGTTGGTTCGCATCTCCTGACGCACCTCGGCGGCGGTGAACGCCGGGATGCCGGCCTGGCGCGCCTCGTCCGGGCTGATGCGCTGCAGGTGGGCGATCAAGCGACCCAACGACGCGCAGTAGGCCGGCGACTCGCGGTCGAAGTGCCAGACGGGTTCCCCGTCCTCAAGCGTCAAGCCCGGCTCGCCCGGCAGCTCCGGATAGGCAACCAAGCTGCGGTTCCGAATCCGCCAGTCCGGCACGGCGGCGGAAATCCTGTTCTTGACCAGGTTCAGGATCTTGGCCTCGTCAGTTATCTTCGATGAGACGTCGGGCCGCCGCGGAATCCTGAGCACCCACCTCTTGCCGTCGTCGGCGGTCGCATAGGCCACCAGGTAGTCCAGCCCTGCCTCGTTGAACCTGACGGACTTTGGATCGATGGTCAGCCCGTTTTGTGAGGCGAGGTCGGCGACGGAGTCCGGTGTGTAGTCGTGCGCTGCGCTCATGGGTACCTCCAGTCGACTTTGTGCCACTGTAGCCACCAGCCCGAGCCGAGGCCATGACCGCCGCAGCGCCTGCCGCGCCGTCGCCGCCGCAAGCACTGCGGAAAGCACGACGGCGGTGCCCGCCCCGCCTTGGGGGAGGCACCGCCGTCGACGGTTCCTACAGGATGGCTGTCCTCTTCGCTTAGCCGCGGTCCGCCAGGTCGTCGGCTGCCACTCCCCTGCGCAGGGTCGCGCCGCGGAAGAACTCCGGGTTGCGCCGATACATGAGCACCATCAGCACCGCCCCGAGCAGGATCACGCCGCAGCCGAGCACGAACACCAGGCCCAGTCCGCCGATCGACGAACCGGAACCGTAGGCAGGGTCCATCGAGTCCACGGCCGTCTGCACGAACATCACCAGCAGGATGACGCCTCCCAACAGCGGCGCCAGGAACTTGAGCCCGAATCCGCGCAGCGAGGCAAAGGCATCGGCCCGGAAGTACCAGACGCACGCCAAAGCGGTGACGCCGTAGTAGAAGCAGATCATCATGCCCAGCGCGGTGATGGTGTCCCACAGCGCGTTCTCGGACATCACCCGGGTGACGGTGTAGAAGCCGCCGGCCGCCACTGCTGCGGCGACGGTGGCGTAGCTGGGCGACTTGTACTTCGGGCTGATCGTGCCGTATCCGGCCGGCAGCGCCCGGTAGTGGCCCATGGCGAGCATGGTCCGGGCGGGCGAGACGAAGGTGGACTGAAGCGACGCCGCCGAACTGCTCAGCACGGCCAGGGACATCAGGATGGCGAACGGTCCCATCACCGGGCCGGCGAGCGTGGCGAAGATGCTCTCCTGGTTCTCCGGATTGCCGGCGCCCAGGCCTTCGGTGCCCACGCCCGCGTAAGCCAGCACGGCCAGTGCCACGGTCATGTAGATCACGACGATGACCATGATGGTTGCCGCGGCGGCACGGCCCGGAGTCTTCTCCGGGTCCTTCGTCTCCTCGTTCATGGTGAGGGTGACGTCCCAGCCCCAGAAGATGAAGATGGACAGCGAGATGCCGGCAGCGAAGGCCGAGAAGGACTCGACGCCGAACGGGTTGAACCAGTCGGCCGAGATCTCCAGCGCGTCGAACGCCGTGCCGCCCGCCACGTGGCCGAAGGCAGCCACGGCGAACCAAACGAGCACCACCACCTGGAAGGCCACCAGCACATACTGGAAGGTCTTGGTGGTTTCCATGCCGCGGTACGAGATCCAGCAGGCCAGCCCGATGAAGATCCAGGTCGTGGCGATGTTCAGCGGCAGGTTGTTGGTCAGGTCGGCAAGCGCTGCGTTGCCGGTGAGCTGGGCGAGCATCAGGTAGAAAAAGTCGACCGCCACCGCCGCCAGGTTGGAGAGCACGATCACCGTTGCGGCGATCAGCCCCCAGCCGCCCATCCAGCCCACCCAGGGACCGAAGGCACGGGTGGCCCAGGTGAAGGACGTGCCGGAATCAGGCATGGCGTTGTTCAGCTCGCGGTAGCCGAGGGCCACCAGCAGCATCGGAATGAAGCCCACCAGGAAAATCGCGGGCAGGTGCACGCCGACCTCGGCGATGGTGGGGCCGAGCGCCCCGGTCAGCGTATACGCCGGGGCGATGCAGGAGACGCCGATGACGACGGCGCCGAGCAGGCCGACCGAACCCGATTTCAGGCCCTTCCGGCTCAGGCCGCCCGCGGTGCTCCCGGCATTGGTGATGGTACTGGTCATGGTCATGCCTCCTTGCGGCCGGCGCCGTCGGAATGTTCAGGGCCCTTGGGCTGACCCGGATCGTCGGTAAGTTGTGCGGCGCCCACGTAGCCGCGCGGGACCACCAGCATGGGAACCGGCAGCGCCCGCAGCACCTTGCTGGCCGTCGCCCCGAGGAACATGCGGTTGTGCGGCGCCAGCCGGCTGGAGCCGATCAGCATCACTTCGCCTTCGTCCCACTCCAGCGCGTCGATGGCGTCTTCGATCGAACGGCCTTCAGCGACGCCGGCGGTCACCCGGCCGGGCAGCACAGCTTCTGCCTGTGCCAGCCGTTCCTTCACGTGCGCTTCGGCACGGACTATCGCGTCCGCGTCGGAGGAATCCAGCGGCACCAGCGAGAGCAGCCGCAGGTCCAGGCCCCGCCGATGGCCGGCGTTCACGGCAACCTGCATGACCTCGTCCGACCCCACCCGGTTGCCGATGCCCACCGTCATCCGCGAGACGGGTTCGGTGCGCCGGTAGCCGCGCGGCGCCAACGCCACGGGGACCGTGGACGCGTGGAGCAGTCCGCTGGCGACGGTGCCGACGCTGAAGCGGCGGAAAACACTGTTGCGCCCGGCGCCGATCACGATCAGCGCCGCGCCGAATTCCTCGGCGGCGGCAATCAGCCCCTCGGCGTTGGAATCGGCGGGGCGAACATGGGCGCGGGCCGGAACGTCGTCGGGCACCATCTCGAGCCCCTCGGCCAGCCACTGCTGGATCTGTTCGGAGAGAATCCCGCCGAAGCCGGATTCCGGCCGCGGATAGGCGCCCGAGTAGGGCGAGGATTCGGGCAGCACCATGACCAGGTCGAGGCTGCCGCCCTGCCGGCGGGCCAGCGCCGTCGCGAGGTTGACCGCTTCGCGTCCGCTGTCCGTGGCGGTGTAGGCAACAACATAGCGTCGCATGCCTAGCCCTTCCGGCCGGCGGCAGGGACGAGTTCACCGGCGTCGGCCGCGTGTGCTTCGAGGATGCGGGCGGCAGTCCCGCGGCCCATCCGCACTGCGCCGTCCACGTGCTGGTAGCCGGCGCCGGCCAGGTCGGAACAGGACCAATAAATCGGTCCCACCGGAGTCGACTGGTCCTTGCCGTAGCGTGACAGGCCGCCCAGATCGTAGCTGGAGGCGTAGGCGCCGCGGGTCCATTCCTCGGATCCCCAGTCCGACTCGTAGTACACCACCGGATCCAGCGCGGCCGGGCCCAGGTAGTCGGCAATGGAGGAGAGGATTGCGGCCTTCCGCTCCCCCGCGCTGAGTTCGAACATCGCGTCGGCCTTCTCATCGCTCACGAAGCCGACCAGGGTACCGCGGGAGTCGCCGTAGTTGGTGTTGTCGTAAACCTCCTGGACCACCGAGTTGGCGCCGAAGCACGTTCCCGAGAGGCCGTCGGCCCGCCAGAACGGCGTCTCGTAGACGGCGTGGACCTTGATCACCAGGCCCAGCGACTGGTGCTGGTGCATCTGGTGCTGCCGGCGCGGCAGCGGCGGTTCGTAGGAGACGCGCGAATACAGGTTCGGCGGCACGGCCATCACGGCGTAGCGGGCCTCGACGGTGACACCGTCCGCGGTGGCGGTCACGCCGTCGTCGTTCCAGCGCAGCGCGCGGACGGGGGCGTTGAGCACAACGTCGTCGCCCAGCTCTGCCGCCAGGCGCACGGAGACCTCCTGCATGCCGCCCACCACGCGCTTGTCCAGGATGAACTCGTCGTCCACGAGGTTGCTGAACGAGCCGGCGGACGCGGCCATCAGCACCGCCTGCAGCACCGAGAACGAGTGCGCCGGCTTGGTCAGCATGCCGCCGGCCACGAACAGGCCGATGTTGTTGCAGGCTTCCTCGTCCGCGGACTGCTGGCGCAGCCACTGGTCGAAGGAGATGGTGTCCAACTCGCGGGCCTTCGGGTGCGCCCACGGTTCCTCGGCGCCGACCTCCGCGGCCAGGGCGTCCAGCAGCCCGATCAGCCGGTTCATCTCGGACTCCGTGGAGGCGCTGACCGGGAACATGGCGCCGGTGTAGCGCTTGGCTTCGCCCGTGGCGTCCAGGTAGATGCTCTCGCCGTCGCGGTAGCGGCTGTAGGTCTCCAGCCCCAGCTCATCCAGCAGTTCCAGCAGGGCCGTCTGGTCCGGCGAAACCCACTGCCCGCCGATCTCGAGCATGGCTCCGTCCACCACATCGGTCCAGGTGCGGCCGCCCACGCGGTCACGCGCCTCCAACACGGCCACGGACATTCCGGCCCGCTTCAGGTCCCGCGCCGCGGTCAGCCCGGAGGGCCCGGCGCCGATGACTACTACGTCCCGCTTCAACTTGCTCACTGTGTTCCACTCCCATTCGTGCCGTGGCGGTCCGGTCGCATGAGTGCCTAGCCCCGCCCGCTTAAATGAATGTCATTCATTTAGCCACAACACTGTAACCCGTGCCACAGCCTTTTGAAAACCGTTGCGTAGGATGGCCCTACAGGCCGCACCGCCGCGGCCCGCACGGCCGAGGGAAGAAGGAGCCCGTGGTAACAGCACGCCCAGCGGGCGAGGACGCCTCCGTCCGTAACGGGAACCGCCCCGCCGGCCGCCCCGTGCAGAAACTGCTGTCCAAGGAACTGATGACGACGGCGGCGCTCGGCCTGATCGAATCGCGCGGCTATGAAGGGCTCACCATGTCGGCCCTGGCGCGCAGCCTCGGCGTCGCCCCCTCCGCGCTTTACAACCACGTGGCGTCGAAGCACGATGTCCTGCTGCTCCTTCAGGACCACGTGATGGCTGGCGTGGACGTGAGCGTGTTTTCCGACCTGGCGTGGGCGGACGCCGTGCGCCGCTGGGCCTGGTCCTACCGCGACGCTTTCACCCACCACGCCCCGCTGATTCCCGTGATCGCGGTGCTGCCCGTCACCGGCGCCCCGCACACGCTGGCCATGTACGAGGCCGTCACCGCCGGCTTCCTGAAGGCCGGCTGGCCGGAGCCGCAGGTCGTGCCGGCCATCGTGGCTTTGGAGTCCTTCATCTTCGGTTCGGCCTTCGACGTGACCGCGCCGGCGGACATCTTCGAATCGGGCGAGCTCGCCGCGGCCAACCCGGCCTTCACCTCCGCCGTGCGGTCGCAGGAAGCCGGCCCCGCCGGCTCGGCTGCCGACGCGGCCTTCCGGCTGGGCCTCGAGGCCCTGATCGCCGGCCTGGAGATGCAGCTCGAGGCTGCCCGGTCCGCCTGACCCCTGGTTGATTCCCCCGTTGCTGCGGGAAGTCCCTAGGGCCTGTGCGCCGGCCGTCGTGGGTTTTTCGGCGGCCGGCGTCGGCCTTTCGACGGGCCGACATGCATCTTGTGCGCGGACGGAGGAGGTCCCTGGTGCCGGACCTTTCCGCAGGAAAAACCATTAAACCGCAGCAAAAGTGCATCGTTTACCCAGCCGGGGAAGCATTCCCCGGCAGGTGTCGCAGGATAGGCAAAAGCCAGCCGTTTCGGGGCTTTCGGCTTGCTAATTTTCTTGAAGAGCTGGCGAGGTGCCAGCCGGCCGCTGGCCAGGATGCCAGCGATTCAATCGCACAGGAGTTCTCATGCTTTCCATCATCGCCACCCTTCAGACCCTCGGTTTCACCGTGAAGAACCGCCTCCAGCGCGAGGAGACCGGCGCCACCGCCGTCGAATACGCCCTCATGGTAGGCCTCATCGCCGTCGTCCTCATCGGCGGCCTGACCATCTTCGGCCCGCAGCTCAGCACGTTCTTTAGCGGCCTCGCCGGCCAGCTGGGCATCGTGAAGGCCCCCACCACGACCGGTGGTGTCTAAGCCCGGTTTCTGACCACGCTTATTCAGCCCCTCACGATCCGGGACGGCCGCTTAGGGTGGCCGTCCCGGGCCACGAAATCCCGAAAGAACAAAAGACATGAAGCGGATGACATCGGAACGCGGAGCGGCAGCAGTCGAGTTCGCCCTGGTCTTGCCGGTTCTGTTGTTGCTGCTGCTGGGGATCGTCGAGTTCGGACGCGTCTACAACGCCCAGATGCAGCTCACCGCAGCGGCACGGGACGGGGCGCGCGTGATGACCATCAACGGCACGGCCTCCAGCGCAGCGGACTCCCGGGCGGCAGTGATCGCCTCGGCCCCCGCGCTGGCGCCGACCATCACGGCCGACCAGATCACCATCGCGGTCAGCCCCGCCAACACCGGCGCCTGCGCGCCGGGATCGGTCGCCACCGTCACCGTGGCCTACCCCATGAATTTTCTGTCCGGCCTCTTCGGGGCCAGCATCACCTTGACCGGCAAAGGAGTCATGCAGTGCAGCGTCTGAGCGACGAACGCGGCGCCACCGCCGTCACCACCGCCCTGTTCATGGTGGTCCTGCTCGGCATGGCCGCCGTCGTCGTGGACATTGGGGCGCTGTACTTCGAGCGCGCCCAGCTGAAGAACGGCGCCGACGCCGGCGCGCTGGCTGTCGCGCAGAACTGCGCGGCAGGCCACTGCGATGCGGACTTCACGGCCCTCGCCTCGTCGCTCGCCAGCCAGAACGCGAACGACAGCCTGGCCAACGCCAGCGTCCAAGTGGACCCTGCCGCTGCCACCGCCACCGTCACCACCACCACGCGGTCTTCCGACGGTCACTTCCTGGCCCAACACTTCGCGCCCATCCTCGGCCTGGACGACTCCGCCTCCATCACCACCGAATCCCGGGCCCGCTGGGGATCCCCCGTCGCCGGCAAATCCGTCCTCCCCATCGCCATTTCCTACTGCCAGTTCGTGGGCATGCTCGATGGCGGCCTGCAGCGGGTGGAATTCAACCCGAACGGGCAGACACCTGCTGGATGTTCCAGCTCAACGGTTCCGGGCAGCACGGGGGCGGCCTACACGATTCCGGGAGGCTTCGGCTGGCTGAAGCAAGATCCGGCCAGTCCGTGCCAAGCCAAGATCAACCTCGGCGCGACCGGCCTTCCGGGCTTCCCCGTCGATCCTGAAGTCGCCAGCGATTCGGGTAACGACGTGCCGTCCTCCTGCAAGCAAACCAACATGCTGCAGCAGATTGCCGGCACCACCGTCCTGCTGCCGCTATATGACAGAGTCGGCGGCCAGGGGACGAATGGCTGGTATCACATCATCGGGTTCGCGGCCTTCAAGGTCGTCGGCTGGAACTTCAGCAGCACGTCCCACAACAACCTCAGCCCGGCCTCGGTGCAGTGCACCGGCAACTGCCGGGCACTCATCGGCGAGTTCGAAACTTTCGTGACGCTCGACGCCGGCGAACAAGACTTCATCTTCGGCGGCGCCAACAACACCTTCGGCGCCTCCCTCGTCACGCTTGTCCATTAGGAGCACCGTCGGTGAAAAAGAGAATCATAGGCGCCCTGGCGGCCCTGCTGATGGCCGTCGTCGGAACCATAATGGTCCTCGCCTACATCGGCAGCGCCGATCAGCGCGCCCTAGCCGGCACCGAGACGGTGGAGGTCCTGGTGGTGGCCAAGGATGTGCCGGCCGGCACGCCCGCCGAAGAGCTCGGCGCGTACGTTGCGACCGAACTGGTTCCGGCCAAGGTCGCCGCGGACGGGGTAGTAACGGACATGCAGAAGCTGGCCGGAAAGGTCGCCACCGTCGATCTGCTGGCTGGCGAACAGCTGCTGGCCGCCCGCTTCGCCCCACCCGCGGACCTGCAGGAACCGGGAACCGTCGCGGTCCCGAAGGGCATGCAAGAGCTCTCCATCTCCCTTGAGCCGGCTCGCGTGGTTGGCGGGCAGTTGAAGGCCGGAGACACCGTGGGCGTCTTCATCTCCATGGAAGGCCCCGGCGACGCCAAGGGCGTCACACACTTGGAGCTGCATAAGGTCCTGGTCACCCGGGTCCAGGGCGTGGCGGTCGCCGCCGAGTCCGGCGATGCCACCGTCCCCGCCAACAACGTGCTGGTCACCCTGGCGGTCATGGCACCGGACGCCGAAAAGATCGTGTATGCCCAGGAGTACGCCCGCACCTGGCTCTCGAAGGAACCGGCCGACGCCAGCGAAAAGGGAACGCGCCTGGTGGACAGGGACGAGGTCTACAAATGAGCCGCTACGTACTGGTCGGCACAGACGCCGACTTCGAACAACGCTTCGCCGCCGCCGCCGTAGGTTCGCTGGCCGGCCATACCCAGCTGTGGAACGGGGCGGGCCTCCCCACCGAACCCAACGATGTCTTCGCCGTGCTGTCCAACCCGCAACTCGTGGATGCGGTGGTGCTTGGCCCCGGGCTGGCCCCCGGGCAGGCGTTGGACCTGGCGGCCGAGTTCGAATCGCAGCGGCCCGAGGTTTCGGTGCTCCTGGTCGCGGGGCCGAGCCCCGACGTCGTGCTGGCCGCCATGCGCGCCGGCATCCGCGACGTCGTGGATCCCGGCGCGGATGTCCGCGATATCGCGGCGCTGCTGCACCGTGCGGTTCGCAGCGCCAATCACCGCCGGCACAGCGTTCCCTCGTCCGACGGCCAGGCCGCGAACGGCCGCGTGATCGCCGTCGTCTCGCCCAAGGGCGGCGCCGGAAAGACCACGGTGGCGACCAACCTCGCCGTCGGGCTGGCTGCGGCCTCGGAGCAGCAGACCGTCATCGTCGACCTCGACCTGCAGTTCGGCGACGTGGCCAGCGCGCTCTGCCTGGAGCCGGAGCATTCGCTGGTCGACGCCGTGCAGCCCAACGCGCAGAAAGACAGCATTGTGCTCAAGTCTTTCCTGGCCCGGCACCCCAGCGGGCTGTATGCGCTGTGCGCGCCGCCGTCGCCGGCCGATGCCGATCAGGTCACGGGCGAGCAGGTATCGCTGCTGCTGGACCAACTGGCCGCGCAGTACGCGCACGTCGTCATCGACACGTCCCCAGGGCTGTCGGAGCACACGCTGGCGGCGCTGGACCGTGCCACGGACTATATCTTCGTGGGCGGCATGGACGTTCCCAGCATCCGCGGTCTCCGAAAGGAGCTCGAAATCCTGCGCGAGCTGGGCATGGAACCGCTCACCCGCCACATCGTGTTGAACGGGGCGGATCCGCGCGACGGCCTCACCCGCCGCGATGCGGAGACCACCCTCGGCTGCAAAGTCGACGACGTCATCCCGGACACCCGCGCGGTCCGGATTTCCACCAACCAAGGCGTGCCGGTGCTCGAAAGCGCCCCGCGCGATCCTGCGGCCCGCGCCTTGCACAAGGTGGTGGACCGCTTTGCCCCCGCCCCGGCCGGCCTGCTCAAGCGCCGCGGCCGCCACCGAAGAGGATAGCCATGAACCTTGCCCAACGGCTTCAGGCAGTGCACGGCACCGCCCCTACAGCTCCCCCCGCCCGTCATCAGGCGGCAGCGCAGGCCGCAACCGCCACGGTGGCTGCGCCGGCACCGGCTGCTTCCGGCTCCGCTGCTCCGGCGGTGCGTGTGACGGCTGCGGCGGCGGCGTCCTCCTCCGCCGTGGCCGCTGCGCAGCCGGCCGCCGCCGGCCGCACCGCTCCCCCGGCGGCCCAGCCCCCGGCGCAGGATGCTCTGTCCAAGATGAAGGAACGTGCCAGCACGGTCCTGTTCGAACGCATGGGATCGCGGCTGCTGGATTCCTCCCTGGACGAGGACAAGCTGCATCTCGTGGTGCAGCAGGAACTTGCCAAGGTGGTGGAGGAAGAAGAAAACTCTCTCAGCCACCAGGAGCGCCAGCGGCTGATCCGTGAAGTCAGCGACGACGTGCTCGGCTATGGTCCGCTGCAGCCGCTGCTGGAAGATCCGGACGTCTCCGAAATCATGGTGAACGGACCCGACATGATCTATGTGGAGCACAAGGGCAAGCTGTCGCGCAGCACAGCACGGTTCCTGTCCGAGGAACAGCTGCGCCGCGTCATTGAACGCATCGTCTCCCGGGTCGGCCGCCGAATCGACGAATCGTCGCCGCTCGTCGACGCCCGCTTGGCCGACGGTTCCCGCGTGAACGCGGTCATTCCGCCGCTGGCAGTCAACGGGTCCTCCCTGACCATCCGGAAGTTTGCCGCCGACCCGTTTCAGGTCCAGGACCTCATTGGCTTCGGCACACTTTCACCGGAGATGGCCGCGTTGTTGGACGCCTGCGTCCGGTCACGGCTGAACATCATCGTGTCCGGCGGTACCGGCACCGGAAAGACGACCCTGCTGAATGTGCTCTCCTCCTTCATTCCGGCCGGCGAGCGCATTGTCACCATCGAAGACGCCGTGGAACTGCAACTGCAGCAGGACCACGTGGTCCGGCTGGAAAGCCGCCCGACCAACATCGAGGGCAAGGGCGCGATCACCATCCGCGACCTCGTCCGCAACTCGCTGCGCATGCGCCCGGACCGGATCGTGGTGGGCGAGGTCCGCGGCGGAGAAACCCTGGACATGCTCCAGGCCATGAACACCGGCCACGACGGATCGCTGTCCACCGTGCATTCGAACTCCCCCAGGGACGCCATCGCGCGCCTGGAAACCTTGGTGCTGATGGCTGGGATGGATCTGCCCCTGCGGGCGATCCGGGAACAGATCGCCTCCGCGGTGGACGTCATTGTGCAACTGACCCGCCTGCGAGACGGTACGCGCCGAGTCACGCATGTGACCGAGGTACAGGGCATGGAAGGCGACATTGTGACGCTGCAGGACGCCTTCGTCTTCGACTACAGCGCCGGAGTGGATGCCGGCGGCAGATTCCTGGGCAAACCCGTTCCAACCGGGGTTCGTCCCCGGTTTACCGACAGGTTCCGGGAATTGGGCATCGACCTGCCGGCCGACATCTTCGAGCCGGCCACCGGCCCATTGCGGACCTCGGCGGCCGCACGATGACCCCGGCGGTCCTGGTTGCCGGGATGCTGTTCTGCTACGGTTCCCTGGCCCTGCTGGTGACAGCGGTGTTCGGCACGCGATCCTTGCGGCTTCCGGCGTCCCGCCGCGGTACCGCGGAACGCGGCTCACGGCTCAGTGATGTGGCCGCCCGCTCCACCGCTGCCATCGAACGGCTCCTGGCCCGCCGCCGGCAAGCCCCGGCGATAGCCGGAGCCCTCGAAGCCGCCGGGTTGAAGCTCAGCCCCGCGGAACTGGTGGTGCTGGTTCTGTCCGGCGCAGCAGTCAGCGCGGCCCTCGGGCTCATGCTCGCGGGACCCGCAGCCGCCCTGCTCCTGGCTGTTGCAGCCCCTGCCGTCGCAAAAGCGGTCCTGGCTTTCCGGGCCGGCCGGCGCCGGACGGCCTTCGCCGACCAGCTCGACGACACGCTCCAACTGCTGGCCAGCGGCCTGCGTGCCGGCCACAGCCTGCTGCGGGCGGTGGATGCGGTCTCCGCCGAGTCGGCGGCCCCGACGTCCGAAGAGCTCCGTCGGGTGGTCAACGAAACGAGGCTGGGCCGCGACCTCGGTGAGTCGCTGCACGATACCGCCGACAGGATGGGCAGCGAAGACTTCCACTGGGTGGCTCAGGCCATAGACATCCATCGCGAGGTAGGCGGCAACCTTGCCGAGGTCCTTGACCAGGTGGGCCAGACGATCAGGGAGCGCTCCCAAATCCGGGGACAGGTCAAGGCGCTCAGCGCCGAAGGGCGGATCTCCGCCTTGGTCCTGATGGTCCTGCCCTTTGGCCTCAGCGGGTTCCTGTTCGTGTCCAGCCCCGGCTATCTGGACAGCTTCACCCAGAGCCCGCTCGGTTTTTCCCTGCTGGCGGCGGCGGCAGCCCTGCTCATCGCGGGCGGGCTGTGGATGCGCAAAGTCGTCAGCTTCAAGTTCTAAGTTCCGCACCGTTAGTAAAGGAGTCCGCCGATGCCGCTGACTATTATGGTGGCTGCCGCAGCCCTGGTGCTGTCGCTCCCGCTGTTTGCCTGGTCCCTGGTGGGCGGCAAGAATCCCCAGCACGAGGCCATTCGGGCCAATTTGTCCCGTGGCCTGGCCGGGCCGCGCGCGGTCAAACGCAAACGCCGGCGCCGGTTCGAGGCGCTGGCCAGCCGGTTCACGCCCGCCACCTTTGCCCAGCGTTTGGAACGCCAGCTTGCGCTGGCCGGACGTCCCGAGGCCTGGCCGCTGAAGCGGCTCATGGCGGCGAAGATCGTACTTGCCGTGGCAGGCATCGTACTCGGGCTCCTGTACGTGGCCGCCACATCCGCAGGGTCCAGCGTCCTGCTGGCCATCGTCGTCGCCGTCGTCGCTTACTGCCTCCCCGATCTTCTGCTGCACAGCGCGGGGCAGAAACGCCAGGCAAAGATCAGCGAAGAACTGCCGGACACGCTGGACCAGATGACCATCGCAGTGGAGGCCGGCCTGGGTTTCGACGCGGCGGTCGCCCGGGTAGGAGCGAACGGTTCCGGCCCGCTGGCCGCCGAACTGATCCGCGTCCTGCAGGACATGCAGGTGGGCCGCTCGCGCCGCGAGGCCTACGACTCCCTGGCCGGCAGGACCACGTCGAAGGACCTGCAGCAGTTCGTTCGCGCCGTCATCCAGGCGGACGCCTATGGCGTGTCCGTCTCCGGCGTGCTCCGCACGCAGGCGGCCGAGATGCGCGTCAAGCGGCGCCAGCGCGCCGAGGAAAAGGCCATGCAGATCCCGGTCAAGGTAGTCTTCCCGCTGATGTTCTGCATTCTTCCGGTGCTTTTTATCGCGTTGCTCGGCCCTGCGGCATTGAACATCATCGCCACCCTTGGCGGCTGACCGAGGACCGGCACGCCGGCAACCACAGCAATACCGCAACATTAGCCAAAGAAACCGGAAAACCGGCAGACCCACCCGCCATCGGAAAGTAGTCTCGAACCATGCCCACCCCATCCACCCACTGTGCACTGGCCGGCCTGGTCCCGGCCGGGACCCGTCCCCCGCGGCGCGTGCCATGATGGCCGCTGACCAGCACCAGGTCCTGCCGCTGGTTGACCCCGCGGTAGTGGAAGACCTTGGCGACGGTTTGGCCGACCACGGCATCGCGCGCGGATTGGTCCAGGACTTTTCCGAAGCGTGGCCGGAACGGTTCAGCTGCTTGGAGACCGCGTTGGAAAGCCAAGACCGGACCGATTCCCTGGATGCGGTCCTCAGCCTGAAGACCGCCTCGATCATGGTGGGCGCCAGTCAATTGGCCTGGCTGTCCGGCAAGGTCGAGGCTCATGTTCGGGCGGCGGAATTCGCGGAGGCAACCGCCCTGCTTGCTCTCATCCATCAATGCGGTACGGCCACGGTCAGCGAAATGCAGGGAATGAAGGCCGAAGGAGGAGCACCCGCTACACCGAGCGCTCCGGCGCCAGCCGATAACCGATTCCCCGCACCGTAACGAGCCAGCGGGGGCGGTGCGGATCTTCCTTCAGTTTGCGCCGCAGATTACCCACGTGGACTTCGATCGCCCGCTCATCGGCTTCACTGATATAGGCGTCTTCGGGGTAATAGTCCCCGCGCACTACCTTGACGAGTTCGGCCTTCGAGCGGACGGCCCCCGAACTGCGCAGCATTTCCTGAAGCACGTTGAACTCGCTCCTGGTCAGACGCAGTTCCTCACCCTCGCGAGACGCCGTGCGCCGGTCCGAATCAAGGAGGAGCCCATTATGCTCGAGGATTCTGCTGTCGGCGGGCGGGGCCGCAGGTAGCGGCGGCGCGTTTGCCAGGGTGGTTTCCAGCGGATGGGGAGTGCGGGGCCGGCGCATCATCGCCTGGATCCTGGCCCGCAGCTCACGGGGACGGAACGGTTTTGTCATGTAGTCGTCCGCACCAAGCTGCAACGCCGTGAGCGTGTCGAGTTCTTCGTTCCTGCTGGTGAGCATCACGATGTAGCAGTTGCTGAATTGGCGGATCCGCCGGAGCACTTCGAAGCCGTCGATGTCCGGCAGCGAGATGTCCAAGGTGACTACGGTGGTTATACGTTGTCGCACGGCACGGATACCTTCCCGCCCGCTCGCGGCTGCCTGCACGTCGAATCCTGATTGCAGGAGGACGGCGCTCACAAGATTGCGGATGTCCACGTCGTCTTCTATCACTACGGCCGCACCTGGGTCACTCATGCTGCATCTCCTCCCTGCACGGTCCGCGTCGGGCTCATGCCCGAAGGCCTGTCCGGCCTCTGCAGAAGCCCGGATCTCTGATACTCCTAGAGGTTAATCGATTAGTTCTGCTTTGAGCCTATGTCGGGCAGCGATGTGATGAAAGGGTGACCAACGATCCGAAGAGCCGAGGGACATGAAGGAACAAGGGCTCTGGCCTGTGGACGGTGCCGGTGCCGGTGCCGGTGACCATGTTGCTGGCACTCGTCCTGACCGCCGCCGGAGCCCTTGCCGGCTGGTGCGTCTTCGCGCTCGCCCGCCGGGAGGAGCGCACATCCCTGCCCGCTGGGTGGCGCGGACCGATGGCCGCCGCCACCGGCGTACTGTGCGGCCTTCTCGCCCCGTCCCGGGAAGCCGCTGAGCTGCCGGCCTTCGGCCTTCTGGCTGTCCTCGGCGTGCTGCTGGCCGCCATTGACCTGCGGCACAAGTTGCTGCCCAATCGCGTGGTCCTTCCGTTCCTGGGGGCGGCCTTGGCGCTGCTGCTCCTGCCCGCCTTCACCGATTCAGCGTGGCAGCCGGTTTTGGCCGGGGTGCTCGGCTCGTTGGCGATGTTTGCCGCCTATCTGCTGGCGGCCCTGATCAAGCCCGGCGGCATCGGAATGGGAGACGTAAAACTTGCCGCCGTGGTGGGCCTGTTTGCCGGCTATGACGGGGTAGCGGCGTGGGTGGCCGTCCTGCTGGGGGCGTTCCTGCTGAACGCCGCGGTCATCGTCCTGCTGATGCTGGCCCGCGTGCTCAAGCGGGATTCGGACATCCCTTTCGGCCCGTCCATGATTGCCGCCACGCTTGCGGTCTCGCTGGCCGGTCCGCTGGCCGGATAGTCCGGCCTACAGCAGGCGGCGTGCTCCGTCGGCCGGCAACACGGTGAACAGCTCGGGCCGGCGGAATCCCTGCGCGGTGAAGGCGTGCAGCACAGCCTCCTGCACCGGGGCTGTTTCGCCGGAGGGAATTAGGGCGATGGCTGAACCGCCGAAACCGCCGCCGGTCATGCGGGCGCCCAGGGCGCCGTTCGCCCGCGCAGTGTCCACGGCCAGGTCAAGCTCGGGGCAGGAGATTTCGAAGTCGTCGCGCATGGAGACATGGCTGGCGTCCAGCAGTCGGCCGATGGCCGCTGGGCCGGCGGAGCGCAGCGCCTCCACGGTGGCCAGGACGCGGTCGTTCTCGGTCACGATATGCCGGGCGCGGCGAAAGGTCTCGTCGTCGAGCAACTGCTGTGCCTCCCCCAGCCGACTGGCCGGAAGGTCGCGGAGCAGCGGAACATCCAGCGCTTTCGCTGCGCGCACGCATGAGTCGCGCCGGCTGGCGTAGTCCCCGGTAGCGTGCGCGTGGGAGACCTTGGTATCCATCACCAGGCACACCAGGCCCGCAGCCTCGAGGTCCAGCGGCACCAGTTCCACCGCTTCGCTGCGGCAGTCCAGAAACACCGCGGATCCGGCCGCCCCGAACAGGGAGGCGTACTGGTCCATGATGCCGGTGGGCGCACCGACCACCTCGTTCTCCGCGCGTCGGCCGGCCGCCGCCAGCCCGGCCCGATCCGGCTCCGTGCGAACCAGCCCCGTCGGATTCGGCCCGGTACGATCCAGCCCCGCTTCCGCCCGCCGATCTCCGGCCAGTTCGGCCAGGCCAAGGGCCACCGCGCATTCCAGCGCAGCAGACGAGGACAATCCGGCGCCGACCGGAACTTCCGAGTCCACCAGCAGGTCGAAACCGGGCAGGCGTACTCCCGCCTGCTCCAGCGCCCAGGCCACGCCCAGCGGGTACGCCGACCAGCCGGAAACCGCGCCCGGTCCGAGATCATCCAGCCCGACCTCCACCGCCTCGGCCCCCGGCAGGGCCGAGGCCACCCGAACGGTGCGGTCGCCGCGCACGGCGAGCGCCGCCGTCGTGATCTTGTCGATGGCGAAGGGCAGCACGAAGCCGCCGTTGTAATCGGTGTGTTCGCCGATCAGATTGGCCCGTCCGGGCCCCGCCCACACCCCGTCCGGGCCGCGGCCGAACCGTGCGGCGAAGGCATCGGCGGTGCGTGCGGCCAATGCTTCGGCGGTCACGGGGCGTCGCCGCCGGCGGCCACGGCGTCCTCGGTCGCTTCACCCGCTGCGCGCGTCCCGTCCAGCCCTTCGTTGCCTGCTCTCGGGGTCCGCCCCGGATCCGCCTCCCGCAGCGCGGCGGCCACCTGCTCCGGCAGCGTGTCGTTGATGAAGGCGCCCATCGCGGCCTCGGAGCCCGCCAGGTACTTCAACTTGTCGGCGGCCCGGCGCGGCGAGGTCAGCTGCAGGTGCAGGTAGCCCGCTTCACGCAGCGCCCGGGCGACCGGCGCCTGATGCCAGGCAGCGATGTACGGGGTGGGACTGTCGTAGAGCGCGTCGAACCGGCCCAGCAGCTGCGGGTACAACTCCGCCAGTTCGTCCCGCTCCGCACCCGTGAGCCCGGCGAGGTCCGCGACCTGCCGGTGCGGCACCAGGTGCACCTCCAGCGGCCAGCGCGCCGCGAACGGCACGTAGGCGCTGAAGTGCTCGCCTTCCAGCACCATCCGGGAGCCGGCGGAGCGCTCGCCGGCGAGCACCGCCCCGGTGAGGGTCTGCCGCCCGCCGGAGGCCTCGAAGTGTTTCTGTGCGGCCGCCGCCATGACTGCCCCGCGCGGCGGCAGGTAGGAGTAGGCGTAGATCTGCCCGTGCGGATGGTGCAGCGTCACGCCGATCTGCGCGCCGCGGTTTTCGAAGCAGAAGACCTGCGCAATCCCGTTCATCGCGCTGAGCGCGGCGGTCCGGTGCGCCCACGCGTCGATCACGGTGCGCACTCGGCGGGTGTCCAGCCCGGAGAACGAACCGGTATGCGCCGAGGTGAAGGAGACCACCTCGCAGCGCCCGCCGGCGGTGTAGGCGCTGCCCCACTCCGGGTCCTCGGGCGTTGCCAGCAGGTCCGGCCCGAGCGACGGAAACCGGTTCTCGAACACGGCCACGTCATAGTCCGCCGCCGGGATTTCGGAGGCGTAGTCCGGCGTGCTCGGGCACAGCGGGCACGCGTCCGCCGGCGGCAGATACGTGCGGGTCTGCCGGTGCGCGGCCAGCGCCACCCACTCCCCCGTCAGCACGTCGTAGCGCAGCTCCCCCACCGGCGGCCGCTCCGGCAGGTCCCGGGTGTCCTGCGAAGCCCGCGGGACCGGCCGCGCACCGTCGTCGAAATACAGCAGTTCCCGGCCGTCCGCCAGCCGGGTGCCGGTCACCGCGGTTACGGGGTCTCCGTCCGGAACAACGACGGCGGTGCCCGCCCCGTGCGTGGCACGATCCACTTTGGTTCGCTCAGGCACGGCGCTGCTTCGCGGCGCAGGTCACGCAATATTGTGCTTCCGGCCGGATCTCCAGGCGTTCGCGCGGGATGGGGTTGCCGCACGAGGCGCACGTGCCATAGGTGCCGGCCGCCAGCCGGGCCCGTGCGGCGGCGATGTCCGCCAGCGCCTTTTCCGTGCTGACCAGCAGCGCCACTTCGCGCGCCCGTTCAAGCGTGGCCGTCGAGCCCTCGGGGTCGTGTTCGTCGTCGGCCGGGACGTCCCGGGTCGCGGCCGTGACTTCGGCAATGTCGACCGTGAGGCGCTCCACCTGGGCGCGGTCCGACGCCTCGCGGGCGTCCAGCAGCGCGGCGAAGTGCTCCACATCGTCGTGGGTCAGGCTGTCGCTCATGTGTGCCTCCCGTCGGCTGGTCGGTCCGGCAGGTGCGGACCGGAGTGCCCCCAGACTACGCCGTTGCCGCGGTACATGGGGTGGACCGCCCACCACGGGACACTGGCGACCACGGGAGGCTGCCGGCTGCGGCGGCGGGCAGGCAGCCGGTGCGGCCGCGGCCGGGCGACCGGGTCAGCCGTTGAGCTTGCCTGCCATCCGCTCGCGCATGGTGACACTCGCCGAGTTGAGCCCAATGATCCGCACGTCCTTGCCGTGGCTGTGGTACTTCTCGGTGATCGCATCCAGTGCCGCCACGGTGGAGGCGTCCCACAGGTGCGAGGCGTGCATGTCGATGACGACCTTGTCCGGGTCGTGTGCGTACTGGAACTGCGTGTAAAGGTCGTTCGAGGACGCGAAGAACAGCTCGCCGTCGACCACGTAGGTGGCCGTTTCCTCGCCGTTCAGTTCCAACACCGTCCGCTCCACGGTCACCAGATGCGACACCCGGTTGGCGAACAGCACCATGGCCGTCAGCACGCCGAGGCCGACGCCGATGGCCAGGTTGTTCGTGGCGACCGTGGCGACGACGGTGACCAGCATGACGGCGGTCTCGCTCTTCGGCATCATCTTCAGGGTCGAGGGCTTGATGCTGTGCCAGTCGAACGTCGCCCAAGACACGAAGATCATCACGGCCACCAGGGCCGCCATCGGGATCAGCGCCACGATGTCCCCGAGGGCCACCACGAGGATGAGCAGGAACAGCCCCGCGAGGAAGGTGGAGATGCGGGTGCGGGCCCCGGAGGCTTTGACGTTGATCATGGTCTGGCCGATCATCGCGCAGCCGCCCATGCCGCCGAAGAAGCCGGTAATGATGTTCGCCGCGCCCTGGCCCCAGGATTCGCGGGTCTTGTTGGAGCGGGTGTCCGTGACGTCGTCGACCAGCTTGACCGTCATCAGCGATTCGAGCAGCCCCACGAACGCCATCGCCAAGGCATACGGGAAGATCACTTCCAGGGTATCCAGGGTCAGCGGTACACCCGGGAAGAACAGTGTGGGCAGGCTGTCCGGCAGCTCTCCCTTGTCGCCCACGGTCGGTACGGCCACGGAGGCGAACACCGTGATCAGCGTCAGCACCACTATGGCCACCAAGGGCGCGGGCACCACGTTGCTCAGCTTCGGAAGACCAAAAACAATCGCCAGCGCCAGCGCGGTCAGCGGATACACCAGCCACGGAACACCCAGCAGTTCAGGCACCTGTGCCATGAAGATCAGGATGGCCAACGCGTTGACGAATCCCACCATCACCTGCCGCGGGATGAATCGCATCAGCTTCGCCACGCCAAGCACCGCGAGCAGCACTTGGAACACGCCGGCCAGGATGACCGCCGCCACCAGATAGTCCAGGCCGTGGCTGTCCACCAGCGGGGCGATCACCAGCGCCACCGCGCCGGTGGCAGCGGAAATCATCGCCGGGCGGCCGCCCAGGAACGCGATTGAGACCGCCATGGTGAAGGAGGCGAACAGCCCGACGCGCGGGTCCACGCCGGCGATGATCGAGAACGCAATGGCTTCGGGGATCAGGGCCAGGGCGACCACCAGCCCGCCGAGCACTTCCGTCTTCAGCAGCCGCGGCGACTTGAGGGTGCGCAGCACGGACTGGCGCTCCTCGGGAGTCAGCTCAGGACGGGCGGTCGCGGTGGACACGATGGGGCTCCGATCATCTTGTGTGGGGATACCGGCCAATTCTACCGGCGGCCCCTGTCCCGCCCGGCCGCTGCTGCCGCGGTCCCTGCCGATCACCCCTGCCCGCGTCGGTCCCTGCCGATGCCCCCTGCCGCTGCTCCCGAGCCAGCGGTAATCTCGGAGGAGGAGGTACCGCCATGGCAGCCGAACTCCAAACCGATGTGCTGATTGTCGGGGCAGGTCCCACCGGCCTGATGCTCGCCAACTGGCTGGCCAAGCTGGGCGTCAACTACATCCTCACGGACGGCAAATCGGGACCCACGAGGGAATCCCGGGCCCTCGGGGTTCAGGCGCGCAGCATGGAAATTTACGACCAGCTGGGCGTCGCCGACACCGTCATGGCCGAAGGCGTCCTCGCCGAAGCGGTGGTCATCGGCTTCGGCACGAAGCCGCGCGGCAGGGTCCCGCTGGGCCGGATGGGCCGCGGGATCACACCTTTCCCGGGCATCATGTTCTACGAACAAAGCAAGAACGAGGAGTTGCTGCTCAAGAACCTGCACGCACTCGGCGGCGAGGTGCTGTGGGACTGCCGGCTGGGCGCCCTGGACATCGCGGACGGCAGCCACCCGGACCACCCCGTCAGGGCCCAGCTGACGGGCCCACGGGGCGAGGCGTCTGTCCGCGCCCGCTACTGCGTGGGCACCGACGGTGCCTCGTCAACCGTGCGGACCAGCCGTGGCATCGGGTTTGTAGGCTCCACCAGTCCGCACACCTTCTTTGTCAATGACGCCACCGAGGTCCGCGGCCTGTTCGGCGACGTGGTCAATATCCGCGCGGGCGTGGACGAGTTCCTGCTGGCATTTCCCATGAGCGGTCCCGGCCACCTCCGGTTGATCGGCGTGGTCCGCGATCCGGAGGGCGGCCCGCAGGGGCGGGTTAACGACGTCGGTGCGGACGTCTCCGAGGAGCCCCTCCGGGAGCGCTTGGCCCAGAAGTTCGACGTCAGCTACGGCGCCTCGAACTGGTTCTCCACCTACCGCGTGCATCACCGGATCGCCGCCCAGTTCCGCAACGGCCCGGTCTTCCTGGCCGGGGACGCGGCACATGTCCATTCCCCGGTGGGTGCCCAGGGCATGAACACCGGCCTGCAGGACGCCCACAACCTGGCCTTCAAGTTCGCCGATGTCCTCGCCGGCCGGGCCGCGGACTCCTATTTGGACCGTTACGAGGCCGAACGGCGGCCGGTCGCGGTGCGGCTGCTGCAAAGCACGGACCGGGTATTCGCGTTCATCACATCGACGGCGCCCTGGGCGCTGGCCGCCCGGAGGTCGGTGCTGCCGTTCCTCATCCCCGTGGTGGCGCGGCTGGTGCCGCGGTCCTTCGGTGCCTCCCGGCTGTTTGGCTATATATCGCAGACCCGGATCCATTACTGGATGGCCCCGGGTGCCAAGGAAGCGGCACGGGGCCGGCGGGGCCGAGTGGTGGGACGGCGGCTGCCGTACACCGGCAGCAACTTCGACGTCCTGCGCAGCCTTCAGTGGCAGGTTCACTCGTACGGCGACCCGGGCGCCGTCGTCGTCAATCATGTGGAGGCAGCGCTGGGGCTGACGCTGCACGTGCTGCCGCGGAACGGGAACAAGAGGCTCGATCCTGAGCAGCTGTACCTGGTGCGGCCTGACGGCTTCGTGGCAGCGCAGTCCCTGCCCAGCCACGCCGTGGCCACGTTCGCCCAGGCGCTGCGGCGCGGACGCCGTTCTGCCAAGGTGTGAGCCAACGTCTGCTCCGCACCCATCCAGGGCCGGACACGTTCGAAAGGAAAGCCGATGGTGCTGTATCTATCGAAGTTCAGCTACACCCCGGAGACCTGGGCCAGGATGATCAACAACCCTGAGGACCGGGGGAAAGCGGCCAAGGCCTACATCGAATCCGTCGGCGGAAAACTGCACGGCTTCTGGTACGCCTTCGGCGCGCATGACGGCTACAGCGTGTGGGAGGCCCCGAACAACGTCTCCATGGCCGCCGTCGCCCTGGCCATCAGCGGGGGCGGTGCGCTGAGCTCCTTCGAAACAACCGTGCTGCTGACCGTCGATGAAACCATCGACGCCCTGCGAATGGCCGGAGAGGTCCGCTACCGGGCTCCCGGCGTCACGGATTCCGGCTAACCGCCACGCCCTTGGGCACCACCATCATGGGGCAGAGGCCATGGTGCAGCACCGCCTGGCTGACCGACCCCAGCAGCAGGCCCGGGAATCCGCCGTGGCCGCGCGTGCCGAGCACCATCAGTTGGGCCGTGCGGGTGGCGTGGACCAGGACTTCCGCGGGCTTGGCCAGATAGAAGTTCCAGCTCGCGTCCAGATCCGGGTACTGGCCTCGGACCTCCCGCAGCGGGCCGTCCAGCTCTGCGGCGACTTCCTCGCGGAACCGGTGCGCCCCTTCGGCGTGGTCCAGCCAGACCGAATCGCGGTAGAAGGGCGCCCGGGACGAAAGCATCCGCAGCGGCACGGCACGCCGGCTGGCTATTTCGGCCGCCGCCCACAGGGCGGGATTCGAGCTGCCCGACTGGTCGACGCCGACCACCACCTGCCCGGCGTAGCTGAACTTTTCGGAGGCATCCGGCGGATGCAGCCCCCGGTCCGTCCCCTCCCGCAGCGACGGCAGCAGCCAGGGCACCGGCCCGTCGGGCAGTTCGGCGGCGGCATCGCGGGAGACCTCCGCGGCCGTCGCGCCCGGTTTCCAGCGCTGCGGCACCACCACCGTGGGGCAGGCGCCGTGGGCCGCCAGGCCGGAGGATACACTGCCCAGCAACCGGCCCGCGAAGCCCCCGCGGCCACGCTTGCCCACCACGGCCAGTCCGGCGGAGGCGGACTCGTCCACCAATACTTCGCTCGGGTCCCCGGCCATGACGTGCCCTTCGGCCTGGAGCCCCAGCGCTCCCGCGCGGTCGAGCGCTGCCTGCAGCACCCCTTCCCCGCCGCGCCGGGCGGAGGCCAGATACTGGTGGTCCACCTCCGGATCGTCCACGCCCGCGGTTGAAACGACGGTGACCAGCCGCACCGGCCATCCGCGGGACTGGGCCTCGAACAACCCCCAGTCCAGTGCCCGGGCGCTGGGTTCCGAGCCGTCGAACCCCACCAGGACGACCTCTTCCATGCCTCCACCCTAGGGGACGGCGGCGCCGCTGAGTAGGGCCGCGAGGGATGACGGAGGCCGCGCGGGGAAGCCGGCCACCGGCGGCCGGACCCGACCATTGCCACGGGCTGAACACAGGTTTAGACTGCTGAACATGCGTTCAGCAGCGCCGGAGGCTGCGGCCGTACCCAGCGATTTCACCGCCCGGGCCCGGGTCCGGGACACTGCCATCGTGTTGTTCGGCAGCCGTGGTTTTCGCGTGGGCGTCCGCGCCATCGCGGACGCGGCAGGGGTCAGCCCGGCGCTGATCCTGCACCACTTCGGTTCCAAAGACGGCCTGCGGGCGGCCTGTGACGAGTACGTGTTGGCAAAGATCGGCACGTACAAGCAACAGGCCGTCGAACCCGGCTCGCCCACGCAATTGCTGGCGGCCATGGCGGAGCTGGAGGAAACGGCGCCGCTGGTCGGCTACGCCTTGCGGAGCCTGCAGTCCGGCGGCGATCTGGCCCAGTCCTTCATCGAGCACTTCGCCGCCGACGCCGAGGCCTGGCTGGCCCAGGGCGTCGCCGCCGGCACCATCCACCCGTCCGTCGACGAGAAGGCCCGCGCCCGCTACCTGACGATTCAGGGATTCGGTGCCATGCTGCTGGACCTGACGCTTTACCCGCCGGAGGATCCAACCGATTTCTCCGGCATCATGCGCGGCTACCTGGAGCGGCACGGCCTGCCCAATGTGGAGCTCTACACCCAGGGCTTGATGACCAACCGCGACATGCTCGACGCCTACCTGATGTATCTGAAGGACCCGCCCGCTTCCTGACCATCCACCTTTTTTGTGTTCCGTCCGCGCCTCGCGCACCCCGCAGTTTCTTCGATGTTCCGCCCCCTGAAACAGGTGGTTTTCCATGTCCGCAGTGATCGACCTGAACCAGGTGGACAAGGCCTTCGGCTCCGTCCGCGCCCTGGACAAGCTCAACCTGGTGCTGGAACCCGGCGAGGTCCACGGCTTCCTCGGCCCCAACGGCGCCGGGAAGTCCACCACCATCCGCATCATTCTCGGCCTGCTGAAGGCCGACGCCGGAACCGTCCGGCTCTTCGGCGAGGACCCGTGGTCACGCGCGGTGCCCCTGCACAGCCGGCTGGCATACGTTCCCGGCGACGTCAGCCTCTGGCCCAAGCTCACCGGCGGCGAGGCGATCGACCTGTTTGCCGGCCTCCGCGGCGGGATCGACCGCAGACTCAAGGCGGACCTCTTGGAACGCTTCCAACTGGATCCCACCAAGAAGACCCGCTCCTACTCCAAGGGCAACCGGCAGAAGGTCGCGCTCGTCGCCGCCTTGGCCAGCGACGTCGAGCTTCTGGTCTTGGACGAGCCCACGTCCGGCCTGGACCCGCTGATGGAACTGGAATTCCAGCAGTGCATCCGCGAGTCCAAGGACGCCGGCAAGACCGTGTTGCTCTCCAGCCACATCCTGGCCGAGGTCGAGGCCTTGTGCGACAGGGTCACCATCATCCGGGCCGGCCGCGCCGTCCAAACCGGTTCGCTCGCCGAGCTGAGGCACCTGCGGCGCACCGCCGTCGCCGTGGTGGCCGACGGCGATGCCACCGTGGTGGGCAGCCTCACCGGCGTGCATGACGTCCGGCGGGACAACGAGCACGTGCACTTCACCGTTGACGAAGCCGCGCTGCCCGCGGCGTTGGCGGCCCTGCTGCCGCTGGGCGTCCGCAGCCTGACCAGCACGCCTCCGACGCTGGAGGAATTGTTCGTCCACCAGTACGGCCCCGACGAACGGGCGGCGGCCGAAAGCGGCAGGTCATGAGCACCGCGACCGCGGCGCCGCGGACGTCCCGGGCGCACAGCTCACGGAATCAGGCACTGGCCGGGACCGGCCGGCTGCTCCGGTTGGCGCTGCGACTGGACCGGGTGCGGATCCCCGTCTGGGCGCTGGCCATCGGCGGGTTCATCAGCTACTTCGCGTTGGTGCTGCCCCAGGTCTACGTAGACCAGGCGGCATGGCAAAGCCGGGCGGCGATCATGCAGGACCCGTCCGGCGCCCTGCTGGCCGGCCCCGGGTACGGCTTGGAGAGCTACGGCCTGGGCCCGATGCTGGCCAACGAAGTACTGGGGATGCTGGCGGTCGCCACCGCGCTGATGTCCGTCTTCTCGGTGGTCCGGCACACCCGGGCCAATGAAGAAGCCGGACGGGCCGAGCTCATCCTGGCCGGGCCCGTGGGACGACGCGCGCCGCTGACCGCCGCGCTGATGGTCATGCTGCTCACCAACCTGGCGGTGGCAGCGGCCTTGTTCGCCGCGCTGGTGGCCAACGGGCTCGCGGCAGTTGATTCACTGGCGATGGCGGCCGGCGCGGCGCTGGTCGGGATCGTCTTCGGCGCGGTGGCGGCGCTGACCGCGCAGCTGAGTGAACATGCGCGGACAGCCACCGGCATGGCCGGGGCGCTGCTGGGCCTGGCGTACATCCTCCGCGGTGTGGGCGATGCCCAGGCGCTGGGCGGCAGCGCGTTGTCGTGGCTCTCCCCCATCGGTTGGATCCAGCAGACGCGCTCCTATGTCGAGCTGCGCTGGTGGCCGTTGCTGCTGTGCCTGGCGCTGGCGGCAGCGCTGGTGCCGGCCGCGTATCTGCTGCAGGGCCGTCGCGACCTCGCCGCCGGGCTGGTGCCCGCCCGCCGGGGCCGCGCCGATGCCACCCCGCTGCTGGTGCGGCTGCCGGGGCTGTTCCTGCGCTTGGAGCGCGGCAGCATCATCAGCTGGTGCCTCGGCCTGTTCGTCTTCGCCGTTCTGACCGGATCCCTGGCCCAGGCGGTGGTGGACAGTTACGAATCACAGCCCCAGCTGGCCGCGGTGCTGGGCCTGGGCGACAGTTCCGACTTCCTCCGCACGGCCCTGGCGGCGTTCCTGAAGTATTTCGCCATGGCTGTGGCCGTGTTCGCCGTGATCTCCATGGGTCGGTTGGGCAGGGAAGAGTCCGAGGGCCGCACCGGGGCCGTGCTCGCGGCCTCGGTCGGGCGGGCGCAGTGGATCCTGGGCGCGCTGCTGGTCACGGCGCTGGCCTCGGCGCTGATGCTCGTTGTCTCCGGATTGGGCCTGGCCTTGGGCGCCCTGTCGGCGGTCGGCGACGGTTCGATCATCGCGGACTTCGCTGCCGCCGGGCTGGTCTTCCTGCCCTTGATCCTGTGTTTCGCCGGCGCCGGTGCCCTCGCCTACGGGCTGCGCAGCGGCACCTGGTGGGTTTGGGTCCTGCTGATCGCTGCGCTGCTGGTGGGCATGTACGGGGCGGTGCTCAACCTGCCTCAGGCGATGCTTGACGCCGAGCCGTTCGGACTGGTCCCGCGGGTACCGGCGGAGGACCTGGACGCGCTGCCGCTGGCCTGGATGTCGGCAGTCGCGTTGCTGCTCATCGGCGGCGGGACGCTGGCCTTCCGGCGCCGGGATCTGGAGGCCTGACGGCCCTCAAAGGAGCCGCCGCAAACCGGGTATGGCCGTGCCAGCGCGGCCGCGGGCCGGTGTGGCCACGCCGGCGCGGCGGGGCCGATGGGAAGCCGCGCCGGCGGGGCCGCAAGCCGGTGCGGCTATGTCGTGCCGTCCTGGTAGACGTCCGGAATGCCGTCGTTGTCCGCGTCGACCTGTTCCTCGGCCTGGATGCGCCGGTAATGCCGGTTGCGGGCGCGCAATACCACCGCCGCCACCAACGCGGCCAGCAGGGACGCCGCGAGAATCGCCACCTTGGCGTGGTCGTTGGCCGGCGTGCCGAGCCCGAAGCTGAGCTCGGCCACCAGCAGGGAGACGGTGAAGCCGATGCCGGCCAGCATGGAGATGCCCAACAGGTCGACCCACTTCATCGACTTGTCCAGCTCCGCCCGGGTCAGCTTGCTCATCAGCCACGTGGTACCGACGATGCCGATCGGCTTGCCGAGCACCAGTCCGGCGATAACGCCGACCGCCACCGGATCGCCGAGGGCCGAGACAAACCCATCAACCCCACCCACGGCGACGCCGGCGGAGAAGAACGCGAAGACCGGGACCGCGAAGCCAGCGGAAACGGGCCGGACCCGGTGTTCGAAGATCTCGGCGAGCCCCGGTCCCGCTTCCGGTCCGCCGCTGGCCTTGCTGCGCAATACCGGGACGGTGAAGCCGAGCACCACGCCCGCGATGGTGGCGTGGATGCCGGAGGCATGGACCAGGACCCAGGCCACGATGCCGATGGGCAACAGGATCGCCCACAAAGCCACCTGATGCTTCCCGAAGAACCTGCGGAACTTCTGGGCCAGGAAGGCGTAGAGCGCGATGGGGATCAGGGCCAGCAGCAGTGCCGGTACCTCGATCTCGCTGGTGTAGACGAACGCAATGATGGCGATGGCGATGAGGTCGTCCACCACGGCCAGCGTCAGCAGGAAAATCCGCAGCGCGCTGGGCAGGTGCGACCCGATGACGGCCAGGACCGCCACCGCAAAGGCGATGTCCGTCGCCGTGGGGATGGCCCAGCCGCGGATGGTCTCCGGACTGCCCCAGTTGATGGCTGCGTAGATGACAGCGGGAACAACCACACCGCCAACGGCGGCCGCGACCGGCACCATGGCCTTCCGCGGGCTGCTGAGATCCCCCGCGACGAACTCGCGTTTGAGCTCCAGCCCCACCAGGAAGAAGAACACCGCCAGCAGCCCGTCGGCGGCCCAAGCCCCCAGGCTCAGCTCCAGGTGCCAGGGCTCGTAGCCTACGGTGAAGTCGCGCAGGGCGAAGTAGCTGTCTGCGGCGGGCGAGTTTGCCCAGATCAGGGCGATGACGGCGGCGGCCACCAGCAGGGCCCCGCCGACCGTTTCCTTCCGCAGGATCTCGCCGATTCGCAGTGCTTCGGCATAACTTCCGCGTCCCAATACCTTGGGTTTGGCGGACCTTTCAGGGGTCTTGGCGGCCACAGCGGCTCCTCACGGGTCGACAACAGAACTTGCCGACCAGACTTCCCGGCGCACCGGTTTTCCACCCTACCCGCGCATGCGGCGAGAGCAAAAGCCGGCCCCGCTAGCCCCCGGCCAGGACCATGGCCAGCAGCCCGACGACGGCGGACAGCAGGCCGACGGCGGTCAGGATTTTGCCCAGCAGCAAGACGATCCGGCCCGGTCGCTCCGGTTCGGATACCTGCCAGCGGTCGGGCCGCCGTGCGTCGTAGTAGACCAGCACGTCCGACCCGGCGGCCACCTCGGCGCCCGTTCCGGTCGGAAAGACGCCTTCCAGGAAACCGTGCCGGGTGTCGAACCAGCGCACCCCGCGGCGCCGGCCGTCGTCGAACGCGACGCCGTCGGCGCTGTGCCAGCGGGTCCCGGCCAGGCGCAGCACCGCTGCCACGAACAGCAACAGCAGGCCGGGGACCAGGGCAGCCCACGTCAGCACTTCGGACACCAGTCCGATCGACGCGGCAAGATCTGGCATGCACAGATCGTATGCCACCTTGGTCATGCAGCGGGGAAAATGCTGCTGAACTTTGCGCGGCCGGGAGCGTCAAGACAACGACGGCGGAGCCGGCAGGCGGCGGACCCCCCACCCGGCAGACGGCAGGCCCTGCCACGGTGTCGCACGGGACAGGTTTTTGCCGACCGGTCGCGTCTTTGCGCCGCGGGCAGGCGCAACTGCATGTACCGTCAAAGGGTGGCCTGCCGCGGACGATCCGCGGCAGCCCTCATTTCGTTACGGCAGCGCCTGTAACGCCCGACCACCCACGTTCTACCATTGGTGGCATCAGCCCTTTGACCGGCTGGCCCCACCATTCTCCGGAGGTTTTTTGTGACCAGCATGCCTGCTGTGCAGGACGCGTTCTACGCCGAGCCCGAACCCGACCTCGCACCCGAGTCGACGGTCGAGATTGCCTCGCCCGCCGCCGTCGTGCGCCTCACGGAGCGCCCCGACGTGGTCATGGTCAAGGGCGGTTACGCACTGGTCAACACCACCCTGACGCCGCACCAGGCAATGGTGGAGGACCTGCTGTTTGTCCGCAGGGTGCTGGACGAGGCGCAGATTCCCTACCTGCTGGTGCGCGGCAACGATGCCCGTCCGGTGGTGGCGGTGAACTGGGAGAAGCGCGACGAGCTGCGCGCGGCGCTGGTGGCCGCCTGCGCCGATGAGCCGTTCTACTCGCTGACCGTGGACGCGAAGAAAAAAACGGCCAGGCTGGTGGCCGACGGTGAGCTCGCCGACGGCGACCAGGCGCGCGCCTTCCGGCTGTACCGGCCCCGGATCGAGCCGACCGGCGGGCTGCGGTACGGCCAGGGCACGGGTGTGCAGGTGGAGCTGTGGCGGTGGGAGAACGATCTGATCCACTTGCCGATCGAGAACTCGCTGACGCGCCGCACCCTGCCGGCCGGGGAGGCAGTGCGCGGCGAAGTGGAGCGCTTCGGGCACCGCTGGCCCACCATCGAGAACATGTTCGCCGACCACGCCACGGACATCGACTTCGAAATCGACATCGTCTTCTCCTGGGTGGACGGGAACAATTCGGAGTACCGTCGCTACCGGAACAGCTTCATGGAGCACGCCGTGGTGGGTGAGGGCGACGACGCCGATGCCCGTTTCCGCCAGATCGACGAACTGCGGTACGCGCTGCGCTCGGTCTACATGTTCGCGCCCTGGATCCGGCGCATCTTCATCTGCACGGACTCGCCGCTGCCGGCGTGGCTGGACGCGGAGCACCCGGACATCCAGGTGGTGCGCAGCGAGCAGCATTTCCGCGATCCCTCGGTGCTGCCGGTGTTCAACTCGCAGGCGATCGAGGCGCAGCTGCAGCACATCGACGGACTGGGCGAGCACTTCCTGTACTCGAATGACGACATGTTCTTCGGGCGGCCGGTGGGGCCGGACATGTTCTTCTCCCCCGGCGGCATCACCAAGTTCGTGGAGGCAGACACCCGGATCGGGCTCGGCGACAACCACCTGGACCGTTCCGGTTTCGAGAATGCCGCCCGGGTAAACCGCAGGCTGCTGCACGACCGCTTCGGCAGAATCACCACCCGGCACCTGGAGCACTGTGCCGCGCCGCTGCGCAAATCCGTGATGCTGGAAATGGAGGAAGAATTCGCCGAGGAGTTCAAGACGACGGCGGCCAGCCGCTTCCGGGCCAAGGACAACATCTCGGTGACCAACTCGCTCTACCACTACTACGCGCTGCTGACCGGCCGCGCGGTGACCAACCCCGGCGCCAAGGTCACGTACGTGGACACCACCATGTACTCGGGCCTGAAGCAGCTGGAAAAACTGCTGCAGAAGCGGAACAAGGACTTCTTCTGCCTCAACGACGGCAGCTTCCCGGAGGTCCCGGCCGAGGAACGCCAGCGGGTGGTCACGGACTTCCTGGCCCGCTACTTCCCGCTCCGTGCGCCGTGGGAGAAACCGCCGACGTCGTAACTTCCCGGTCAGTGGTGCGCCGGCACCCGGCCCGGCCGCACTGCGTCGGGAATGCTGACGGCGGCGGCCTCGAGCAGCTGCCTGGTCTGCTCCGCGGTGACCTGGCGGCCCACCGGCAGGCCTCCGCGCGCCGGAACCACCGAATGGACCACGGTCTCCTCGTAGACGTGGACCATGTTGTAGGCCTGCGCGGCATCGCGGCCGCGGGTGCTGCCCGCGTCGGCGGCGAGATCCTGGGTGTAGCACGTGGCGGAGGCAACGGACACCGGGATGCCGGCAACCGTGGCCGTGGTGGAGTAATGCAGGTGGCCGGCGATGATCGACTTCACGTCGCTGCCCCGCAGCACCTCGGCCAGTTCGGCCTGGCCGCGCAGTTCCACCAGCACGGACAGGTCCTGCACACTCGGCACCGGCGGGTGGTGCATGGCCAGGATGGTCCCGTGCGGCGCAGGTTCGGCCAACTCGTCGGCCAGCCACTGGAGCTGCTCGTCCTCCAGCCGGCCGTAGTGCGCCCCGGGCACGGTTGAGTCCAGGGTCATCACGCGCAGGCCGTTGACGTCGTAGACCCGGTCCAGCGGCTCGGAGCCGCCGGGCTCGTCCAAAAGCATGGTTTTCAGCCCGGCACGGTCGTCGTGGTTGCCCATCGCCCAGATCACCTGGGCTCCCAGCCGGACAGCTGCCGGTTCGACGATCCGGCGGAGTTTTCCGTAGGCTTCCGGTTCGCCCTTGTCGGCCAGATCGCCGGTAAATACCAGGGCTTCGGGCCGGGAGCCGGAGTCTTCCAGATCCTCGAAGATCTTCTCCAGCTTCGCCTCGCTGTCCACCGCCCCGTACAGCCTGCCGTCGCCGCCCACTAAATGGGTGTCGCTGATGTGAAGTAAGAAATGGTTTGGCCGTGGATGCTCGGCCTGACGGAAGTCCATCATCTACCTTCTGTTGTTCGCCGGACGCGTGCTGTCCAGTCCACTACAGACCATCCAAACAGAAAAAAGCTGAACTGTGGATTAATTCGGTGCGGCAATTCCGTATATTGCGGCTAAGTTTTTTCCACGACCCCAAAATGGGCGGCGAACAGCGGGGCGAGTTCACTGATCTGGGTGGGCGTCATTGCCGCGCCGCGCAGGCCTTCCAGCCCAGCCAGTTCGCGAATCTCCAGGCCGCGCAGGTCCACGTGCTTTAGCTTCGCCCCGGTCAGGTCGAGCCGGCGGACCCGGCTGTCTTCAAAGGCCACCCTGCGACCGGTCGCGCCGCCCAGATCCAGTTCGTCCAGGATGCAGCCGGCAAACACGACGTCCTGAAGTTCGGCTCCGCGCAGATTCACATACCCAAGTTTGCAGTTGCGGAATTCCACCGACTCCCACTCGGATTCGTAAACTTCGGCCGAGCCGAGGCGTGAACCGCCGATCACCACTCGCCGGAAGCGCGAGCGCGGCGCACTGAACTCCGGGGCATTCAGCCGCTCGAATGTTACGTCCACCAAACTGGCAGAACGCAGGTCCAGACTGTCCGCGGAAACATCCAGGAATTCGCACTCCGTTAAGGACGCACCGGCCAGCCGGAGGCCGTCCGCTCCCGCACCGGCAAACCGCTTCCCTGCCACGCGGGCCTCAGGAACCAAGGCTGTTGCCTGCCCGGGAGACAGATCCCCCAGGTCCGGTGGGTCGAGGCGCGGCATGAAGTCGTCGGGTTTAGCCATCTACGGAGCATAGACGCAGTTCCGGACCCAGGGCGCCCGGCCAAAAGGAGGTCCGGACACGAATTCGGGCGGTTCTCGCTGCTTTGGGCGAACAACCGGTGCCCAAAGTCCCTGGGACGGTGTTCCATGGGCAGCATGCATCTACTCGTCCTGGGCGGCACGGCCTGGTTGGGACACGAAACCGCCGCCGCGGCGCTGCGCCGCGGCCACCGGGTCACCTGCCTCGCCCGCGGAACATCGGGGCCCGCTCCGCCCGGGGCGCGGCTGGTCCGCGCCGACCGGGACGCCCCGGACAGCTTGGACAAGGTCGCGGGCCAGCACTGGGATGCCGTGCTCGATGTCTCCCGGCAGCCGGGCCAGGTGGGCCGCGCCGCGGCCGCGCTGGCTGGCACGGCGGAGCACTTTGTTTTCGTGTCCTCCTGCAGCGTCTACGCCGACCCCGGCACCCCGGGCGCCGACGAAACCGCCCGGCTGCTGCCGCCCTTGGCCTCGGACGTGATGACGTCTCCGGACGTCTACGGCGAGGCGAAGGCCGCCTGCGAGCAGGCGGTGCGGCAGGTCTTCGGCCCCGACCGCAGCCTGATCGTCCGACCGGGCCTGATCGCCGGTCCGGGCGATATCACCGACCGCACCGGTTACTGGCCCCTGCGCTTCGCCCGGCCCGTGGCCGAGGACGGCGCCGTGCTGGTTCCCGACGCGCCGGAGTTGGGCGCCCAAGTCATCGACGTTAGGGACCTCGCCGCCTGGCTCATCGCCGCAGCCGAACAGCAACTGGCCGGCGAGTTCAACGCGGTGGGCGACGCGCTTCCGTTGGCCGGGCACCTGGAAACCGCGCGCAGGGTCGCGGGCCATACCGGGCCGGTCCTGTCCCTGGGCCAGGAGGAACTGTCAGCGGCCGGCGTCAACCCCTGGGCCGGCGAGTGCTCCCTGCCGCTCTGGCTGCCGCTGCCCGATTTCGCCGGCTTCGCCTCCCGCAGCAACGCCGCCGCCAAGGCAGCCGGCCTGGCCTTGCGCCCGCTGCAGGACACGCTGGCAGACACCTTGGCGTGGGAGCTGGCGGCCGGCGCCGACCGTCCGCGTAAGTCCGGCCTGGCGCCGGACGACGAGCGCCGGCTGCTGGCCACCGCGCACCCCCGCTCCTGAGGGTCCGGCCATGCACCCCCGCCAACGCTGCGCCCGTCTCGCCAACGGACTCCGCCTCGCGTATGCCGAGTCCGGCTCCCGCAACGGCACCCCGGTTCTGCTGGTTCCCGGCTACGGGGATTCCTGGCGGTTCTGGGTCCCGCTCTTCGGCCGGTTACCGGAATCGCTCCGGCTGATAGCGCTCAGCCCCCGCGGGCACGGCGATTCGGACAAGCCCCCCACAGGCTACCGGCTGGAGGATTTCAGCAACGACCTTGGCGACTTCCTGGACGCCCTGGCCGTCCCACGCGCCGCGATCGCCGGCCATTCCAGCGGCGGCTATGTCGCGCGGCGTTTCGCCGTCGACCAGCCCGGGCGGGTCCGGGCCCTCATGCTCATCGGCTCCCCGCTGAGCCTGCACCAGCGACGCGCGCCCTTCGCCCCCACCATCGAGGCGTTCCGCGATCCCATCCACCCCGCCAACGTCCGCGCCTTCGTGGAGTCCTTCACTCTGCTGGCCGACCCCGGGCCGTCCGGGAGGCGGTGCTGGCAGACGCGCTCAAAATTCCCGCCCGCGTCTGGCAGCAGACGCTGGCCGGCCTCGCCGACGCCGCACCCCCGCCACCGGAGGCCGTCAGGGCACCGGCCCTCGTGGTGTGGGGCGACGACGACGACCTGCTCGGCGCCGCCGAGCAGAACGTGCTCGCCGATGCCATCCCTTCCGCCCGGCGCAACCACTACCCCCGGGCCGGGCACACGGTCCTCTGGGACGCCCCCGACCGTGTCGCCGAGGACTTGCTGGCCCTCATCGAGGACAGCGGGAACGATCCTTGAGACGCCCGGGACACAGTTGTAGCGTGGCAGGCAGCAGGCCTACCGTACCGCTGCCCAAGGAGGCACGCCGTGACAATTCCACCGCCGCCGGAGCCGGCACACGACCCGAACGAGCCGGGGCCCAGGCATCCGTTCCCGCCGGAGCCGAACCCGGATCCCTTCGCGCCGCCCACGCCCGAACGGCCGGAGCCGAACCCGGATCCCTACGCGCCGCCCACGCCCGAACGGCCGGAGCCGCCGCCGGACCCGGGGCCACAGCCCCTTCCGCCGCAACCGCAGCCCGGCCCCTTCCCCGACCCGGGGCCGATCCTTCCGCCGCGAAGGCCCTAGATCCTGCCGGTTGGCCCCGGCTACGTCCGCAACACAGCCGGGTGCGCTCGCCGGGCCCCCATAGAATGAACGCGTGACCGCTATCCTTCTGCGCGCATGAGTTCGCGCCTGCACAGCCTCGTCATCGAGACGCTCGGCAAGCGCATCGTCTCCGGTGATCTGACGGCGGGTGCCACCGCGCATGCCGGGCAGTTCGAGGCCGAGCTCGGCGTTTCCCGTTCCGTGATGCGCGAGGCCGTGCGCGTGCTGCAGTCGCTGGGGCTCGTTGAGTCGGTCAAGCGCATCGGCATCCGCGTCCTGCCGCCGGAGCACTGGAACAAGTTCGACCCCTCGGTGATCCGGTGGCGCCTGGCCGGGGAGGGAAAGGGCGTCCAGCTGCGCTCGCTGACCGAGCTGCGCTCCGCCGTCGAGCCGGCTGCCGCCGAGCTGGCCGCGCAGCATTCGCCGCAGGAGATGTCGGCGGAACTCATGGCCGTCGCGGCGAGGATGCGGGCGGTGGGACGGGCCGGGGACCTGCAGCAGTTCCTGGAGCTGGACATCCACTACCACACGCTGGTGCTGGCAGCCTCCGGCAACGAGATGTTCGCGCAGATGCACTCGATGATCGCCGAAGTGCTGCGTGGCCGCACCGATTACGGGCTGATGCCCGCACACCCGCACGAAGAAGCGCTGCAATTGCACGTCGACGTCGCGGACGCCATCCAGTCCGGCCGCCCGGAAGCGGCCCGGGCGGCCATGGACCAGATCATGCGGCGGACGGTCGAGGAAGTACGCAGCGTCTGGGAGTCCGAGCCGCGACTGTTCGAAGCCGCCGGCGCCACCGTGCCTGCCGCCCCGGCGGCTACTCCGCGTCGCTGAACCGCAGCAGCACCTTGCCGCTCTGCGACGAGTCCCGCGCCATGCCGAACGCCTCCAGGGCGTCGGCCGCGGCGTATTCGTGCGTCATCACGGGGTCCGCGTAGAGCGATCCGTCGGCCAGCGCCGCGATCACTTCATCGATCTCGTCGTTGAAGCGGAACGAACCCACCAGCTCCAGCTCGCGGGTGATCGCCAGCGAGATCAGCGCCGGCTGCTCACCCGAGGGCAGCAGTCCCACCATCACCACGCGGCCGCCGCGGGCCGCACCGCGCACGGCCGACGCCAAGCCGTGATGGTTGCCGGACGACTCCAGGCAGATGTCTGCTTCGACCCCGGCGATCGCCTCGGCATCGGTCGCCAGCAGCGTGCGGCTGGCACCCACTTCACGGGCGATGTCCAGCGGCTTTTCGTGCATGTCGACGGCGACGATCTCGGCCGCGCCGGCCCGCTTTAGCACCGCTATAATCAGGGCGCCGATCGGGCCGCAGCCGATGACCAGCACGCGCTTGCCGGCCACGTCTCCGGCGCGCGCGACGGCATGCCAGGCCACGCTGGCCGGCTCCACCAGGGCGGCCCGCCGCAGCGGGAGTTTGGCGGGCAGCTCCCGCAGCATCCGCGTGGGCAGGTTGACGTAGCGGGCGAACGCGCCTTCGGTGTGCGGGAAACGTGCGGCGCTGCCCAGGTAGGTGCAGCCCGGCGAGAGGTTCGGGCGGTCCTCCGGATACCTGGATCCGTCACCCGGTCCGGGCGTCGCCGGATGCACGGCGACGGCGGTGCCCGCAGCCGGTCCGCTGCCATCGGCGGCGGCCGCTGCCACGGTACCCACCACTTCGTGGCCCAGCAGCATCGGCGCTTTCAGGATGGACTCGCCGGCAGCGCCGTGCTGCCAGTAGTGCAGGTCGGACCCGCAGATGCCGCCGTAGGCAATCTCGACCACGGCTTCGTCGGGCCCGGCCGGCGCGAGCGCGACCGGTTCGACCCGCAGGTCACCGGCCGCGTGGGCCACAACGCCGAGGGACTGTGCTGGGAGGGAGGTCATGGAAACTGCCTTTCGATGGTGCTGCAAAACGACGACGGCGGTGCGCCGCCTTGGGTGCCTGCGCCGGCGGCCCGGGGACCGGGGACAGCCGCGCAGGCCGGTCAGACGGGTCAGACGGGTCAGACGGGTCAAACGGTCAGACGGGTCAGACGACGGTGGTCATGCCGCCGTCGATAAACACCACCTGGCCGTTCACGAAGTTGGAGGCGTCGGAGGCCAGCCAGATGGCCGGTCCCACGATGTCCTCCACGGTGCCCCAGCGGTGCGCCGGGGTGCGGCCCAGGATCCACGAGTTGAACGCCTCGTCGTCCACCAGCTTCTGGGTCATCTCGGTGTGGATGTAGCCCGGGGCGATCGCATTGATCTGCAGTCCCTGGCTGGCCCACTCGGCGGTCATCGCCCGGGTCAGGTTGCGGATGCCGCCCTTGGACGCCGTGTAAGGGGCGATGGTCGGACGGGCCAGGTCGGTCTGGACGGACGCGATGTTGATGATCTTCCCGGCGCCGCGTTCGATCATGTGCCGCGCGGCCTCGCGGCCCACCAGGAACGCGCTGGTCAGGTTGGTGCGCAGCACGCGCTCCCAGTCGTCCACGTCCAGGTCCAGCATCGGCACCCGGTGCTGGACGCCGGCATTGTTGACCAGCACCCACAGGGGGCCCACTTCGCGCTCGACCCAGGCCACGCCGTCGGCCGCCGCCTGGGCGTCGGTGACGTCGAAGGCCCGGGCAAAAATACGGTCCCCGCCGAACTCGGCGGCCAGTTCCGCACGGGTGCCTTCCAGCCGTTCCTCATCCAGCCCGTTGAGCACCACAACGGCGCCCGCGGCGGCGAGCCCGCGGGCGATCGCCTTGCCGATCCCGCGGCTGGAGCCGGTCACCAGCGCCACCCGGGAGGAAATGTCGAACAGGTTCACAGTCATTTACGCTCCAAATGCGGACGGGACGGCCGCAGCCGCCCCGTCCATGTTGTCCAAGGTTGTACTAGAAGTTCGTGGCGATCAGGTAGATGGCCAGTGCCAGGACAAAACCGACGACGCCCACCAGCGCCTGGCCCACGGTCCAGGTCTTCAGCGTGGTCTTAGTGTCCATCTGGAAGAACCGGCTGACCAGCCAGAAGCCCGAGTCGTTCACGTGGCCGGCGAACACCGAGCCGGCGGCCAGCGCCAGCACAATCGCGGCCAGTTCCACCGGGTTGAACTCGGGGTTGCCCATCACTACCGGCTGGACCAGAGCGGCCGCGGTGGTTAGCGCCACCGTTGCCGAACCCTGCGCCACACGGACGACGGCGGCAATCACGAAGCCGGCCACGATGATCGGCAAGCCGATAGCGTCCAGAGACTCCGCGATCGCGTTGCCGATGCCGCTCGAGCGCAGCACGCCGCCGAACATACCGCCGGCGCCGGTGATCAGGATGATCGAGCAGACCGGGCCCAGTGCACTGTCCACCACGGTCTCGACGAGGCTGTGCTTCTTGCCCTGGCGGTGACCCAGCAGCCACATGGCCAGGAGCACGGTGATCAGCAGCGCGACCGGGGTCTCACCCAGCGTGCGCAGGACCTGCACCCAGGTGTCCTCAAGCGAGACAACCTCGGCGGTAGCGAGCATGTTCAGGCCGGTGTTGAGGAAGATCAGCAGCAGCGGCAGCAGCAGCAGGAAGAAGATGGTGCCCAGCTTCGGGGAGGAGCGGAATTCGTTTTCCACCGAACCCTTCGGGGCATCGAGGATGTCCGGCACGGCGATGTTGAACCGGCGGCCCAGGAAGTGGCCGAACAGGTAGCCCACCAGGTACCAGGTCGGGATGGCAATGACCAGACCCAGAATCAGGACGAGTCCGACGTCGGCGCCCAGCAGGCCGGTGGCGGCCACGGGACCCGGGTGCGGCGGCACGAAGATGTGCATGACGGAGAAGGCTGTGGCTGCGGGGAAGGCATAGGTCAGCAGCGATCCGCCCAGGCGTCGTGCCACGGTGAAAATGATCGGCAGCATGACCACGAGGCCTGCGTCGAAGAAGATCGGGAAACCGAACAGCAGCGACGCCACGGAGAGCGCCAGCGGCGCACGCTTCTCACCGAACTTGTTGATCAACGCCTGCGTCATGACGTCCGCGCCGCCGGAGACCTCCAGCATGCGGCCGAGCATGGCGCCCAGGCCGACCAGCAGGGCCACGCTGGCCAAGGTTCCGCCGAAGCCGCCGAGGAGGGTCGGCATAATGTCTGCGGCCGGAATGCCGGTCGCCACTGCGGTGAGCAGGCTGACAATAATCAGCGACAGGAAGGCGTGCACGCGGAACCGCATGATCAGCACCAGCAGCAGCGCAATGGCTGCTACGGCGACAAGCAGGAGGCCCGCCGTGCCCAACGTCCAGTTGAGCTCGAGTTCGGTCATCATTGTCCTTCGTTGGATCGGACGGTCGTCCGATGGGTTATCGGCTTAACCGTTTCAGTTGTTGGTTCAGTTGCTTCCCGCCCGCCGGCGCTAGCTTCCCGCCGAGCCGGCCGGGTCCCGCAGGTAGTTCTCCACCAGCGCCGCGATCTCCTCGGGCGAATCGGTGACGGAGACCACAAGTCCCGCCTCGTCCTCGCCGAGCGGTTCCAGCGTCTGGAACTGCGAATCCAGCAGCGTCGGAGGCATGTATTCGTGGTCGCGCCCGCTGATCCGCTCGGCAATCAGTTCCTGGCTGCCGGTGAGGTGGATGAACCGGGTCTGCGGCGCAAAGGAGCGGATGAGGTCGCGGTAGCTACGCTTCAGCGCCGAGCATGCGACGACGGTTGAGGTTCCGTCCGCCAGTTTGTCTGCCATCACGCGGCCGATGGCGCTCAGCCAGGGCTCGCGGTCGGCATCGGTCAGCGGGTGCCCCGAGGCCATCTTTTCCTTGTTCGCCGCGCTGTGCAGGTCGTCGCCGTCGACGAACTCCACGCCCAGGTGCTCGGCGACGGCGCTGCCCACCGTAGATTTTCCGCATCCTTGGACGCCCATGACCACCAGCGGGGGATATTGCAGAGACATGGGTCAGAACTCCTCAGACGCTTCATTACATCTGATTTGGTGACCAATCTCTCGTCAATAAATCAGATTTATCCGGATCAAGGTACCACTGGCCTAGAGGCTCCAGCAAAACCGACCCGGACCGCCGGCACGCCGGTAACGAATCAGCCCTCGCTTGGCCCCAGCCCATACCCCCGGAGGGCATCCCGAGGCTACATTTGTCTTATACGGTGTCCGGCGCGGCCCCAGCTGCGGCGCCGCGGAGCCCGAGGAGGTCGGAATGTCTCTATCGGATGACGAACGGCAGCGCCTGGACAGGCTGGGGCAGCAACTGGAGAACGACGACCCCCGCCTGGCCCGTTCCCTGTCTGCCCGCGGCGTGATGGTCTTCGGCCACATCGTCGGTGCGGCGACCCTGCTCGCTTTGGCCGGCGCGCTCCTGCTGTTCATCGGCATAGCGGGCAATGCGCTGGTTCTGGCCATGCTGGGCCTGATCTGCCTGGCGGCGGGCGCCATCCGCGGCTGCGCCGATTTCGTGTCCCGCCACCGCCGCGTCTGAGAACGGTCGCAGCAGCCACCCCTGGCCTGGAACAAGCCCCGCCGCGGGTCCGCACTGCCGAGCCTGTGGGCCGGAGGGCGCCGCCGGAGTCCAACTTAGGTTGCACGCCCCGACCGGACGATGCGAACCACGTCACTTTCGTTACCTCGCCATGTCACAGGGACGCTGCCATAACACACCCCATCATGTACTTTTGCTCAAGCGCGTTCATCGGGAACCGTGCACCCGCACGAGAAGAATGCCGCGGACGAGTTCGATTCAAAGGTGAAAGAGGTCTCCTGTGACACAGGATCAAATGGAAGCGGTCGCAGTCGCAGCGCAGCAGCAGCCGGTCCGCAAATCGGCAGGGCATATCATTGTCGACTCATTGATGGCGCACGGCGTCGAACGAACGTACGTGGTTCCCGGCGAGAGCTATTTGGAAGTGTTGGACGGACTCCACAATTCCAGCATCGACACCATCGTCTGCCGCCATGAAGGCGGCGCGGCCTACATGGCCGAGACGGACGGAAAGATGAACCAGCGGCCCGGCATCGCCATGGTCACCCGCGGGCCCGGCGCGGCCAACGCGCATGTTGGCCTCCACACCGCCTGGCAGGACGCCACGCCCATGGTGCTGTTCGTGGGCCTGATCCCCTTCGAGCACCGTGACCGCGAAGCATTCCAGGAATTCGACATCAAATCCTGGTTCGACACCGGCGCCAAGCGGGTCATGGTGCTGGACCACCCGGAGCGGGCGTCCGAAATCGTCGCCGAGGCCATGTTTGCTGCCATGAGCGGCCGGCCGGGACCCGTCGTCGTCGGCCTCCCGGAGGATGTCATCCGCGAAGAAGTGGACGCCACGCTGCACCCGGTCATCCCCGTCGCGCAGGGCGGCATGACGGTCACGGACTGGAAGGCGCTGAAGTCCGCGCTCAAGGAAGCCGAGAAGCCGCTGTTCGTGGTCGGCGGCAATGACTGGACCCAGGAAGGGTCCAGCGCACTCACGACGTGGCTCGAGGAGCACCACATAGCGGCCGCCGTCGAATGGCGCTGCGAGGGCACCATCCCCTTCGACTCCCCCTCCTATGTGGGCCCGATCGGCTACGGCCGGCCGAAGCCCACCTACGACCTGCTCGAGGAAACCGACCTGCTGGTCTTCGTCGGCACCGTCCCGGGCGATGTCATCACCGACGGCTTCCTGGTCCGCCAGGATTGGTCCAAGAAGAACTTCCTGGTCACCATCGACCCGTCGCTGCGGGGCCGCTCCGGCCCCGTCTCCTACCAGATCGTGGCCAAGCCCGACGTCTTCGTCCGCGACCTCGTCATGATGGACCTGCCGCTGAAGGAAGAGTGGAAAAACTTCACCCAGCGCATGCGCGGCGAGCAGGTCAAGTTCGCCGCCCTGCCGCCGGCCGAGCCCACCGACGGACCGGCGCGGATGGACACCATGATGGCCAACCTGGTTGCGGGCCTGCCGCGCGACGCCATGGTCACCCTCGGCGCCGGCGAGCACACCAACTGGGCGCACCGCTACTTCCCCACACACGACTACGCCTCCATGCTGTCGGCACGCAACGGCTCCATGGGCTACTCCGTCCCCTCGGCCATCGCCGCCTCGCTGGCCCACCCGGGACGTCGCGTGGTGACCATCGCCGGCGACGGCGAGTTCCTCATGAACGGCCAGGAACTGGCGACCGCCGCCCAGTACGGCGCCACCCCGCTGGTCATCGTCATGGACAACCAGGAATACGGCACCATCCGCACCCACCAGGAACGCTGGTACCCCGAGCGCATCTCCGGCACCCAGCTGAAGAACCCCGACTTCGCCTTGATGGCCCAGGCTTTCGGCGGCTTCGGGGTGAAGGTCGAGCAGGACGCCGATATACCTGCCGCCCTCGCGGCCGCGCTGAAGGCCATCGACGAGGACAAGACCTTCGCGCTGATCCATCTGGTGGTCGAACAGCGGGTCAAGGCCTACTGAGTCCGTTAGCTGGTAGAACGCCGGTGGCCGGGGCGTGACGCCCCGGCCACCGGCGTTTCCCGTGAAAAATGTTTCTCCCGAGAATCACGAAAGCGTAACCTTTCACCCTCGTCCTTCGATTAGGCAGGTGTAAGGGCGCGCCGCGGTGGCAGCACCGCAGCCGTGCCGAGCAACCTTTGAGGAGATTCATGTCGAACCGTTTCCGCACCCTTAGCCTGCCCGCCAAGGGAGCCGCCCTGGCCGCCGTCATCGCCGTCGGAGGCGCCGGAGCAGCCGTGGCAGCACCCGCCTTGACCGCCGCCGGCGGTTCGGAGACCGCCGTCACCACTGACGCGGTCCCGGCCACCCCGGCCGTCCCCGCCAACGAGGGTGAGACCGCAGTCCCGGCCATCCCGGCCACCCCCGCTGTGCCGGAAGTCCGGTCCGCAGCCGCAGGCGACGCCGAGGCCGACGTCACCGCGGGCGTAGACGGAGCAGAGGCTGACGCAGCGCTGGGTGCAGAGGGAGAGGCCGGCACCGAGGAGAACGGTGCAGCCGCCGAACTGCGTTCGGGTGCCGCCGTGGCTCCGGCTGTCCCGGCAACACCGGCCATCCCGGGTGCCGAGGGCGTGCCTGCTACTCCGGCCGTCCCTGCCGTCCCGGAACTGCCCGTCACCGCCAACGCGGAGGCCCAGGCCGCCATCGACGCCCGCACGGAAGCCGCGGAAACCCGCGCCGAGCTCCGTGGTGCGGCTTCGGTCAAGTTAGAAGCCGGACAGTAATTCCCGCAGTACCGGGTGCGGCGCCTACACTGGTGGCGCCGCACCCGTCGCCCGCTGTCTGAAAGAACGTCGACTTGCCCCAATCACTCTCCGACGACATCGTGCTCGCGGCGCAGTCCGGAAATGCAGATGCGTTCAGCGAGATCTACGCCGCGCTGGCTCCCGGGCTGAATGGTTACCTGAAGGTGCGCGGCCTGGAAGACCACGAAGGCGCCGTGCAGGAAGTATTCCTCGCCCTCTTCTCCCGGATCCAGTCGGTGCAAGGCGGATTCCAGGGGCTGCGGACGCTGGCCTTCTCCATCGCCCATGCCCGCTACGTAGACGATGTCCGGCGCCGGGCCCGCCAGCCAGTGCTGTCGCCTTACGACCCGGATGCCGATGCCCGCGCGGTCGCCTCCGCCGAAACAACTGTCCTGGATACGCTCGCGGAGAGCGATGTCGGACGCCAGCTCAAAGAGCTGAACCCGGAGCAGCAGGAAGTGCTGTTGCTGCGCGTGGTCGCCGACCTGTCGATCGAACAGGTTGCCGAAATCATGGGCCGGACCACCGGCTCCATTAAACAATTGCAGCGGCGTGCCCTGCTCAAACTCAAATCCGTTCTGGAAAGGAAGGAGGCCCTGGTATGAACAGCGCAGATATGTCCGACGGCGCCGTCCGCCAGTTGCTGGACGAATCCGGGCTGGCTCCTTCTGACCCGCTGGAGTCCTCGTTGCTGGCCCTCCGGGTTGCCGGGGAAGCCCCCGTCCCGGCTCCATCGCCCGAGGTGCTGGCCTACATGACGCCGGCTGCCGGCGTGCAGGCCGCGGGCGCGCAGGTCGTGCCGCTGCGGCGTCGCCGCACGGTACGCGGCGCCCTTGTCCTCACGGCCGCGGTGGCCGCTACCGGGCTGGGAATGTCCGGCGTCGCGGCCGCCAATCCTGACTTCCGGGCAGCCGCGGACCACGCCGTCCGGCAAGTCGTCGGCTTCCTTGCCCCGTCCGACACCGGCCGACAAGGTCCCTTGGACCACGGCGTGCCCGGAGTCCCCGCCGATGTCCCCGCTGTCCAGGACGGCGAGGTCCCGGTTGAACAACACGGCTCCGGCTCGGCCGACGCCGGCACCGACGCCCCTGCCGGTCCCGCCGCCCCGGTAAGTCCTGCCGCCCCCGGGCAGCCTGGGCCCCAGGCGGAGAAAACCAAGGGCTCCGATGATGCCGGCGGGCAGGATGGCAAACGTCCCCCGGGCAAGCCGTCCCGTGACGTGGTCCCCGCGGTGCCGCCCCTGGAGGGCGGGCTGCCCGAGCCGTCCCTGGGTCAACGCGAGGGCAACCCCGGCAAGGGCGCCCCGCGGGAGGGCCAGGACCTGCCCGTCCCCGGTTCCGGCCACCTTCCGGCGCTCCCGGCCATCCCGTCACCGGAGCACTGACCGGCCACCGCCCTGCGCTCCCGGCCATCCCGTCACCGGAGCACTGACCGGCCAGCGCCCGGCCGGGGAATAACGACGGCGGTGCTCGCGCCGGTAACGAATCCTCCCGACACAGCCTCTTTCCGCAATCGGGCGATAGTGGCAGAGTTGCGCCAAGGGGACACCGTTCTGTCGGGACGGGCAGGAGGACTCATGACCGCATCGCCGCTGGTACTTGGACCGATGCTGCGCTACGTGGACCAGACGTCGGCCAGCATCTGGGTGGAGACCCGCGAAGCCGCCACCGTCGCCGTCGTGGTTCAGGGACGCAGCTGGCAGGCGGGCACGTTTTCCGTGCGCGGCCACCACTACGCGCTGGTCGAGGCGGAGGGGCTGGAGCCCGGGAGCGTTACGCCCTACCGGGTGGAGGTCGACGGCGTGCCGGCCTGGCCGGCGCCGGAGTCGCCGTACCCGGAGCCCGTCATCCGCACCCTCACGCCCGGACGCCCGCTCCGGCTGGCCTTTGGTTCCTGCCGCACCAGCGTCGAGCATGACGCGACCGGCAACAGGCAGCACGGCGTGGACGCGCTGCGGGCGTACGCGCTGCACCGCGCCAACGGCGCGGCCCCGGCCGGGGACGGGGCCGGGAGCCGCGCCGGAGACGGGACCCCCGCCGGAGTGGGGACCCCCGCCGGGGCCTCGGACGGGACCGATCCCTATGCCCTCGACGGGAACGGGACGGAACCCGGCTGGCCGGACCTGCTGCTCTTCCTGGGCGACCAGGTCTATGCGGACTCGACGTCCGAAGCGATGCAGGAGTTCATCCGCGCCCGCCGGAACATCAAGGAACCACCCGGCAAAGAACTGAAGGACTACGCCGAGTACGCCCACCTGTACATGCTCGCGTGGTCGGACGGCGCCAACCGGTGGCTGCTGTCCACGCTGCCCAGTGCCATGATCTTCGACGACCATGATATTCGCGACGACTGGAACGCCTCGCTGACCTGGCGGCGGCAGATGGAGAAGAAGCCCTGGTGGCACGGCCGGATCGTCGCCGGCCTCGCGTCCTACTGGGTCTACCAGCATCTGGGCAACCTGTCCCCGGAGCAGCGTGCCCAGGACGAACTGTGGCAGCAGGTGGTCAACCACCCGGGCGGCGGAGAACCGGACCTCACCGACGCGCTGGAAGCTTTCGCGGAGCGGGCGGACCGGCAGCCGGACACCTACCGGTGGAGCTACACCCGCGATATCGGCGGTTCACGGCTGGTCGTGCTCGACTCCCGCGCGGCCCGTGACCTGCAACCGGAACGGCGGACGCTGCTCGACGAGGAAGAAATGGCCTGGCTGGACAGCCAACTCCAGGGCGGCTTCAAGCACCTCCTGATCGGGACCTCGCTGCCGTTCCTGCTCCCCACGGGCCTGCACCACATCGAGTCCTGGAACGAGGCGCTCAGCGAAGGCGCCTGGGGCAAGCTGCCGGCGACCGCCGGCGAACTGCTGCGGCGGGCGGTGGATCTGGAGCACTGGGCAGCCTTCCAGCGCACCTTCCGCGAGGTGGCAGCCTTGGTGCAGGAGGTGGCCGACGGCAGACGCGGACCGGCGCCGGAGACCGTCACCTTCCTCTCGGGCGACGTCCACTTCTCGTATGTGACGGAGGTGGTGCGCGACTCGGGCAGCCGGATCGTCCAGGTCGTCTGCTCCCCCGTCCGCAACCCGCTGCCCCGCTTCCTGCGCTATTTCACCGCGGCCATGTCCTACGGCATCGCCGCTCCCGTCGGGGCGCTCGTGGCCCGCGGCGCGAAGGTTCCCAATCCACCGTTCACCTGGAAGGGCCTCAAGCGGCCATGGTTCGACAACAACCTGGCCAGCCTGGAGGACTCCCCCGACGGCCTGAGGATCTGGTGGGAAAAGGGCGTGGTGCACGACGGCGACGATCTGCACCCGGGGCTGGAAGAGGTCGCCTCCGTGACCATCGCGCCGCAGAAGAGTCCGATCGCGCGATAGTCCGATCGCGCGAGGAGGCATGCGGCCGGGGCCGGCGGCTGTCCGGGGCGCGCCTTACTCCCAATTACGCTGGTGATATGGAATCGCCGATCGACAGCTACTTGCACGCCTTGCACGCCGAGGTCTCCGAGCTCCGCGGCGGCACGCCTTACCTGGTTGGTCCTGCCTCGGCGGTGGTCAATCCGGACGACTTCGGTATCTGCCTGGCGACGGTGGACGGCTACGTCTACGAAGTGGGGACCACGCGCAAGGAATTCACGCTGCAGTCGATCTCCAAGCCGTTCAGTTACGCGCTCGCGCTGGCCGAGCTCGGGTTCGACGCGGTGGACGAAAAAGTGGACGTGGAGCCCTCCGGGGATCCGTTCAACGAAATCTCCCTCGCCGCCGGCACCGGACGGCCCGCCAACGCGATGATCAATGCGGGTGCGCTGGCGGTCACCGGGATGATTAAGGGCTCCGGCGGCAGGTCCGCGATCAAGCGGATCCTGAACACGTATTCGGAGTTCGCCGGCCGGAGGCTGAAGAGCAGTCCGCGGGTGTTCGAAGCCGAGCTGCGCAACAGCGACCGCAACCACGCGCTGGCCTACCTGCTGAGCTCGTTCGGCGTCATCGAGGACAACCCCACCACCGCGTTGGAGAACTACCTGCGGCAGTGCTCGGTGCAGGTAACCTGCCGGGACCTGTCCATCATGGCCGCGACCTTGGCCAACGGCGGCACCAATCCGGTCACCGGGAACCACGTCATGGACATCGGGCCGGTGGAACGGGTGCTGTCGGTCATGATGACCTCGGGCATGTACGACGACGCCGGAGACTGGGTCACCAACGTGGGCATGCCGGCCAAGTCCGGGGTGGGAGGCGGCACCTTGGCGGTGCTGCCCGGCCAGGTGGGGCTGGCGGTTTTCTCCCCGCCGCTGGACGACCACGGCGGATCGGTCCGCGGCATCGCCGTCAGCCGGCGGCTGTCCGAGGACATGGAAATGCACTTTGTCCGCTCGGCGCGGGCGGGGCGTTCCGCGATCCGCGCAAGCTACGACATCACCGTCGTTCCCTCCGGCATTCGCCGCACGGATGAGTCGGCCGAGGTGCTGCGGGAGAACGGTCACCGCGCGCAGCTGATCGAGCTCAACGGCGACCTGCTGTTTGCCGGCACGGAATCAATGGTCCGGGAGATCAGCTCGCTGCCGGACGATGTCGAGCTGGTGGTACTGGACCTGCGCCGCGTCGACGAAGTAGGCGGCGTGGCCCTGCGGATGTTCGCCCGCCTGGAGGAGAACCTGGCTGCCGACAACCGTGAACTGCTGCTGATCGACCCGGAGGACACGCTCGCCGGCGTCTTCGCCGACACCGGGCGGCCCGTGCCGGTCTTTGATACCCGCACCGGTGCCGTCGAATTCTCCGAGAACCGCCTCATTGCCCGCTACGGAGATCCGCTGGGCGTGCCCACGTCGGTGCCGGTGGAACACTCGCTGGCCCTGGGCACCCTCCACCCGGATGAGATTGTGGCCCTGGTGCAACGCATGGAGCCCGCGAAGTACGAAGACGGCGAGATCGTTCGGCGGGTTGGCCAGCGGTTTGGCGGGGTGTACTTCATTGTCTCCGGCCGGATCAGCACCATCGCCGCCGACTCGGAGGGACGGCGGGTCAAGCTGAGCACGCTCAGCGCCGGCATGACGTTCGGCGAACTCGCGCTGGGCAGCGAAGACCGGCAGGAAACCACCGAGAAAGCGGACGGCCCGGTGGAACTCATGGTGCTTTCGTCGGAGGCAATCGAGGAGCTGGAGGAGCAGGACCCCAAGCTGGCGATGCGCCTGTGGAAGGCGCTCACCCGGGATGCCTACACCCGGGTGGACCAGTTCCTGCGCGAAACCGCCGTCCGGATCCGCGACTGACCGTCCGCGGCGGCCCGCTGCCGGCGGCCCGATGGGCATCCGCGGCCGGGCATCAACTATAGTTACGGGCAGTCGTAGCATCTGCCACATCGGCACCAGAAACCACACCAGCCGCAGTTTCTCCGTGTCTTGTTCCCGGCAGAGGCTGCAGAAAGGAACGTGTGAACTTTTTCGAGTTTCTCGCGAAACGGGCCGACGACATGCTGGAAATGGGCATCGAGCATGCCGTCCTCGTGGGCGTTTCAGTCATGCTCGCCACCGTGATCGGGGTCGGCCTGGGCATCGCGACCTATCGGCATGAACGACCGCGCGAAACAGTCCTCGCGGTCACCGGTGCTTTCCTGACCGTCCCCTCCTTCGCGTTGTTCATCCTCCTCATCGGCCCTCTGGGCCTTGGCGCCCTGCCCGTGGTGGTCGCCCTCACGATGTATGGCCTGCTGCCCATTGTCCGCAATACCATCACCGGCCTGCGCGAAGTGGATCCTGCCATCGTGGAATCGGCCAAGGGCATGGGCATGAGCCGTACCCAGCGGCTGCTGAAGATCGAACTGCCCCTGGCGTGGCCGGTGATCATCACCGGCGTCCGCGTCACCACCCTGGTCCTGCTTGGCATCGCTGCCATCGGCGCGATCGTACTGGGCCCAGGCTACGGAGAGCTGATCTTTACCGGCCTGGCCCGGGTGGGCACGCCGGTGGCCGTCAACATGGTTCTGGCCGGAACCCTCGGGGTGGTTGTCCTCGCCATCCTGTTCGACCTGCTCTTCCACACCGTCCGCAAGCTGACTACCTCCAAAGGAATCCGATGACCGTATCCGACCATCAGACCCCCCAGCCCAGGCCGGTCAAGATCCGCCTACAGAACCTGTCCAAAAGGTTTCCCGGGCAGAAGGACAACGCGGTCGACGACCTGACACTGGACATCTACGAGGGCGAAATCGTGGTGCTGGTCGGCCCGTCGGGATGTGGCAAGACCACCACCATGAAGATGATCAACCGGATCATCGAGCCCACCTCCGGCCGGATCATCCTGGACGGTGAAGATGTCACCACCACCGACCCGGACCAGCTCCGCCGCCGCATCGGCTACGTCATCCAGCAAGTCGGCCTGTTCCCGCACATGACCATCGGCGAAAACGTGGCCACCGTCCCCAAGCTGTTGGGTTGGGACACCAAACGGATTTCCGCACGGGTCGACGAGTTGCTGGACATGGTCAACATGCCGCCGTCGACCTATCGCAACCGCTACCCCAAGGAGCTCTCCGGCGGGCAGCGGCAGCGGGTAGGCGTGGCACGCGCTTTGGGCGCAGACCCGGAAGTGATGCTGATGGACGAACCGTTCGGGGCCATAGACCCGATCACCCGGGACCGGCTGCAGAACGAATTCCTGCGCCTGCAGTCGGAAGTGCGCAAGACCATCGTGTTCGTCACCCATGACATCGATGAAGCAATCAAGATGGGCGACCGAATCGCCATCCTGCAGGACCGCTCCCGGATTGCCCAATACGATACCCCGGAGCAGATCCTGACCGCCCCCGCCAATGATTTCGTCTCCGACTTCATCGGCAACGGCGCCTCCTTGAAGCGGCTGAACCTCAGCCGCGTGGCCGATATCGAGCTGACGCAGTGGCCGACCGTCCGGCTGGACACCCCGGCCGAGGACGCACTGGACCAGCTGCGGCGCAGCGACCGCTCGGCGCTCCTGGTGCTCGACAACGCCGGGCGGCCCCGCCGCTGGGTAGGTGCCGACGACCTGCACCGGGCAGGCACACGCGCGCTGGACGAGGTCGGACTGCCGCCGGAAGCCATTCTGGAACCCCGGGCAACGCTGTCCGATGCGCTGAACGAACTCATCACCGCCCGCTACAGCGTGACGATCGTGGTGGACTCGCACGGTGTCTACCAGGGCGTGGTGGATATCGAACAGATCAACGAGGCCATCCGGGCCATGCGGGACACGGCGGTCGCTCGAGCCCGGGCCGGGCTGGGCGAGGTGGCCGAAGCCGTACGGGCGGGTGGCTGACGTGGCAGCTGCCGCACCCCAGCACGCGGTGCACGACCAAGACGTTGCCGTCCAGCCACCGGCCAGGACGCGACGCCGGACCCTGACCGGTTACCTGCTGGTGCCGGCGATTCTGGCGCTGGCCTGCCTCGCACTGTACCTGTATGTCGGCTCGCAGGAACTGGACAGCATCGAGGCGCGCGCCCTGGCCCCGGCCAACCTGGCTGCCGCCCTGGGGCGGCACCTGCAGCTGACCGCGGTCTCGACGCTGCTGACGCTGGTCATCGCCGTGCCGCTGGGCATCCTGTTCACCCGTCCGGCCATGCGCCGGGTCCGCCCCTACCTGATCACACTGCTGACCTTGGGCCAGGCGGTTCCGACCATCGCCGTGTTGGTCCTGCTGGCCGTGGCATTTCTGTTCCTGGGTTTCCAGGCAGCCATCGTGGGCTTGGTGCTTTACGCCATCATCCCGGTGCTGCTCAACACGATGGTGGGCCTGGAGCAGGTCGATGAATCCGTGCTCGAAGCCGGGCGAGGCATGGGCATCTCCAAGTTCGGTGTCCTGCGCCGGCTCGAATTGCCCCTCGCGGTGCCCATCATCCTGGCCGGCGTACGCACCGCGCTGGTGATCAACGTTGGTACGGCCACCCTGGTGACCTACATCAACGCGGGCGGACTCGGGGACATCATCGTTGCCGGGCTCTCCACCAACCGCGTGCTGGTCCAGGTTGTCGGCGCCGCGCTCACAGCGGTGCTGGCACTGCTGATCGACTACCTGGCGAGCATCGCCGAAGACTTCCTGCGCCCGAAAGGGCTCTAGGCCATCCCCTGCATGACGAAAGAGGAATGATGAAAGCGAATAGTTCACGGAAGACGGCGTTCGCCGCGTTTGGTGCCGGAGTGGCCTTGCTGCTGACGGCCTGCGGCGGCGGCGACGCCGCCGAGGCGACAGGCGACGGCGAGCTCGCTGGCGCGCACTTCGCGGCGGGCTCCAAGGAATTCACTGAATCCATCCTGCTGGCCCAGATTGCGGCCGTCGCGCTCGAGGATGCCGGTGCCACCGTCGAGGACAAGACAGGCATCTCCGGCAGCGCCACCGTGCGCGAAGCCCTGCAGTCGAGCCAGGTCGACTTCTATTGGGACTACACCGGAACCGGCTGGGTCAACGTCCTCGGCCACACCACCGAGGACGTGCCGGAAGACCTCTACGCCGCCGTCGCGAAGGAAGACGCCGAAAACGGCGTCGCCTGGCTGGAACCGGCGCCGTTCGAGAACACCTACCGCATCGCCGCAAAGAAGGATTTCGCGGAGGCCGAAGGCATCACCAACATGAGCGAAGCCGCCGCGTTCATCCAGAAGAACCCGGACCAGGGTGCCGTCTGTGCTGCCAGCGAGTTCATCAACCGCGACGACGGGCTCCCCGGCTTGGAGAAAGCGTACGGATTCGACTTCAGCAAGGTGGTGGAGCTGGACCTGAACCTCATCTACACGCAGGTCGGCGGATCCTGCCAGTTCGGTGAAGTCTTCTCCACCGATGCCCGCGTCATCTCCAACGAACTGACGGTGTTAGAGGACGACAAGGAATTCTTCGTCCCGTATCAGGGCGCCATGACCCTGCGCCAGGAAACCCTGGACGAGTACCCGGCCATTGCCGAGATTATGGCACCGATCAGCGCCGCACTGACCAATGAAGTCATCACCGAGCTCAACGGCCGGGTGGATAACGACGGCGAGGATCCCCGCGATGTCGCCGAAGAGTGGCTGAAGGAGCAGGGCCTGGTGGGTTAGCCACCGGACCTCCGCACCGCACAACGGCCAGCGGCCGCCGGCCACCACGACCGGCGGCCGCTGCCCCTTTCTCAGGCTCCGCGAAAACTGCCTGCGGTTTCGGGCCTCCCCGAAACCGCCCGCCTCTCAGGCCTCCGCGAAACGTCCCACCGTCTTCTGCGCATCGATCCCCGGCAGGGCGGCCGCGAAGATGCGGTAGTAAGCCAGTTCCTCGCGGGTGCGCACCGGCGGATCCAGGACACCGGCCTCATGTTGCAGCTCCGCTTCGCTGACCGAAGCTTCGAAGTGTTCGCGGAGCACATCGTTCATGCCGGTGCCTTCGCCGAATTGCTCCTTCGGCCGCCAGAGCACCTCGTGGGGAACCATCCCGTCGAAGGCCTTGCGCAACAGCCATTTGGCCGGCCGCTCAGGTCCCGTCAGTTTCCATGCCGGCGGCAACGCCAGGGCAAGTTCCACCACGTCCAGGTCCAGGAAGGGCAGCCGCGGTTCCAGCCCGTGGGCGCCGGCCACCCGGTCCACTCGCTGCAGTCCGCCGATGGGCATGCCTTCGAGTGTCTCCAGCAGATCCTCGTGCAGCGCCTCGCCGGTGTCATGGCGGCCGTAATGCGAGTAGCCGGCGAACAGCTCGTCGGCGCCCTCGCCCACCAGCACGATCTTCACGTGTTCAGCGGCCAGCCGGGACACCAGGAAATTCGGCACCGCGCTGTGCACCAGCGTGGGGTCAAAGGATTCAAGCTCCGCGATGACCTGCGGCACCAGCGCGATCGCGTCCTCGGCCGTGTAGACCAGCTCATGGTGATCGGTACCGGCGGCGGCCGCCATCACCCGGGCGGCCAGCAGGTCGGCGCTGCCTTCCAGCCCGACGGCGAACGTCTTCAAAACCTTCCCGCGCTCTGCGGCCTTTCGGGCCGCCACGGCCGTGACGATGCTGGAGTCCACCCCGCCCGACAACAGGACGCCCACCGGCACATCGGCCTCCAGGCTGCGTTCCACCGCCCGGACCAAGGTGTCGCGCAGGGCATCAAAGACCCACTGCGGAGGATCCTCCTCCGGCCGCCGGCTCTTGAGCAGCACCGGGGCGCCCGCCGGGAAAACGGGTCCGGCGATCAAGCCGTCCTCCGGTGTCCAGGCATGGCCCGGCGGAAAAGGCTCCACGAAGGGCCGCCACTCGTCGTCGAACGCCTTCATTTCGGAGGCAAACAGCACGGTTTCGTCGCGGCGTGCCCAGTACAACGGGGACAAACCGAGCATGTCCCTGGCCGCGACGAACCGCCCGTCATCGCCTGCCACCACCAAGGCAAACGGGCCCCAGAGCTTTTCGAAGGCGGCGACGCCGAGCTCCTCGTACAGCTGCAGCGCGGCCTCCAGATCGGAGCGGGTCCTGAACCCCTCACGCCCGAGGCGGTCGCGGATCCGGCGGTAGTTGTAGATCTCGCCGTCGCCCACCAGCCAGGCGTCGCCGTCGCGGCCGGCCAGGGGTTGCTGCCCGTTCTCCGGATCGACGATGGCTAACTGCCGGCTGCCAAGCCAGGAATTACCCACCCGGCGGGACCCCGATCCATCCGGTCCACGGTGCGCCAACCGGTCCAGCATCCGTTCGCCCGCTGTCGCATCGAACTCCCCGTGGGCAGCCACTATCCCTGACATCTGCATCCCGCCTTCGCGCTTGTCCAACAAAATCCGGCGCCGCACGCGGCCGGGCTCCGTCCGTCCCAGGCGCTGCGACGCGACTTCTCCAGCATAGCCAGCCGGCGCCCACGCCCTCCCCGCCGGCCAGGGGCCAGGCCGCCAGGCTCCGCGGTTCCTGGCCGGGTCCCGGCGCGGTCCAGACCACCCGCCGTCGCTCCTTAGACTTGTAGGCATGACTGCAACGCTGGTGGCCAAGGACCTCTCGGGCGGCCACGGCCACCGCACTCTGTTCTCCAACCTGAACCTGACCGTCGCTCCGGGCGACGTCGTCGGGGTGGTCGGCGCCAACGGTGCCGGCAAGACCACGCTGCTGCGGATCCTGGCCGGCGCGGACGCACCGCTGGCGGGGTCGGTGAGCACGGCGCCCTCGGACGCCTTTGTCGGCTGGCTGCCGCAGGAGCACGAACGGATTCCCGGCGAGACCATCGCCGCCTACATTGACCGCCGCACTGGTGCCGCGGCCGCCACCGCCGCCATGGAAGCCGCGGCCGAGGCGCTGGGCTCCGGCTCCAAGCAGGCCGGCGACGCCTACGCCGCCGCCCTGGACCACTGGATGGCCAGCGGGGCCGCGGACTTGGAGGACAGGATCCCGCCCGTGCTGGCCGAACTCGGTCTGGACGTTGGTCCGGACGCCCCGATGACCGGGCTTTCCGGCGGCCAGGCCGCACGCGCTGCCTTGGCGGCCCTGCTGCTGAGCCGCTTCGACGTGGTCCTGCTGGACGAGCCCACCAACGACCTGGACCTGGCCGGACTGGCCCGGCTGGAGTCGTTCGTGCAGGGCCTGCGCGGCGGCGTGGTGCTGGTCTCCCACGACCGCGAGTTCCTGGCCCGCTGCGTGACCACCGTGGTGGAGTTGGACCTGGCCCAGAACAAGGTGGCGGTGTACGACGGCGGCTACGATGCCTTCCTGGAGGAGCGGGCCGTCGCGCGCCGCCACGCCCGCGACGCTTACGACGAGTTCGCCGAGAAGAAGGCGGACCTCGTGTCCCGGGCGCGGACCCAGCGCGAGTGGAGCTCCCAGGGCGTCCGCAACGCCATGAAGAAGAACCCGGACAACGACAAGATCCGCCGCAAGGCCAGCACGGAGTCCTCCGAAAAGCAGGCGCAGAAGGTGCGGCAAATGGAGTCCCGCATCGCCCGGCTGGACGAGGTGGAGGAGCCGCGCAAGGAGTGGCAGCTGCAGTTCAGCATCGGCGCCGCCCCGCGCTCCAGCGCCGTGGTCGCCACCTTGAACCAGGCCACCGTCCGCCGCGACGGATTCACGCTCGGCCCGGTGTCGCTGCAGGTCAACGCCGGCGAGCGCATCGGCATCACCGGCCCCAACGGCGCCGGCAAGTCCACCCTGCTGCGCCTCCTGCTGGGACACCAGCAGCCCGACGACGGCGCCGCCGGGCTGGGTGCCAGCGTCGCCGTCGGCGAGATCGACCAGGCGCGCGGCCAGCTCGCGGAGGACCAGCCGCTCGGTACCGCCTTCGAGGCACTGGTACCGGACTACAGCCAGGCCGAGGTCCGCACGCTGCTGGCAAAGTTCGGGCTCAAGGCCGACCAAGTGTCCAGCGCCGTCGGCGCCCTCTCCCCCGGCGAGCGCACCCGGGCCGCCCTCGCCCTGCTGCAGGCACGCGGCGTGAACCTGCTGGTCCTCGACGAACCCACCAACCACTTGGACCTGCCCGCCATCGAACAGCTGGAGCAGGCTCTGGACAGCTACGACGGCACGCTGCTGCTGGTCTCGCATGACCGCCGGCTGCTGGAAAACGTCCGGCTGGACACCCGCTGGGACGTCGACGCCGGCCAAGTCACCGTCCGCTGAGTGCGTCGGCGGGCCGGTCTAGGACATCGGGGGTCAGAGTGCCGGCCGCATCTCGGACCAAGGGCGCGCCCGTTCCACGGCGGCACCGATGCGGAAGACGGTGAGGTCGTCGTAGGGGTGCCCGACGATCTGCACGCCTGTCGGGATTCCGGTCTCGGATAGTCCGCTCGGCACGGCCAGGACAGGGCAACGGTTGTTAATGTTGAACGGCGCCGTCATGTGCGCTTCCCAGTAGTGCTCGAGATGCTTCCCGTCGACGTCGATCCCGTCGAGGTAGTCGGCGTCTGCTTTGAGCGCAGAAACTGCTGAGGCGGGACAGATCAAGGCGTCGAACCCAGTCATGGCCTGGGCTAGCTGCGCTTGGATACGTGACTCGGCTTGCAGTCCCTCCAGGAGTGTGTGGCGGGATGACGCCTCACGCGCGTCGGCCATGAAGCGCCGTGTGTAGGCGGCCAACTGCTCGGTGCCGCCTGCGGTGGCTGCCTCCATGGCGGGACCGAGAATGTGCCCAAAGTGGGTGAAGATGACATCACTGATCTCCCGGTGGGACCAAGGAAGTTCGATCTCCTCGACGATTGCCCCGGCTGTTTCCAGAGCCGCGGCCACGCCGCGGGTGTTGGCCTCGATCTCCGCCATGACCGGGTAGTCTCCGAGCCGGATACAAAGCGCAATCCGCATCTGGTGGACCGGCGCAAATTCCAAGGGCAAAGGAGCGGACGGTCCTACCGAGGTGTGGTCCACAGGGTGCGGACCGGCCATCACATTGGTCAACAGGGCGGTATCGGCGACCGTGCGGCCCATCGGGCCGTCGCCGCGGTACCAATCATTGGAAAGAGGCGGCATACCCGGGATCCTGCCGTACGGCGCCTTATAACCAACGGTTCCGGTAAAGGAGGCGGGCAACCGGGTAGAACCCGCGATGTCCGAGGCCGTCGCCAACGCCGTCATGCCGGAGGCGAGCGCTGCTCCGGCCCCGCCCGAGGACCCGCCCGGCGAATACTCCGGGCTCCACGGGTTCCGGGTGACTCCCCACATCGGGCTGTGCGTCACCGTGGCGCAACTGAATTCAGGCGAGGTGGTTCGGGCGTGGAGAATACCTCCGGCGGCTTTGATCCGCCCAATGATCGGGTGATCGGCTGCTGCGGTCTCGCCGGCACACGCCAACAGCCCCTGCGAGAAGCTTCGGCCGGCGATGGCATGCTTCTCTTTGGCGGCCACCGGAAGTCCCAGTAACGAGCGCCCCGGGTCCAGTCCCCGGGTTTCGCCGTCGTACTCGCCGCGCTGGTACAGCCGCTCGGCCTCACGCGACGCAGCGAGGGCCTCCTCAAACATCGTCTCTGTCAGCGCATTGACGGTCCCGTTGATCTCGGTGGTGCGTTCTATGACCGCTTCCATCAGTTCCACAGGGGAAAGCTCCCGAGAACGGAACAGCCGCAGCGCGTCGACTGCGCTGAGGTAATGCAGCTGGGTCATGGCCGGGCCCCTGCAGTGGAATGATTTCCCACGTTGCTCTTTCCCAGCACGGGCTCTTCGGAAAGCGCGCCATGAACCAGTTCCAACGCGATCTCGGTCAGGGCATCCAGGCCCGCCAGCATGTCCGCGTCCTTGGTAAATTCGCGTTCACAGTGGCTGACGCCGTCTACTGACGGGATGAATACCATGACCGACGGCACAATCCGGTTCATCGCTACCGAGTCGTGCCCTGCCATCGACTGCATACGGCGTACGCCCAGTCCCAGCTTCGCGGCCGTCTTCTCAGTCAGTTCGACACCGGATTCGGGGTAGTACTGGTTGGCCCGGATGTCGAAGTCGTTCACAGTGATCCGAATGTCGTGTTCCCGGGCAAGCTGGGCGATGTCTGCCAGCAGGCTGTCCCGTGCGGACCGCACAATCTCGGGGCTGTTGGAGCGCAAATCAGCTACAAGGTGCACCCGGCGGGCCACGACGATCGGCGAATTCGGTTCCAGCGTCAGCTGCCCCACGGAGGAAACGAGTGCCTCCTCCTCGAAGTTGCGCGTGACGTCGTGCACCATGAGGACAATCTTCGAGGCGGCCACCAGCGCATCGTGCCGGTCTGCCATGGCCGTAGCGCCAGTATGGGACTGCTCGCCGAGGACCTCAATGTCCAGCTTCTGTGTGTACCAACTCGAGTCCACGGCACCTATGGTCAGGCCCTCGCGCTCCAGGATGCGGCCCTGCTCGATGTGGATCTCCGCGTAGCTCACGGCTTCGGGCCCCTCATCGGTCCCGAGGTAGCCTATCGCCTCCAGGGCATCCCGCACGGAGACTCCCTGGAGGTCCCTAACGCCGAGCATCTGCTCACGGTCCATGATTCCCGCGAAGACGGAGCTACCCATGATGGAGGGTGCAAAGCGGCCGCCTTCCTCGTTAAACCAGTTCACGACCGCCAGGTTGAAGGGCGGAAGCTCCCCTGACGCCTTAATGTGGGCCTCGATTCGGGCAGCAGCGTGCAACCCGGCCAACACACCGTACGCCCCGTCGAAGCGGCCGCCCAGCGGTTGGCTGTCCAGGTGGGAGCCGATCATGACGAATCTCGCAGCGGGCCGGAATTCGATGATGGCGAACATGTTGCCGATGCCGTCCACTCGCACCCCCCAACCGTGCTCCTCTGCAAAGGCGGTGAACCAGTCCCGGGTCTGCCGGTCTTCCTCGGTGGCGGCTTGCCGGTGCACACCGTGGTTTGGTGTAGCGCCGATGGTGGCAACGTGGTGAAAGTCTTTGAGAAAAGCTTCAGCGGACATAACGAAAAACTCCTAATACCTAATACGTATGCTGCCGGTTAGGAAACCGGGAAAGGCGGAACCTGTGGGAGCCGGAGGGAGTATCGGTCCGCCCGGCTCCCGTGGTCAGCCGAGGCGTCCGCGGGTCTCCGGGACCTTGGTCAGCGTGAGCAGCAGGAACACGATGATTGCTGCGCCGCACAGCCAGTAGGCCGGCGAGTAAGAAATACCTGTGGCGTTCACCAGCGCGGTGCCGATGAAGGGTGCGGTGCCTCCGAACAACGCGTATCCCAGGTTGTAGCTGACAGCGGCCGAGGTGAAGCGCGTCTTCGTCGTGAAGATTTCCACGAAGAAGGTGTAGCAGCCGCCGCCGTAGATGCACAGCGGAACGACGAACAGCAGCTGTCCCAGAATCGCCAGGCCCAGCGAGCCGCTGGTCACCAGCATGAAACATGGGAAGGCCAGCAATGCGATCGCGGCCGACCCTGCAATCAGCATCGGCTTGCGGCCGACCTTGTCACCGATGATCCCGCCGACCGGGAGCAGCAAAGCGTAAAACAGCATCGCTGAAGCGTTCGCCACTAGGGACGCTTGCAGGGTCAGGTTGCCGGTCGTCTGCACGTAGCCGACGAAGTAGCCGGAGAGGAAGTAGAAACCCATGGCGGTCAGGCCCATGACGAAGACGACCTGGAGCATCCGGACCTTGTTCTCGCGGAAGGCCTCGCGAACTGGGCTGTACTCCTTTTTCTTCTGCTTTTCAGCGACCTGCTTGAAGGCCGCGCTCTCCTCGGTCCTGGAGCGGATCCACACACCGAACAGGGACAGCGGCAATGCCAGCAGGAAGGGTACACGCCAGCCCCATGAGAAAAAGGCCTCATCGGAAAGGGTCTGGTTGAGGATCAGGATCATCGCCCCGGCCACGACGGAAGGCAGCGCGGTGGCGGCAAGCGTGATGTTGAGCCAGAAACCACGGCGGTTCACGGGAGCATGCTCGAAAACGAAGGCCGGGGCACCGACGGATTCCCCGCCTGCGGAGAACCCCTGCAGCAGCCGGCACAGTACCAGCAGTGCAGGTGCGAGAGCTCCGACGACTGCATAGGGCGGCAACAGACCGATGGCGGTCGTGGCACCGCCGATAGTCACCAGCGTGATGTAGAGGACACGGCGTCGACCGATCCGGTCGCCCAGCTGGCCGAAGAACAGGCCTCCGATCGGCCGGGCGATGAAGGCGACACCAAACGTGGCAAAGGTCGCCAACAGGCCAATAAGTGCGTTCTCGCCGGGGAAAAACAGCTGTGAGAGCGTAACCGCGGAGAGACCGTAGAGCGAAAAGTCGTAGAACTCAATAAACTGCCCAACACTGCCACCTGCAAGGACGCGCTTCTGCATCCCGGTGGTTTTTTTCGACTGCGAGAAGGCTGTGGCGTCTGCGGCTCCCGATGTAGTCCGGGTCTCATTCACCGTCATGACCGCCACCGGAGGTGGGAGGAACTGCAGTCCCTACTTGCAGCGTGGAACCCGGAACACGACGTAAATCTCGACTGACTGCAGGCCATCGCAAGTCCTCCTGAGGGTTGCGGCTGATCCTCGTACCGTCCCGCGTCTTTGCAGGTTCGGACAGGGGCGGATCAACCTATCGGAATGATGTTCAGTCTCAGTGAGCCGTGTCACATCTGTCCAATAGATAATTTCTCCGTTTCCAATCGAAATAATGAATCCGAAGCTTGGGCAAGACGCAGCACACAGGAGGCTAGGTCTTGTCCGCACCGTAGAGCGCACGGCACACTGCCTCGAACGCGAGCGCCCGCCGCGTGGGCGTCAGCCCCTCGGGGCGCACCAGCACTACCTCGATGGATGGCAAATGATCCACAAGCCGTAGGGGAACGACTCCCCCGCCCGCGTAGGTCAGATTGTGGTGGAGCCGCTGATTCAGCACAGCATAGCCATGGCCGCGGGCAACGAAAGAGCGGACAGTCTCATAGCCGGTTGCCCGGTGACGGATATTGGGCTTCAAGCCGGCAAGCTGGAACAACTGCATGAAGTACTCCCTGGTGTGCGGCAAGTCCAGCAGGATCATCGGCTCGTGCTCCAAATCCCTCAGCGCCACCTCATGGTCAGGACTTGCAGCAAGAGGATGCCCTTCCTGGACCAACACGTGCGCCGGAATGTGCTCCACCGTCTGAGTGGTGAAACCGCCGCCCAACCCAATGCTGTACATCAGCGCCAGCTCACAATGCCCCTCCAGCAATGCCCGTCGTAGGAACTCCTGATCTCCCTCCAAGAATGAAACGTGAACGTCCGGGTATTCCGCCTCAAAGGCCTGCAGGATCACTGGAGCCCGGAAGGGTGCCAGGGGGCCGAAGACCCCTACTTTTAGCTCCCCGGTGAGATTCTGCGACAGCCCCCGAGCCGATTCGTAGAGTGAATCAGCGTGCTCAAGGAAGGCGTGCAGGTCTTTAGCGAATTGCCGTCCGGCCGGACTCAGTTTCAGGCCCCTCTGCGACAACCGGATGAAGAGTTGCACGTCCAGGTCGTGCTCCAGCTGGGAAATCGCATTGGACAGCGCCGACTGCGTCATGTTGAGCCGTTGGGCGGCGGCCGTCATGTTCTCGGTCTCGGCGACCACCGCAAAGTAGCGCAGTTGGGTAAGAGTGAAGGGCTTAGCCATGCTTCATCCTGCCAGACCCCAGACCCGCCCGGAGCCGGACTCGCGCACCAAGCCAAAACTCCGTCGCCCCCCCCTTGACCTGCCGCTGCCGCAGGAGTAAGTTCTTATTCAACCGAAAGGTTGATCAAGGGAAGAGTTGAATAACGTGACTGGTAGTAGCGACGAGGCCCTCCTGGACAAGGCGTTCATGGCCCTGGCAGATCCGGCCCGCCGCCGCATCATCGCCCGGCTTAGCCGCGGACCGGCAACGGTCAACGAGTTGGCCGAGCCCTTCGAGATCTCCAAGCAGGCGGTTTCGAAGCACATCCAGGTCCTCGAGCAGGCACATTTGGTCACCCGCACCAGGGATGCCCAGCGCCGGCCCGTTCACCTAAACGCTGCACGGCTCGAAGCGCTCACTGCGTGGATCGACCAGTACCGGCTGGTTCGGGAGGCGCAGTACCGCGGACTGGACGCCGTGCTCGGCCAACTATCCAAGGACAAACCATGAGCAACTCACTGAAAGTCACCCTCCCGGAGGGCCTTCCGTTCATCGATACCGAACGCGAGTTCGACTATCCCGTCGCCGACGTTTTCCGCGCCCACAAAGACCCCGACCTCCTCAAGCAGTGGCTGGGCCCGCGCGGCATGAAGATGGACATCGATCATTACGACTTCCGCACCGGCGGCAGCTACCGCTACCTCCACACCGGACCCGACGGCCAGCAGTACGCCTTTACCGGCATTTTCCACACGGTCCGCGAGAACGAGTTCGCCATCCAGACGTTCGAGTTCGGCGGCTACCCGGACGTGGTCAGCATCGAGTTCATGACCCTCGAGGACCTCGGCAACGGACGCTGCAAACTGATCGGCCATTCCGTCTACCCCACGCTGGAGGCACGCGACGGCATGGCCCAGTCCGGCATGGAAAGCGGCATGAGCGAAGGCTACGAGCGGCTGGACGAGCTGCTCGCCGGCGCCCGCACCGCGTAAAGAGGCGGCACTGCCGCGGCATGGGGTCGGAGCCTGCCAGGCCCCGATCCCGTGCCGCGCACTTCCCTGCCCAAGGGTCTCGCGCCCGCAACCACCATTGGCCTCCTCGGAATTAGAAAGTATGCTGAGGATTCCCTGAACCCTAGACGGAAGGTGGTTTCATGGCGAACGATGATGAAGGACGCAAGGAAGTAGCCAAGATCCTGAAGGACGCTGACATCGGCGTCCTCACCACGGTCAATGCCAGCGGCCAGCTGTTCAGTCGGCCGCTGGCGTTACAGGAAGCAGAGTTCGACGGCGACCTGTGGTTCGTGACGCACGATCCCTCGCCCAAGGCCAGCGAAATCCGCGCCAATCCGCACGTGAACGTGTCGGTCAGCGGTTCGGACGGCTACCTGTCCATCTCGGGCACCGCCACAATCGTCCGCGACCAGGCGAAGATTGACGAACTGTGGAGCCCCATGATGGAACCGTGGTTTGAAAACGGCAAGGACGACCCGACGGTGGCTTTGCTCCGGGTCGAGGCCCACACGGCCGAATACTGGAAGCCGGATTCTCCCAAGGTGGCCACGCTGTTCAAGCTGGCCAAGGGAATGGTCACCGGGAAGCAAGCAGGCGACGTCGGCAAGAACGACGTCGTCAACCTTTAGCCGGAGGCACCTGCCGATCGGCAACACAGCACGCACTTAAGGAGTCAGCAATGTCCGGAAATCTTTTGGCCCGTTCTGTGCACGACCTTACTGCCGCCGCCTGGTTTGGCGGTTCCCTGATGGGCGCCATCGGCCTTAACGGTGCGGCCGCCGCCGCCCAGGATCCGCGCGAGCGGACCCGTTTGTCCAGCATCGGCTGGATGAAGTGGGCACCTGTTCAGACCGTAGCCTTCGTATCGCACCTTGCTTCCGGTCTGCCGCTGCTGGCGGGCAACAAGGGCAGGATGGTCAAGCAGGAAGGGGTTACGCGGAATACCGTGATCAAGACCGTTGTCACCCTGGCCGGCGCGGGCGTCACCCTCTACGCCGGCATGCTGGGCAAGAAGGTGGAGAAGATGGCCGAGCAGGGGGCAGAGGGCGCCACCGAGCCGTCGCCGATGGCATCACCGGAGCTTAAGTCCGCGCAGAAGCAGCTCAAGCTGCTGCAGTGGACCATCCCGGCCTTCGCCGGCACGGTCATCGTGCTCGGTGCCAAGCATGGCGAAATGCAGCGGCCCGCCACCTTCTTGGAGGGGCTGCTCAAGCACTGAAGGTGATGCTCACCCGGTGCGGCTCCGGGTCAGCCGCGGCGTCGGGGCTGTCCGCTCAGGACGGCCCCGACGCGCGTCGGCCCGGATTATCAGAACCACGCGGACCGTAGCGGAGATTCTGCAAACCACCCCGAGTCGGCCGGTCCACCACCGGCTGCACCGGCTGCGCGTGCTGCGCGGTTACGATTGTTGAAACGTTAACATCAGACGGCAGAAGTGGGGAACGGGCATGCCGGCAGCATCATGACGGCCACCAAGGCGGCGGCCGCCTTGGCGTGGGCTGCCATCGCCGGCATTTCGGCCGCCGGGCTGCTGGTGTTGGGCCAGGTCATCGCGGCTGCAATCGTCGATCCGCCACAGTTCGACCTGGTGGCCGTCCTCTCCGTGCTGATGCTGGTGCTGGCCTGGCACCTGCGCGTGGATACGCCGCTCATGCGGCGCCAGACGACCGCCTCGATGACCGCCGCTGTGATCGTCTGCAACGATCTCACCGCCCCGCTGCACGAAACGGTGGCGGTGGTGGGAGTCGGACTGCTGGCCACCCGCGTGGTTTTCCGGCGCTTCCGCTGGGGAGAGGTGTACTGGTTCATCAGCCGGCTGCTCGCCTCTGCCGTGCTGGTAGCGGTGTTCCAATCCCTTTACGCTGCCGGTTTTGCGTGGCCGGTCGCCCTGCTGGCTGGCTGGCTGGCCTTCTTCCTGACGGCGATTGCCGTCGAGGGTGCCTTCGCCACCACGGCCACACGGAGCAGCACCTTCCGCAACGGCATCGGATGGCCGCCGGCACTGTGCACGTTGGCCATCAACCTGCTCCTGTGCCTGGCCGCCCAGTACGCCGCCCTGCGGTTCAGCCACGACGGCGTCCAGTCGTTGCTCCTGGTCTTCGCGTCCGTGCTGGCGCTGGCGGTCACCGGCTGGCTGCGCAACCGCGAGCTGCGCCGCCGCCTCACAGGCCTGGTCGACGCCTCGCTCAAGCTGCCATGGAGACCGGACGGGCTCGACAGGACCCTCCTCGCCGCCGCCAGCGCCTCGGTGCGCGCGGACCGCGTGTCCCTGCGTCCGGAAGCGCCGAAAGAAAGGGAAATCGGTGTCCGGATGCGTCGCTGGGACCACGGCGACAACTACCTGGTGGCCTCGCGAAACGGCGGCGCACAGTTCACCGAAGAAGACGAGCAGGTGCTGGACGCGCTGGCACACGTCGGCAGCATCATGGTCCGGCACGATGAGCTGGTGCACGAACTGCGGCTGCAGGCGGACACCGATGCCCTGACCGGGCTGGGCAACCGCCGCACCCTCTGGCATCGACTGGCCGAAATCAATGCCGGCCGCCGCCCCGGCGAGGCCATCGCCATCGTCTATCTGGACCTCGACGAATTCAAGGCCGTCAATGACAGGCACGGCCACGACGTCGGCGACCTGCTGCTGACCGCCACCGCGCAGCGGATCCGCTCGGAAATCCGCGAGGACGACGTGGCCGCTCGCATCGGTGGCGACGAATTCGTCGTCGTGCTCCGAGATGTCACCAGCGAAGCCGACGCCCGCGCCGCCGCCGACCGCATTGCCGCTGCGATCGCGCGCCCGCTCACCGCCCGCGGCAACACGCTGCGGGTGCGGGCCAGCACCGGAGTGGCGTACTCCGACCGCCCGGCATCCAACATCGAGGAGCTGCTTCGCAACGCCGATTCCGGCATGTACGGCTCCAAGCGGCTGCAGCAGCGGCTGCGCGACGCACAGCGCGACGGCTCCGAGGCCGAAGCCTGCCTGGCCGTGGCGGTTGAGCGCGGCATCCGCCGGCACCTGCTGCGTGTGGCGCTGCAGCCTATCGTTTCCCTGGACCTGGATGCGATCGTCGGGTTCGAGGCCCTGGCCCGCTACGAGGACGACGAACTCGGTAATATCCCGGCGGACCGGCTAATCACCGAAGCGAACCGGCTGGGACTGCTCGACGAGCTGACCATCCAGGTGATCGACGGTGCGGCGGCGGCGATGGCCCGAATCAGCGCAGTCACCAGTGTCCGCTCCATCTCCGTCAACGTGGAGCTGAGCCAGCTCGCCGCCGGCTCCCCCGTCGTGGACCGGCTGAGGCGGATGCGCGCCGAAGGGCCGGAGCTGAACATCATCGTGGAGCTGACCGAAAACTCGTTGGACAAGATGTCCGAGCAGTCCCGGGCAACCCTCGTGCAGTTCCGCAGCGAGGGCTTCAGGATCGCTGTGGACGACTTCGGCTCCGGTTACTCATCCATGAACTCGCTGACCGAGTTCCCCTTCGACATCGTCAAGGTGGACCGCTCGCTGGTCAGCGCCGGCGAGGGCCGTGCCCGGAACGACGACGAAACCGCCCGGAACATCGTGGTCAGCCATTTGATCGCCATGTTCACCGCGCTGAAGGCGGACGTGGTGATCGAGGGCATCGAGACCGCAGAGACCGTGGAGTGGCTGGCCGGTTGCCCGGATTTGAACGCCCAGGGCTTCTACTTCGGCCGGCCGATGTGGCCGGAGGAGGTCATCGCCCGGCTGGTGACCTCCGGCACGGCGGCGCTGCCGACCTCTGCCCAGCGCGATGCCCGCCGACCCCTGGCCCAGCAGACGCCCGAACATTCGTCTGCCACCTGAGGCCTCGGATCCGTCTCTGCGAGTGCTAGGCCAGGCGGTCCAAGGCTTGGAGCTGCAGCACGATCCACGGACTGAAGGCCCACGGCGCGGCAGTCGCGGCGGTCCGCAGGTCGGAGGGGCGCACCCAGCGGTACTCGGCCACCTCGTCATCGCGCGGCGACAGTTCGCCGGTGGCCAGCGCAGTGTAGACGGGGCAAAACTCGTTCTCCACGATGCCGGAGGCGTCCACCGCGCGGTAACGGAAGTCCGGCAGCACCAGCCTCAGGTCTTCCAGCCCAAGCCCCAGCTCGTAGCGCACCCGTCGCTGCACCGCGTCGGCCATCTCCTCCCCCGGGGCCGGATGGCCGCACGCGGAGTTGGTCCAGACACCCGGCCAGGTCAGCTTGTTCAGGGCGCGCCTGGTCACCAGCACGCGGCCCTCGGCGTCGGAAATATGGCAGGAGAACGCCAGGTGCAGCGGAGTCTCGCCGGTGTGGATGTCGGACTTGTCGGCAACGCCGGCGGGCTTCAGATTCTCGTCCAGCAGCACTACCTGCTCGGGTGATTCTGCCGTCATGTCGGTCCGAACCCGGGCAGCTGCCGTTGCCAGGAGCGCGCCCAGCGGTCAGTCGTGTTCATACCAGCCATTGTATGGGCGGGCGGGAGAGGACCGTTTGGTCTGTGGCCCAAGAGGCGGACCCCTTCCAGGTGTCGAAGCTGACAACCAGCAGCCTCCCCTTGGACGAAACGACCAACCCCATTGGCCGAGACATCCGATCCCGCGCCGGCCACCCTGCCGTAGACTCGACGCCACTTAGTGCTTGTTCGAAAGGACGGATCGTGCCCGACTCCCCCACCGCCGCTGCCCCGGCTGCAGGACAAAGACCCTTGGAGGGTTTGCTGGTGGCGGACTTCTCCCGGGTGCTCGCCGGCCCGCTGGCCACCATGACGTTGGCCGACCTGGGTGCACGGGTCATCAAAGTGGAGCGCCCGGGCACGGGGGACGACACCCGCAGCTGGGGTCCGCCGTATTCCCCGACCGGGGCCACCTACTTCGAGAGCGTGAACCGCAACAAGGAGTCGGTCTGCCTGGACCTGGCTGATCCCGGCGACCGGCGGTTGGCCCGGAAGCTGGCGCTGGCTGCCGACGTCGTCGTGGAGAATTTCAAGCCCGGCGGGATGGACAGGCTAGGTCTTGGGTATGCGGAGCTATCGGCCGGGAATCCGGGCCTGGTCTACGCGTCGATCTCCGGTTTTGGTTCAGCCGAAGGTGCGTCCCTGCCCGGCTACGACTTTATCGTGCAGGCGGTCGGCGGCCTGATGAGCATCACCGGCGAGGCGGACGGCTCACCCTACAAGGCGGGTGTCGCCCTGGTGGACGTGCTGACCGCGAAGGACGCCACCATCGGGATCCTCGCCGCGCTCAGCGCGCGCGCCGCCACCGGCCGGGGCAGCCGGCTCGAGGTCAACCTGCTGTCCAGCCTGCAGGGCGCCCTGGCCAACCAGGCCCAGGCCTATCTGGGAGCAGGCAAGGTCCCCGGGCGGATGGGCAACGAGCACCCGTCCATCGTTCCCTATCAGCTGCTGGAATGCTCCGATGGCCCGCTGGCCGTCGCCTGCGGCAACGACGGGCAGTTCCGCCAGCTGGCCACCGTCCTGGGAGAGCCGCAGCTTGCGGACGACGAACGTTTCGCCACCAACAGCGCCAGGGTGCAGCACCGCCGGGAGCTCATCCCGCTGCTGGAACAGGCCCTCTCCGCCGCCTCCGCCTCCGTGTGGCAAGGCAAGCTCACCGGCGTCGGAGTTCCCGCCGGCCCCGTGGCCGGCATCGACGAGGGCATCAGGTATGCCGAATCACTGGGGCTGGCCCCGACCATCGAAGTCCGGGATGCCGCCGGGGAGCCCGCCGGCCGCCAGGTCCGCCACCCGATCTCCTGGAGCCCGGCGTTCGAACCGCGCACCGCTGCCCCGCCCGCACTCGGTGAACACACCGCACCCGTGCTGGAGTGGCTGCGCAGCCTGGACTGAACGTCAGAGTCCGCGCCGGCGGAGGGCAAGCCACAGGTGCGCGGCGACGTCCGGGTCGTCACAGCTGACCCCAAGCAGCCGCTCGGCCACCGCCATGCGATGGCGCAGCGAATTCCGGTGGACGTTGAGTTGGCGGGCGGTATCCTCCCAGTGGCCCCGGTGGCGCAGGTAGGCGGCCACGGTCTCCAGCAGCTCGGCGCGGCGGTACCCCGCCAGCGCCTCGACCCACGCGTCGGCGCGGGCCTCATCGTCGGCCGCCAGTTCCACGAGCTTGCCCGCAGGCGCCGCGACCGCGGCACGGTGCACCGCCGACATCGCCGCCGCCACGTCTTCCAAGGCGAAGGATTCCGTCCAGGCAGCACCGGTCTCCGCGCCACCCGGGGCAACTGCTGACGCTGACGCAACCTCGGCCCGCGCGTCGACTCCCGTCCAAGCCAGCAGTTCCGCGTCGGCTTCCCCGTCTGCCTGCCGGTCTGCCGCTCCCTGTTCCGCGAGCCCGGCATCCAGCAGGAAGTAGGCCATCCCGTCGTCGCTAAAGCGCAGTGCACAACTGGCCAGGGCCCTCGCCGGCGAGCCGCCGCCGTCGGCCGGTCGGAGCCGAGACACCGCGCCGGCGAGCGCGGTGAGGGAATCCGCCGTCCCCATCCGGGCGGCCAGCACACGGACCCGTTCCGGCAGCGGTCCGAGGTTTCCGTCGGCGGCTACCAGCCGTGCTGCCTCCACCTGGCCGCGGGCAATCAGCTTGGCGACGACGGAGCCCAGCACCGTCGTCGTTCCCAGCAGCTCCTCGCGCTGCTGGGCCTTCAGAGCCAGCAGGACGCAGACCGTCGTGATGATCTGCCGATCGGCCTTGGTCAGGGTCCGGCCCGGGCCGATGGCCAGGAAGCCGTCGATCCGCCGTCCGACGAGGATCGGATACTCGACGACGGGAGCGCCGTGCAGCCAGAAGGTAGCGGCGGAATGGGTGCCGGCATCGTTGAGTCGTGTGGTTTCCAGTTTGAGGTGCGGCAGCAACGGCAGCGCACTGGCCGGCCAGACGGTGGCCTCCGTCCCGTCGTCCGCGGGCAGGTAGGCCGCCCAGCCACCCAGCGCCTGGGCCAGCCCCTGTACGACCGATGGCAGGGCATCCGGACGCATCGTCGCGCGGGCCAAAGCTGTCTGCGTTCCCAGGTTCGCTATCAGGTCTGCCTGATCGCTCCGCGAGGCCAATTCCCAGAACATCCGCGAGACGTCCAGGAACGGGACGCCGTCGGGGACCACCAACAGCTCCACGCCCTCGGCCGAGCAGGCCCGGATTAGCTCCGGCGGCACGCTGTCCAGCCCTTCCCCCAGCCCCAGGCCAAGGGCAGCGACCCCTTTGGCCGCCAGGCGCCGCACGTACCCGTCCACGGCAGCGGCACTTCCGCTCAGCGGGATGCCGGTGGTCAGCAGCAGCTCGCCGCCCTCCAGGTAGGCACCCGGGTCTGCCAGCTCGGACACATGGACACCGGAGAGCTGGATCCCAGGCACCGGTCCGGGAACCGCCGGCCGGAGCGAATCTCCGAGTTCACGGCTGAGCTGGGCGAGGGAAACCATGGATTGATTATCCAATACGGCCTGAAGTCTTGGGCAGAATATCCGATGCCCCTATGCCGGGGGCGCGTTAGCGTTGCCGTATGACCGATGTGCCCGCCTCCCCGACGGCGCAACGGGCTCGAGCCTGACCCCTGCAGCCATCCCAACCTCAATACCCTCCCCGCATCTCGGCAGAAGGAAAACCCATGTCTTTGGATCATGACCTGATTTCGTTCGAATCCCTGCTCACCGAGGAGGAACGGCAACTGCAGAAGAACGTCCGCTCCTTTGTGGACAGCGCGGTCAAACCGAACATCGCCGGCTGGTACGAAAATGCGGTGTTCCCGCTGGAGATCGTGCCCGAGCTGGCCAAGCTCGGCCTGCTCGGCATGCACCTGGATGGGTACGGCTGCGCCGGCCGCTCCGCCGTTGAATACGGGCTCGCCGGCGCCGAGCTTGAGGCCGGCGATTCCGGCCTGCGCACCTTCGTCTCCGTGCAGGGCTCGCTGGCCATGAGCGCGATCCACAAGCACGGCTCCGAGGAACAGAAACAAGAGTGGCTGCCGCAGATGGCCGCCGGCGAGGCGATCGGCTGCTTCGGCCTGACCGAACCCAGCGCCGGCTCCGACCCGGCCAGCATGAAGACTTTCGCCCGCCGCGACGGGGACGACTGGGTGCTCAACGGTTCCAAGCGCTGGATCGGCCTCGCCTCGGTCGCCAAGGTTGCCGTGATCTGGGCGCAGACCGACGACGGCGTCCGCGGCTTCGTGGTGCCGACCGATACCGCCGGTTTCAAGGCCACCCCGATCGAAGCCAAGCTCTCCATGCGCGCCTCCATCCAGTGCGACATCGAACTCACCGACGTCCGTCTGCCCGCCGGAGCGCTGCTGCCGAAGGCCAAGGGGCTGCGCGGCCCGTTCGAGTGCCTGAACGAAGCCCGCTACGGCATCATCTGGGGCGCCATGGGAGCCGCCCGCGATGCCTGGCAGGCCGCGGTCGACTATTCCAAGGAGCGGATGCAGTTCGACAAGCCGCTGGCCGGCTATCAGCTCACCCAGGAAAAGCTGGTCAACATGGCACTCGAGATCAACAAGGGCTTCCTGCTCGCCCTGCACCTGGGCCGGCTCAAGGACGCCGGACAGCTGGCCCCGCACCAGATCTCCGTCGGCAAGCTCAACAACTGCCGCGAAGCCATCGAAATCGCCCGCGAATGCCGCACCATCCTCGGCGGCAACGGCATCACCCTGGACTACTCGCCGCTGCGCCACGCCAACAACCTCGAATCCGTGCGCACCTACGAAGGCACCGACGAGGTCCACACCCTGATCCTCGGCCAGAAGATCACCGGCATCCCCGCCTTCCGCTGACACGCAAAAGGTGCGCCGGCGGCCTCCGCTCAGACGGTTTCGACCCCGTGCAGCACCTCGGAGGCGTAATCCATCACGGCACGTGCCCGTGCGCTCAGGGCCACGCCGTCGGGCCAAACGGCCACCACCGAGGTCCCGCCGGCCCGGGGCACCAGAGGCCTCGAGACGATCGGCAAACCTTCGGTGGTGACCGGAATCTGGTTCGGCCGTGACATCAGCAGGCTGTAGCCGAGGCCGCGTCCCACCAACGCCCTGACCAGATCGATTTGCGGCACTTGGGCCGCCAGCGTCGGCGTGAGGCCCCGTTCGCTGAACATCAGCTGCGTATAACCACTGCTGGGCACCGATTCGAGCATGATCAGCGGCTCCGGAGCAAGTTCGGCCAGATCCAGTTCGGCCTTGCCGGCCAGCGGGTGGGACTGGGCCACAACGGCCATCACCTCCGTGCGATAAATGGTCTTTCGTTGCAATCCCGCGGGCAGGCCTATGTCATAGACGATGGCAGCGTCCAAGGCACCGGTCGTCAGCGACGGCAACAGGTCGCCGTGATCGCCCACCGTAATGCCGATCTCCACTCCCGGATGCTGCTTCCCGAAGCCCTCTAGCACCGAGGGCAGTACGTTGCTGGCCAGTCCGATATAGCAGCCGAGCGCGACCGGTCCCCGCAACTGTCCGTCGACTCCGGCCAGTTCGCTGACCAGCCCATCGGTTTCCTTCAGGATGCTCCGGGCCCGGCCGGCGAGGTACTGCCCCGCGGGCGTGAGCCACATGCCCTTTGCCTTCCGGCGCACGCAAAGCTGCTCGCCCACCGCTGCCTCCAGTTCGCTCAACGCGTGCGAGAGCGCCGACTCCGAAATATGCAGGGCGGCCGCCGCGGAGCTCAGCGTCGGATGATCGGGCAGTGCCGCAAAGAGTTCCAGCTGGCGCAGGGTGAACTTGGGCAAGACGTTATTCCTAAGTGATAGAAGAAGTTGCGCTGATATCCGCAGTTTACTAGCAGATAGCCGCCGGGTGACACTGGACACATCCACTTAGTTCGAAGGAGCAAGCCATGACTACCGGCGTCGGACAGTGCCCGTTCGGGTTTGGCACCAGCACATCGGAAGGGATCCGGCCCTCTCCCGTTGCCGTTGCAGCAACACCGAGTGCTCCCGCCGCATCTTCCGTTCCCGCCCCCTTTTCCGTCCCCGCCGCAGCACCCGTTGCCGCGACACCGGCCGCCCCCGGAGCCGTCCGCGCAGAGACGTCGGCTCCTGAAAGCCGGGCCTGCGCCTCGGCGGACTGGGTGCGGCCGGCGGACCTGATGGCGGATCCCTACCCCACGTACCGCCGCCTCCGGGAGGAGGCACCTGTTGCGTGGGTGCCGTCGCTCAACCGGTTCCTGGTGACGAGCTACGCGGGATGCCATGCGGTGGAGATGGACCAGGAGATTTTTAGCGCCAACGTCAGCGGCGCCACCATGAACCGCGCCCTCGGCGGCCAGCCGATGCTGCGCAAAGACGATCCTGAACATGCCGCCGACAGGGCCGCGATCAATCCGGTGCTGCGCCCCAGGAACATCAAGGATGCGTGGGCGCCGGTCTTCGAACGCAACGCCCGCCTGTTCCTAGACCAGGTAGAGGATGCCGGCCCCGACCGCGCCGACCTCAACCGGGACTACGCGGCGCCGGTCGCCTCGAAAAACCTGATCGACCTGCTCGGCCTCAAGGACGTGGTGGTTGACCAGATGCGCCGCTGGTCGCACGATTTCATCGCCGGAGCCGGGAACGTCCTCGACGACCAGAGCATCTGGGACCGGTGCGATGCTTCGCGAGCCGAACTGGATGGAATCCTCGACGAGCTCATCCCGTTTTACCAGCGGCATCCCGACGCCTCAATGACGTCCGCGCTGGCCAACAGCGGACTGCCGTTCGACAACGTCGCCGCCAACGTCAAGCTCACGATCTCCGGCGGCATGAACGAGCCGCAGCACATGGTGACCAACATGGTGTGGGCGCTGAGCCGGCATCCCGAGCAGCGCCAGGCCGTACTGCAGGATTCATCGCTATGGCCTGCCGTCTTCGACGAAGCCGTCCGGTGGCTCTCCCCCATCGGCATGTACCCGCGCCAGACCACCCGGGACACCACCCTGTGCGGCGTCGAGCTGCCCGCCGGCGCCGGCATCGGCGTCGTCGTGGCCTCCGCCAACCGCGACACGGCGCATTTCGGTCCCAGCGCCGCAGACTTCGACATTTTCCGGCCGAAGACCTCCCACCTGGCTTTCGGCAGCGGGGTTCACCTGTGTGCCGGACACTGGGCCGCGAAGTCCGCCATCGGACAACTCGCCGTTCCCCTGGCCTATGAGCGCTTCCCCGGCCTTCGCACCGACGAAAGCCGCGCCGAGACCTGGGACGGCTGGGTGTTCCGCGGCCTGACCAGCCTCCCCGTCACCTGGAACTAGGAAAGAAGGACCATGGCAAAGATCAGCTTCCACCACTCCGACGGCAACGTTGACGTGCTCGACGTCGACCCCGGCACCTCACTGATGCGCGCCGCCGTCACCAACGGCGTCGACGGCATCGTCGGCGAATGCGGCGGCCAGGCCATGTGCGCCACCTGCCACGTCTACGTCCGCCCCGAATACCTGGACGGCCTGCCCGAAATCGGCGACGACGAAGACGAAATGCTCGACTGCACCGTCGGCCCCCGCGACGAAACGCGCAGCCGGCTCGGCTGCCAGATCACCGTCGGCGACGGCCTCGAACAGATCGAAGTCGATATCCCCGACGACCAGATCTAAGGCAGCACAGAACGATGGCGGTGTTCGGCACGCGCACGGGACCGCCCGTGCGCGTGCCGACCCGTCATGGCGCCCGGAGTGCGGTGGGGCTGCGGTAGGGAAACCCGATTTTCACCGATATCATCGCCATATGACGATGCAACGGGAACGGACTGTGGGCCGCACCGGTGACTTGGCTCCGGCTGCCGCTTTGTTCCACAGCCTCTCGGACCCTACCCGGCTAGCAATCCTGCAGCACCTGACCACGGGCGAGCACAAGGTACGGGAGCTGACGGAGCACCTCGGCCTTGCCCAGTCCACGGTCAGCGCCCACTTGGCCTGCCTGAGCGACTGCGGCCTGGTCACCTCACGCCCGGTGGGGCGGGCGTCGATGTACTCGCTGACCACCGAACCCGAGCTGCTCGCCGCCCTGGCGTCAGCCGAACAATTGTTGAAGGCCACCGGCTACGCCGTCGAACTGTGCCCGACCGTCACCGGCAGCCGGGCTGCAGCGGAGGCGCTGCCGGATGCGGCGCCCTCATCCGAGGCGTCGGCGTGAGCGGACACCACCACCATGCCGGGCCGACGCACCGCGGCCGGCTGGCCATCGCCTTCGCCATCACCGCCTCCATCCTGGTCGCCATGGTGCTCGGCGCCTTCGTGACCGGCAGCCTTGCACTGCTGGTGGACGCCGGGCACATGCTCACCGATGCCGGCGGGCTGCTGATCGCCCTGGTCGCCGCTTCGCTCATGGTCCGGCCGCACACCCCGCGCCGAACCTGGGGATACCTCCGGATGGAAGTCCTGGCCGCGGGAGCCCAAGCCGCGGTCCTGCTCGCGGTCGGAATTTTTGCGCTGGTCGAAGGTGTCCAGCGGCTGTTCCACCCGCCCGAAGTCAGTTCGGGTGGCCTGCTGGTCTTCGGCATCATCGGCCTGCTGGGGAACATCGCCTCCATGCTGGTGCTCAGCGCCGGCCGGAACGCGAACCTTAACTTGCGGGCGGCTTTCCTTGAGGTGGTCAATGACGCCCTCGGCTCCGTCGCCGTCATCGCCAGCGCCGTCGTCATCGCCACCACCGGCTGGACTCAGGCTGACGCCTTGGCCGCGATGCTGATCGCCATCCTGATCGTCCCGCGCACGATCAAGATCCTCCGCGAGGCGGGCAGCATCCTGCTGGAAACCGTGCCGAAGGGCCTGGATCTCGAGGACGTCCGCCAGCACATCCTGGAAGTGCCGCACGTGCTGTCCGTCCACGACCTGCACGCCTCGCGGATCTCCTCCAACATCCCGGTGCTCAGCGCCCACGTGGTAATCGAGGATTCGTGCTTTGTGGACGGGCATGCACCGCAGGTTTTGGATCAACTGCAGCAATGCGTGGCCGAACACTTCGAGCTGAGCGTGGAACACTCCACTTTCCAACTCGAACCAGCCGGACACCTTGAGCATGAGCACCCGTCCCACGACTAAGTGGTGGCAGAATAGGTCGCTTCAAGCTCGGGAGATCGCCTGCAGCACAGCTGCATCCCTGAGAGCGGGTGGGCAACGGCTGGCCGCACCGGACAAGATGCGTCATGGAGCTGAGTCAGCTAAACGTTAGTCCGATTGTCCAACAATGAGGTTCGACTACACCAAACCATCCAATGACCGACGCACCCCAACCCGCATAGCGTTGTCCCATGATCGACGCACGCACCTCCCCCGCGGGCAGCCCCCGGCCGTCGCTCCCACAGTCCCGGTACCTAGCCACGGCCGTTCCCGGTCCTCGGTCGCAGGCCCTTTACCAGCGGCGCCTGGAGCACTTCAGCAACGGCCTAGGCATCCCCCTTCCGGTGTTCATCGAGCGGGCCGACGGTGGCATTTTGGAGGATGTGGACGGCAACCGTCTGATCGACTTCGCTTCCGGAATCGTTATGTGTAGCAGCGGGGCCGAGCACCCGCTCGTCCACCACCTTGCGGCCGACCAGCTCGAGAAAACCCTAGACTCTCACCTAAGGGGTGCAGAGGGCGCATCCCAAACTCGAGTGACTCAGTGGCTCAACGAGCACACCCCGGGTAACTTCGAGAAGCGTACGGTGCTCTTGTCGACCGAAGCCCAGGCGGTGGAGAAAGCGGTGAAGCTCGCCCGTTCCGTTACTGGCCGCGGCAAGGTATTGGTTTTCGACGAGGCATACCACGGCCTCTCCCTGCTGGCACCGGCGATGACGGCAAAGGAGAACCCCTACCGGCGGAACCTACTCTCGTTGTCCGCCGACGTGGTCTGCGCGGCATCGGCCATTCCCAGGCATTCCGCCATGGCAAACAGCGCTGCCGGCGCTCCCGCCCCGGCGGAGGTCACGGCCGCAGCACTAGCTTCGGTGCAGGCCACCCTGGGCGAGCATGGCCCGGACACGTTCGCCGCCATGGTGATCGAACCCGTCCAGACCGAAGGGGCTTTTGCCGTGCCTGCATTAGGCTTCCTCTCGGGGCTACGCCGCATAGCCGACCGGTACGGCATCGTTCTGGTAATCGACGAACTCCAGGTCGGCATGGGCCGCAGCGGAGCCCTATTCGCCAGTGAGCACGAAGGGGTCGCCGGTGACATCGTGCTCAGTGCCCTGTGGCTGACGGACGGGAGCCCGCTCCACGCGCTTACCGGCCGGGCCGAGCTGATGAATGCTGTCCAGGCCGATGGGCTCGGAAGCGTGGGTGCAGGGAACCCACTCGACTATGAGGCCGCGTTGGCAGTATTCGAGGCGTTCGAGGAGGGCAGCCTGTTGGCCAACGCCCGCGCCATCGAAGCCGCCGCACGGCAGGTGCTAGCACCGTTGGTCGCCAAAACAGACGTGTTGGCCGACTTCCGCGGCCGCGGTGCCTCGCTGGCCCTCGAGTTCGCGGATCGCAGCACCTTGGCACCGCGCCCCGACTTGGCCAAGGAAATCTCCGCCCGCTGTTACGCGCAGGGCTTGCTCACAAAGACCTGCGGCACTCGAGGCGACGTCATCCGGCTGCTGCCACCGCTGGTGATCGGCCCTGATCTGTTCGACGACGGTCTTCAGGTCTTGCGCCAAGCCATCGTGAACGTCGCCGCCGGCCGGCTCCGCAGCGAAGACCGGCGCTCTGGCACTCCGCTGAGGCATCGGCGCCGTCCGCCAAAATAATTACCGACAACTAGGGTCGGCTCCGATAACCAAGCCCCATACCGAGAACCAAGCTCCACAGAAGGAACGCACCATGTCCCTGGACCATGACCTGATTGCTCTTGATTCGCTCTTGACGGAAGAGGAGCGGTTGCTGCAGAAAAGCATCCGTTCCTTCGTGGACACCGCGATCAAGCCGAACATCGCCGAATGGTACGAAAACGCCGTCTTCCCGCTGGAGATCGTGCCCGAGCTGGCCAAACTCGGCCTGCTCGGCATGCACCTGACAGGCTACGGCTGCGCCGGAAGATCCGCGGTGGACTACGGCCTCGCCGGTGCCGAGCTCGAAGCCGGCGACTCCGGCCTGCGCACCTTCGTCTCCGTCCAGGGCTCGCTGGCCATGTCCGCGATCCACAAGCACGGCTCCGAGGACCAGAAAAACCAGTGGCTGCCGCAGATGGCCGCCGGCGAAGCGATCGGCTGCTTCGGCCTGACCGAACCCAGCGCCGGCTCCGACCCGGCCGGCATGAAAACCTTCGCCCGCCGCGACGGGGACGACTGGGTGCTCAACGGTTCCAAGCGCTGGATCGGCCTCGCCTCCGTGGCACAGGTAGCCGTTATCTGGGCGCAGACCGACGACGGTGTGCGCGGCTTCCTGGTCCCGACCGACACTCCCGGTTTCACAGCCACCCCGATCGAACCGAAGCTCTCCATGCGCGCCTCCATCCAGTGCGACATCGAACTCACCGACGTCCGGCTACCCGCCGACGCGCTCCTGCCAGGCGCCAAGGGCCTGCGCGGCCCGTTCGAATGCCTCAACGAAGCCCGCTACGGCATCATCTGGGGCGCCATGGGAGCCGCCCGCGACGCCTGGCAGGCGGCCGTGGACTATTCCAAGGAGCGGATGCAGTTCGACAAGCCGCTGGCCGGCTACCAGCTCACCCAGGAAAAGCTGGTCAACATGGCCCTGGAAATTAACAAGGGCTTCCTGCTCGCCCTGCACCTGGGCCGGCTCAAGGACGCCGGACAGCTCCAGCCCCACCAAATCTCCGTCGGCAAGCTCAACAACTGCCGCGAAGCCATCGAGATCGCCCGCGAATGCCGCACCATCCTCGGCGGCAACGGCATCACCCTGGACTACTCGCCGCTGCGCCACGCCAACAACCTCGAATCCGTGCGCACCTACGAAGGCACCGACGAGGTCCACACCCTCATCCTCGGCAACAAGATCACCGGCATCCCCGCCTTCCGCTAAATACCTCCCGAAGCCGAAAGGAACACCATGAGCACTGCCGTGCAGCTGCAGCACTACACTAACGGTGCTTGGTCCGACGGAAGCGGGTCCGCAATCGCCAGCTACAACCCAGCCCGCCCGGCAGAGGCCGTTGCGGAGGGCCTGCAGGCCGGCGCCGTAGAGGCAGACCGCGCCATGGCTGCAGCCGTCGCCGCCAAGCGAGAGTGGGCGCGCACCCCCCTGCACGAACGGGGCACCGTGCTGCTCAGGGCAGCGGCTCTGCTCGAGCAGAAAGCTCAAAACTGGGGACTGGAACTGGCCAGGGAGGAAGGAAAGACCCTCGCGGAGGGCCAGGGCGAGGTGCTGCGGGCCGCGCAGATCTTTCGCTACTACGGCAACGAAGGGGACCGCAGCGCCGGCGAGCTCTTTACTTCGCCACGCCGCGGCGAGAAAATCCTGACGACCCGGAGACCCCTGGGAGTGGTGGGCGTGATCTCGCCGTTCAATTTCCCGATCGCCATCCCAGCGTGGAAGATCGCTCCGGCGCTCGCCTACGGCAATACCGTGGTATGGAAGCCCGCCAGCACCGTCCCACTACTGGCCATGCGGCTGGCACAAGCACTGGAGGCCGCTGGTTTGCCTCCCGGAGTACTGAATCTGCTTATCGGTCCAGGGTCCATGGGCCAGGCCATTGCGGAACATTCGTCCCTAGACGGGTTGACCTTCACCGGCTCCACGGCTATTGGGCGCCGGCTCGCCGCCGAGGCCGCCGGCCGCGGTGTTCCGGTACAAGCGGAAATGGGCGGCAAGAACGCCGCCATCGTGCTGGCCGACGCAGACCTGGAGCTGGCCGCCGAACAGGTAATCCTTGGTGCCTTCCGGTCCACCGGGCAAAAGTGCACGGCTACCTCGCGGCTAATCGTGGCCGCTTCCGTCGCCGACAAATTTCTGGCCGCGCTGCGGGAGCGCGCCGAGGCCTTGGTAGTCGGTGACCCCACGGACCCGGCCGTGCAGATGGGGCCGGTTGTCAACGACCGAGCCCGCAAATCCATCAGGGCGGGCATCAACACTGCGCTTAACCAAGGCGCGTCCGTGATTGCTGGTGCGACAGAGTACGACAGCGGGGACCTCGCCGACGGGTACTTCGTGCCGCCGACCATCCTGGAACTGCCCGCCGGCCGCGACGCGGACGTCTGGCGCGATGAACTCTTCGGCCCGGTGCTCAGCGTCCGCCGGGCCGCGAGCGCTGAGCACGCGTTCGAGTTGGCCAACGATAGTGAGTACGGACTCTCCGCTGCGCTTTTCACGCAGGACGTCACCCGCGTGCTGGACGGCCTTGACGACCTCGACGTCGGCATCCTGCACGTGAACTCCGAAACCGCCGGATCTGACACGCACGTCCCCTTCGGCGGCGCGAAGAAGTCCGGTTACGGCCCGAAGGAACAGGGCGGTGCGGCCAAGGAATTCTTCACGCACACTACCACCGTCTACCTGCGTGGGGGCACACCGGCCGCATAACCGGCGTCCACGCCCCGCAGGTCCTGGACCAACTCCAGCAGTGCGTGGCCGAACACTTCGAGCTGAGCGTGGAGCACTCCACCTTTCAACTGGAGCCCGCAGGCCACGTGGAGCACGAGCACCCGGGCCACGACTGACCTAGGACCCGGTCCCGCCTGTTCCGTAGATGAACTCCTCGGCGTGCGCAACGGCCTTTTTGAACGAGTCGTTACGTAAAGCGGCCTGTTCCGGGCTGCCATTAACGCTTTCGGTGTAGTTCGTGAAGCCCGGCCGCAGGGCCCAGATGCCGCCGGCCGGAGGCAGGTAGAACACGGCGAAGGACCGGTGTTCGCCGTCGTCGTCCTCCCACACCGGGACGACGGCGACGGCGGCGCCGGTATCGACGTTGATCCACTGCGCACGCGGTCGCGGCTGGCCTTCTTCGAACACGCTCGGGTCCAAAAACGGCGCCGTCCCCGGCCCCCAGCGCTCCTCGAACCGTTCATGGAAAACGGGAAACAGGTGATGGTCGTACCGGCGCCAACTGGAAACAGGCATTGATCCTCGCTTCATCGAAAGGGAAATAGCAGCCACTCAGGCCACACGGTATCCTCGGGCTCCGGCCGCGGGAAGCCGAGGTAGACCGGATCCGCCACCTGCATGGCCGGGCGCACTCCGGGCGCAGGGCGCGGACGCGTCCTGGGCGTCGCGGGCCGTCCCGGCGAAGCCGCCTGCCCGCCGCCGGGCGAAGCTGCCGTTTGGTCGCCGCGTCGACCGCCGGACGAAGCCGCCGCCGTTTGGCCGCGCCTGCTGCCCACCCGGCGTCCGCGGTCGTAATCTGCCCGGAGGCCCACGTCACCCAGGACCGAGTAAGCCTGCAGGATGGCACCCATCGCCAAACCGTCGGCACGCGACCGCGGCGCATCGCCGTCGTGGTTCAGATCGGGATGATGCACGCGCAGCAAGGACCGGTAGGCGCGCCTGATGTCCGCATCGCTGGCATCGGGCGACACGCCCAGGATGGCGTAGAAGTCGGCATCGCCCATGCTGGCCTCCCTCCTGCTGCCGGAAGCTTACGCCGCTCATGGCCAGCCGGTGGTTCCGCCCGTCCCCGGGCGTCACCACCGGCTGCGATCCCACAGGTCAGGCGTCGATCATCTGCTTGGTGTCTCCGCCTTTGATCTCGATCTTGCGCGGCTTGGCCTGCTCCCGGATGGGGATCCGGAGGGCCAGCACGCCGGCCTCGTAGTTCGCCGTGACCTTGTCCGTATCCAGCGTGTCGCCCAGGATCAGCTGGCGGCTAAAGGTGCCGCTGGGCCGTTCGGCGGCAACGATTTCCTTGCCGTCCTCGATCTTGGACTTGCGCTCCGCAGCAACCGTGAGGACATTGCGCTCCACGTCCAGGTCGATGGTGGACGGATCGACACCGGGCAGGTCGAGTTCGACGACGAACTCCTCGCCTTCGCGCCACGCATCCATCGGCATCGCCACCGGGCGTGCCTGGTTTCCGAAGACCTGCTGGGTCAGGCGGTCCAGCTCACGGAAGGGATCAGTTCTCATCAACATGGCAGCCTCCTTCAGTTCTTCTCATTGACGCTCACCTAATCTATGTCTGAGCGCATAGATATTATGACTCTGCGCTACTATGTTTGCAAGTCGGTTTTTGGAGGAATTTTGGCAAGCGAGAAGAAGCGGCCGCGGACGGACCAGGGCGTCTACGGCATCTCCGTGGTCTCCGACATCGTGGGCGTGGGCGAGCAGACCCTGCGCCTGTACGAACGCCGCGGCCTGCTGGAACCGGAGCGCACGGCGGGCGGCACGCGGCGGTACAGCCAGGACGACGTCGACCGCCTCCGCCGGATCGGCGAGCTCGTGGACGACGGCGTGAACCTGGCCGGCGTCGGCAAGGTCCTGGAGCTTGAAGAGGACAACGCTTCGCTGCACCGGCAGCTCAAGGCGGCCAAGGAACGTGCGGCCGGACGGGAGCAGCACGAAGAACCGGAGGAAACCACACGGTCGGCCTGAACGTCCTCCCTTCCGCCGGGCACCGGAGTATGGTCGACACCAGGGCCCTGCTCCGGAGCCGAACAAAAGGACCACGCTCATGGGACTGCGAAGCGCGCTGTTCGCCGCGCAATATGATGCCGTCATTCGTCGCGAACCGGCGGAGCTCGCGTCGCACCGCGCGGCCTTGCTGTCCGGGCTGAGCGGGATTGTGTACGACGTCGGCGCCGGCACCGGCGCGAATCTGCCCTACTTCCCGTCGGGGTGCTCCGTGACATTGGTCGAGCCGGACCCGAACATGCGCAAGCGACTGGAGTCCAGGGTGGGGTCCCACTCCGCAACGCTGCGCGTCGTGGATGCGGTCGCCGAGGACCTGCCGGCCGAGGACGCGAGTGTGGACGCCGTGGTGTTCACCCTGGTGCTGTGCAGCGTCCCCGACCAGGCATCGGCGCTGGTCGAAACCAAGCGCGTGCTCAAGCCGGACGGCAAGCTTCTCTTCCTGGAGCACGTCCGCGGCCCTGGCGCGCACGGCAAAGTGCAGGACCTGCTGCGGCCCGTGTGGTCGTTCGCTGCGCAGGGATGTGAGCCCAACCGGAACACCGCGGCGGCGATCGCTGCCGCCGGCTTTAACGTGTCGCGGCAGGATACGTTCGCCATCGGTCCGGCCTGGCTCCCGATAAATCCAATGGTGGCGGGCACGGCAACGCCCGGAGCCAACCGCTAGGCGGTCTCCGGGCGCCGCGCGCAGAGCCGCTTCAGGCGGAAGCGTTTGTTATCCGAACCCCCCGAGCTTGTCCTTCATGCCGCCCAGCTTCTCGCCCAACCCTCCGGGGAGCTTGCCGAGGAGCGCGTCGACGTCGATGCCCAGTCTGGACAACAGCCCGGAGTCGCGCTCGGTGTCCACCTTCTCCGGCAGTTCTGCATCTGCCGCAACTGCCTGGTCCTCTTTTCCCTGCTGCTTGAGGAAATCGATGATCTGCTGCTTGTCGATCTGCATGGGTTTTTTCCCTTCGCTAGCGTGTCAGCGTACTGTCCACTCTCCTCGCGGCGGGCACGTGTGGCAAGGGCTCAAGACGGCAGCAAACGCCGGATGGCATACTGTTTGGACTCCACAGCGCCGTGGAATCCTCGTGGACAGGAACGCATGACATGGCTGGGCATTTCGAAGTGATCAAGGCGCCCGACGGCGGCTACCGGGTCAGAATGCTGGACGGCAAGGGAAATCTCATGGCCGAATCGGTGACGTATCCGTCCCTTCAGGAGGCCAAGGACGGCATCGAGCTCGCACGTGAAATCGCCGGAACCGGCCGCGTGATCGACCGGACGGACACTGCTAATCCGGAGCCCGACGCGTAGCGTCGGAGGCCTGTCCGTGGTGGCGGAAAAGAGCACGTCCTCCAGCTCGCCGGCGGCGGACGCGAAGACGGCGTCGTGCGCGGTAGCGGTCAATTCATCAACCTGCGGCAGACCGGTTGCCGCCCGGCCGACCAGCCGCAGCGCCCCGGCGAGCAACAGATCACCGGCGGTGATCGACACCGATTGGTTGAAGTGCTCGGCGTCCGGCGTGCCCAGCCGCGGGTCTGACACGTGGTCCCGGTAGTGGACGCCGATGGTGGGCTGCCCGCGGCGGAGAAGTCACGGTCGATCCCGTCGTCGCGTACCACCAAGGCGGTATGGCGCAGCTCGAACTATTGCCGCATATTCCGAGGCTCTTCAAGCGTGATGTGATGGCTACGCCGCTCTTACCAGCCCTGAGGGATCCTTCCGCAGCTTGCCCGACTGCACAGCATCATTGAGAGCCTCCTCCAACCTCGCACCGATACCGACTGTGACGCGTTTGCCGCCGAACACGCGAACTGTTTGGCGTTTGAGTTCCTCAAGATGGATCCCCGCGGCAGCGTGGCACACGTCCACCATCGCGTTAGCGATCTCGATCTTGCTCACGTGCTCGATCTTCCGCTCAACATCCGCATCATTTTCGCGATAACCCGTCCAAATCGTGCCATCCATACCTGCCGGCCAGACGAAGGAGTCCTTGTCTACATGAAAGCGCTTGGTTTCGAGCTGACGCAGCACGGACTTCGCCCGTTGGCTGTTCACCTTGTTGAGGTCAAACTCAGCGCAGACAAGTTTGGCCAGCCGATCGGTGTGGATCGGCCCCTCCACCTCGACCACCTGCGCAATGACGGCCGCCACCAGCGCCCGGGATTTCGATGAATACGTCAGCGAGTCCAGGACGTCAATCCCGCCAGCTCCTCGGAAAGTCCAGGGCGAAAACTGCTTCACCCTGGCATCGAGAACAACCGCTTCCGATGCGCCTCGGACCGGCTCGTACGTCTTTTCCCCTGACGACGTCGGGCCTTCTATTTCTTCCACGACAACAGCAACGGGCGCCTCAGAATCTAGTTTGGCGTTCTGAGGAACGGCACCGCTAAGGACGTCAGCGTCAACGTGCCATTCCGGAGTCGGCCTGTCGGCTTCGCCGTCAGGCACCGACACGTCATCGGCAAAGGCACCGTCTTCCCGCCGTGCCGCTTTCTCGAGCCGCTCAAGCACCGCGGCCGAATCGGAAAGCCACTCGGGCAGCCACACACGCTCGACGGCCGGCCAGCGTAGCATCCGTGAGAGCACGTCGGACGGCAGCCCGTCCCTGTCCCCCACGGTTCCCCGCGAAGCCCAGGCCGGTGAATCCAGCAGCACCGCCATCACCGGCCGGTCCGGATTCTCGGGCAGCGCCACGCTCAGATCCACCTTGAAGTCCGAGAGTCCGACGTCCGTAGTGACCACGAGTCCACGGTCGCGCAGGGCAAGGGCGATCTGCTCGCGGTGCCGGTCAACCGCCGGTTTCCTGCGGCCGTCGAAGGGCAGCGAGCCGGTGCCATGAGCTGCGAGTTCAAGATAACTGCGCAGATGCTTGATGCCCACGGAGGAGGTTTCCTCCGCCCGCAGTTCGGACGGATCAAAGCTGGAGAACACGACGACCTGACGGCGAGCCCGGGTGACGGCGACGTTGAGTCGCCGTTCGCCGCCGCTGCGGTTCAGCGGTCCGAAGTTCAAGGGCAGATAGCCTCGGTCATTCTTGCTGAAGCCGGTGGAAAACAGGATGGTGTCGCGCTCGTCGCCCTGGACGTTCTCAAGATTCTTTACGAACAGACCGTCGGAAGCGTCAAGTGCCTCGGCAATGCGCGGATCGTCGGAATCCCGCAGCAGGGATTCGATGTACGCACGCTGCTGGAGGTTGAAAGTCACGACGCCGATGGACGGATAGTCCTCCGGCGAGGCCTCAAAACGCCGTCGAATCTCGCCGACCACGGCCTCCGCCTCCACCGGGTTGGTCCGCAGCAGCTTCCCGGCGCCGGAACGGTTGAAGTGCCCGTCCACTCGAACGAAGTTGATGCCATAGCCGTTGATCCCGGGATCAGCCGCGCCATGCACCGGTGCCGGAAAGGATGAAAGCTTGCTGTCGTAGTACTGCTGGTTGCTGAAGGCGATCAGCGATTCATCCTGGCTACGGTAATGCCAGGACAGCCACTGCCGCGGAACGCGTGCCAGCACGCACTCGGACAGGATGGACTCCTCATCCTCCACGGTTTCGTTGGCCAGCTCGGTGTCCTCGTCCTTCTCCATGGTGGTCTCGGCGAAGGAGGTGGGAGGCATCTGCTTGCTGTCGCCGACGACGACGACGGAGCGGCCGCGTCCCATGGCGCCGACCGCGTCGGCTACCCGGATCTGGGATGCCTCGTCGAAGACCACTAGGTCAAAGAGATCCGCTTTCGCCGGGAAGAACCGCGCCACAGAGTCCGGGCTGACGAGAACACAGGGCATGATCTGGGTGATGAGTTCGCCGTACGTTTCCAGCAGCGGCCGCACTCGCAGTCCCCCGGACTTGTAGTTCAGCTGGCGCTGAAGTTTCCCCATCTGTCCGGCTTTGGCCTCCGCATCGAAGCGCCTCGATTTCAGGATTTCGTCGGGCAGCGCTGCCTTCAGATACTCGCGAATATGCCGCGAGCCTGTGGTGAACCTTGTGATCATTTTTTCGTGGCTCCGGGGCTCAAACCGGTCCAGCCCGGTAGCACCCTCACGTTCCTGCTGTGAGGCCAAGGCAAGGCCTCGCTCAAACGCCCGGCCGGCGTCGGCGGACTCAATGTGGCCCAGCATCAGCTGCTCCCGCGCCTGGACAAGCCCGGCCGCGCGCAGCAGTTCCAGCTGTTCGATGAACGCCAGCCAGCGACCCAGGGACGCCGCGGCGGACTTGTCCAGGTCTCGCCCCCGGCTCGTCTGTTCCCAACGTTCGAGCAGGCGCTGGCCGCCCAGCCATGCCTGCAGCCCTTCATCGGTCAGCCGGGCTGCGGCCATCAAATCTGTTGCGGCGCGCGCCAGCGCGGCGACAATTTCCACCGCCGCCGCGTCCACCGGGGTACGGGCCCGGAGAAAGGCACGCAGCGTCGGCAGGAACTCCGCCGGGTCCGGCGCGCCGTCGACTTTCACGAGCGAGGCCGCCCACTCCAGCCACTGGACGTTGTTGCGCAGGTACTCCTGACCCGGCTCGGTGAGCGGGTTCCAGGAGACCGGCAGCGCTACGCCGGGAACGGAGCCGGCATAGTCAGCGAATCCGCGGACCGCACCTTGGACGTTCATCAGGGCGCCTGTCAGCCCGGGTAGTTCCTTCGGCTTGATTTCGACGCCGGGCCGGATCACCGAGGCGAGCTGGTCCCGGACCGCGATCAGCCGCTTCCTCCGCCCGAAGAAGCCGGATTCTGCCGCTGCAACGGCCTGCGCGTGGATGTCCGCGACGGGCAGATCCAGCGCCTCGGGTGTCACCTTGTCCAGCCCCGGATGGGAGGCGGCGACGAATGCGGCCATCTGGCTGCCGAGCGTGCGGACGGCAACGCTCCAACGGTCACTGTTGACCTCGTCTAGCACGGCCATATCGACATTGCCGCTGCGCAGCAGGGCGGCCAGGTTGGTCAGGTCGGCGGGCATGCGGGCGGCGAGCAGGACCTTGAGGAGCTCCGGTGATGCAGGCAGCTGTTCCAGTGACGTCTGAAGACTGCGCGCGGCGGCAGCCACCGCTCGTGCCCCTTCTGGGGACAGTGGCTGATCGATGAAGCCCCACGGATGCCGTTCGCCGGGCCCGGCAGGCTCCGCCGTGTCCGGCAGCTCGGCGAGCAAGCTGCGCAGCTGCTGCAGGGCGTCGAGTGACACGCGTCCGGCAAAATCCTCCGGCACGTGCAGCGCCTGAACCTCTTCCCCCACGGCCAGTTCCTGCGTGCGGGCACTGTACAGGGACAGCTCCGCCCCGTTTTCCTCGTGCAGACGGGAGGCGTAGCGGACGAGTCCGCGGCGGGCGTTGTGCAGTGTCCCCAGGGCGGCGTCCAGACCCTGCCGGTCCGGGTCCGCGGTGTGCTCGAGCGCCAGCCTGATCTGTTCTCGTACAGCAGCGGGCTTGCTCCCCTTGTCGTGCAGATCGAGCGAGAATACGCCCATCCCGACTTCGTCCAGGCGCTTCTGCACTACGTCCAGCGCGGCGCGCTTTTCTGCGACGAAGAGGACCCGCTTGCCCTCAACAATGGCGCGTGTGAGCAGATTGGTAATGGTCTGGGACTTGCCTGTCCCCGGAGGGCCCTCAAGGACGAAGGTCTTCTCGGCGACCGCCTCCGCAACAGCCCGCAGCTGAGAGGAATCCGCCGGAATCGGCACTTTCGCGGCCAGCTCGTCCAGGTCCGCCTCCGCCGTTCCACTCACCGGGTCCGCAAAGGATTCCGTCGGGGTGTGGATCAGGTGCTTCACCAGGGCATTGTGCGAGAGTTCTTCCCAGTTCTCATCCAGGTCTTTCCAAAGCCGGAACTTCGCGAACTGCAGGATGGACAGGTCAACGGTCTGCTCTACCCGGAACGGCAGGCCCTTTTCGGCCACCGCGCTCCGGACGGCGCCGAAGGCAGCCTGCAAGTCGATCCCGGAACCGTCCTCCAACGGCTCCGCCAACCCGGGAATTTCCAGCCCATGGGTCAGTCTCAGCTTCTCGAGCAGGCAGTAGTTCGGCGTCGACGTGCCAGAATCATCCAGGCTGATGCGGTAAGGGCCCTGTTTGGTGGTTGGGCGCAGCCGCGCCGGCACCAGGACTAGCGGCGAGCGCAGCTCCTTGCCGTCGATGCTCCACACGAGCGAGCCGAGTGCGAGGTAAAGATTGTTGGCCCCCGTTTCCTCCACCAGTGTCTTCGCCTTGTAGGCCAGATTCCGCATGCGGGTCTGGTACGCGTCACTAGTGACGTCGGCGAAGACGGCCTTCTGGTTGACGAGAATGTCCGCCAGCTGGTCCTGGGGCAGGTCCCGCCCGAACCGGATCCCGCGCTCGGACTGCATGGCGGAGACGTCGTCCGAAGGCATCAGGGTGATCGAGGTTCCGCCGTTAATCATGTCCTCGAACTGGCCCACCCTGTCATCCGGAACAGCGAGCGGGAATCTAGCGGTCTTGGTGAAGTTGATCAGCCGGTTGCGAAGGCTCAGATCCAGCAGTGTATTCTTCCACTGGCTGACACGTGCCGGCATGTCCGGTCGCTGCCGTGTGCCGGGAGCTGCCGACGGCGCAGCTGCCGGGGCTGCGCCCGTCACCTCCCGCCTGGGCGGGGTGTATTCGACGACGGCGACCTTGCCGCCGTCGTCCGTAAACCTGGCCGGGATCGGCCGGACGCCGGCATAGCGTGCCGCGAACACATCGACGACACCGAGGACCTCGTCCAGATCGCCCGTCAGGTAGCGCACGTAGGGCTTGTTGTGCAGCTCGTCCATGCTCCAGGACTCGACATCAGTGACCTTGGTCGTTTCGATCAGGCGGATCCGGCCCATGTCGATCGCATTGACCAGCAGATCCGGTTCCTCCAGCGCAGGGGTCTGGAAATTCGCCTCGTCCCGCCAGTAGCCGAGGAAGATGTGCCCCTCCACGAGCCAAAGGGTTGCCTGAAGACCGGCGAACTCCAGCGCAGCCGCCAGCACGACGGTGGTGTCCAGGCAGGTACCGAAACGGCCCTCCAGCACCTCTTCTGCCGTGCGCACCCGCTGGGCCTGCTGCCCCCACGAGGCCGGGGGTTCACTGTAGCGGATGCCGCGGTTCTTCATCGCCATGAAGATGGCCTCGGCTATGTCATCCGCCCGCTCCGGTCCGGCCTGGTACCCCTGCAGCGACCCGCTGCCGGTCTTGGCCTTGAGCAGGTCCGATGCCTCGGAGCACAGCTTCGCAATAGCGGGATGGTTCGGCTGGACGAAAGCCGCCAGTGATTCCAGCGAGAGCAGACCCGGCCGTCCAACCCAATGGTGCGCGGCCAGCAGGTCAATGCCCTCAGCTGCGACGGCGACAGCCTCACCGTCCGCCTCGAGGACGGCCTGCACGGTTCCCCGCTGTCTGTCCTGCAGCTGCAGCATCGACGCCGGATCGGACTGAAGGTCCGGGTCCTGGATCGTCACCGTCCTGTGGGCCGGCAGATCCAGGTAATGCTCTGACGGTTTTGACACCGTGCCGGACTCGCCGGTGACCGTCAGCTTCAATACCGCTCCGCGCAGCTCGGGTCCACGGTTGTTGATCGTCAGCCGGCTCACGATCCGCCGGCCGTTGTACGCCATGACGTAGCTAAGCTCCGCCGCCGACTCGATGGCCATGCTGACGTTGGCCTTCTGCGGATTGGAGGCAGTCTCCCGCCCTGCCGGTCCTTCTTCATCCGGTTCCTGAATCAGCCCCGGTCCCGGAATGATGTCTTCGGCTGTGGCACTTAGAGGGCCGGTGGCAGGCGGCTCCAGTTCCTTGCCCACAAACTCCCTGGCCCGCGCCTCACGCAAAAGGTCTCTGGCCTGTTCTGCATTCTCGGAGGCGCCGATGGCCTCCAGCAACCGCGCCGACGTATCCAGGTAACGCAGCACATCGTCGTCGCTGAACAATTCATTGTGCGCCCACAGGTTGCGGACCTGCCGCATTTCGCTGGCGTAAGCACGGGCATCGGGCGAGAGGTTGAAGGGAAAACCCAGGCTCCCCAGCCGCTCGGTGAGCATCCGCAGTTGCACCTGCGGGTCGGTCGGCTTGTAGAGTTTGGGCTCGCGGTGCTCGAGATCATCCTTGTGTTCCAGGACCCGCGTCCACTCAAGACCCGGCGCCGCCTCGGCCATGGTGTTTCGGATGAAAGGTTCGAGCCCGCCCGACATGATGTCCAGCGCGCGCCCGATAAATTCCCGATTGGACAAGCCCACAGCAGTTCCCCCAACTCAGCCGCAGCGCTGCCGGCATTGAGCGCTCCCGGATTCAGACTAGTACGGCAAATGAAGTAATTCCGTTTGTGTCGATGTCTATCAGGCCGGACTCACATTTTTGTTTGGGGTGATCCACCCCGACGCTCCCACATCCAACGCCGGAGTCGGCAAGGCCTTCCTGGTCAATGTCACCGCCAACATCCCTAAATCGGCCGTCACATCATCTATCGTGGAGGACGTGGACAAGGTGCATGGGGCTGGTGCGGCGCTCTGTCCGCCGCCTCCGGATCTGTGTCCGGATCGTATGCGTGCAGCGAGCATCTCTTGCCGGGCCGTAGCCAGTGCTACAGTCTCCAACCTATGGTCAAGTCGTTGCGCCGTCCGCCCAGGTACTCGCTCATTGACACAGCTACAGCTAAGCGGGTTCCGGTCTTGAGGAACTAATCCGCAGCCACCATCACAGAAACGATATCCTCCAGGGCATTCTCCGGTAAGAAATCTTTTAGAGTAAGCCACTCAGTATAAAGTCGGCAAGTCCACTCCCGCTCAATGTCCATTGCGTAATGAAATAGTCCATCCACATGGCCAATATAGGTCTCACTATTGATGAAACCCTGAGACGTTAAATAGCCTTGCATACCAAATCTTTTCACACCGTAGACATGCCATTTAAGACGATTCCTGAAATTCGCCGTCAGACGCACAGAATCTCCGTTGACGAGAAGCCCGAGTACTATGAGCCGCGATCCGGGCGGACTTATCTTGATTTTCTTTTCATTGATTCTAAATCCATTCGCGGCAACCTCGCTACGCGCATGCCGGATTATCTGAAGAGCTTCAACGCGCGTGAACTTTCTCTTCGATGAAAAGACCAGATCGTCTGAATAGCGCGTATAGCACAAACCATAGAGATTTGCTAACTTCAACAAAGAACGATCTAACTCTGCGGCTACAATGTTCGCAAGCTTACCGCTCGTGGGAGACCCCTGGGATAAGTAGCCAAGCCTGCGACAATCGTATTCCTCAGTTTTGCCCATACTGTCTCGTATAGCCTTATACTTAGGCAATCCGGGAACTTTCTTTGACGATCTTCGCGTGCAAACTCTTGCCAATTGGCCGGACAACACGTCATCGTAACCGAGCTGACGAAAGATTTTGGAAACCTGACGCTCATCAATGTTATGAAAAAAGTCCTGAAGATCAAGTTTGACCATCCAACGCGCGCCTAAATGCTTCTCTGCACAATTCTTAATGGAGACGTTTTTTTGATAGGCGAAGCTACAGCGGCTGATCCTGGACCGGGTCAATACGTTGTCCAGGATCCAACGCTGAACTTTAGCAAGATCTTCAATCGGGGCGGCAATCTTTCGGATCGAAGCCCCATCAGACTTTTTTAGGTTGAATTCCCTGTATGCATCAATCCTGTGTTCTGATACACCTCGGACGAATGGAAGGCTAACTTCGACGAACGAAGCTAAATGCTCCAGGTCCTCCATAAGATTGTCAGCTGGCATTGTCCTTCACCGGTCACCTCAAGCACATCGGAAAATACTGCTTACCAAGAATCTCAAATACCTACGGTTAGACGACGAGGTTCTCCAGTATCTACCTAGTTTTTTTCGAACCGATACAACTATCATCATCCATCAAAGCCACTGCAATTGAATGACCCAGCGGCCGTTTGGCCGCTCATAGGGGACTACATAACTATTCCGGACTAGTCAGATATCCCCATCCTAGATACTGGAGAACCCCCTCTAAGGCATTAGAGTACATCCTTTGGCCATCAGATTTCCAATCACGCACACATATTTTACGTCCGTACCGTGTCACTATGTCTCACAATGGCCTTCGTAGGAATCCTCTCGAATGGCAAACAAGCCGGAGACGTCGTCAGGACTTCTCATGGAACGAATGATCGGTGATGAACGAATGGTTTGTGATGCTGGCGGCGGAGATATCTGGAAATTCGTCACTGACAGTGGCTCCGTCGCGGCCAGCAGTCCGGTGCGTCACGACCGAACAGGACGACATTAAGTAGCTTTACACCCTCTGTAGAGTTCCGGCGGTGAGCAATGCGGCGAACCGTCGACGCATTTTCGATGCGAAGTCCGAGTCTCGGACTAGCACACCGGCTTCCAGATTTCCATGTGCTGCGGCGTCACTGAGGTTTGCGCTGGTCACCAAAGCAGTGGCAGAGTCGACGATGACGACCTTCGAATGTTGAACTCCGTACGCGCCATTCTGGGGTATATACTTCAGAAATCGTGCCCCTTGGAGTCTGCACTGGAGAGCTTGGGACGTCTCGGCCATCCTCGCTTCTTCCAAAACGATCGTAACCGATACGCCCCTCGCAATTGCTCGCCATAGGGCCTGAACGAAGGGCGAGTCGAGCGTCGCGGAGTAGGTCGAGGCGAGAACGTCTTCTTTCGCCTCGTCGACCAGGTGTGCGACAGCTGCGGTTGTGTGGTCGCCATCGCCCTGGAAGCTCGGACCGCTCCAGACTGCCCGAGGCGGGGCCGGCGCCCGATTCCCTGCGGCCGCGTATCCACGTAGCACCGATGCCAACTGCATTGGTTCACCGAGCAACGCGAGCGCCTTGCCGAGCAGATCTACCGCGGCACGCGAGGAGTCTGGCAAGAACGATGCTGCTCGGTCCAGCCGCCCGTCGATTTCCAATGATGCGGCGATGCTCGTCGCCTGCGAGGCAGTCAGGGCCTGCGCCAACTGAAGCAATGCATCTGCCACGACGCCTAGCCTCCGAAAGTTTCGAGCACCGGTTGGAGCAGACCTTCTACCGCGTGCTCAGGCCCTGCATTCAGTTTCAAAGCGAAGCGACGGTCGAGGAAGCGATTAGCCTTCTCGCAGGACGTCTCCGACACGAACAGGCAGAAGTGGCAGGCCGCACCGTGCAGGAAGTCTTCCTGACCGCTGGGCACGCGATGCGCACAAATCGGATCCGATGAACACCGCTCCGCCCGGCGCAGCGCATTTCGGAATACACCTTCCAGCCGCTCCGTCCTGGCCAGGTCAACCAACCCTCCGAGAGTTCCCTCGCTGTCGGGGGATGTCGTGGCGATCAGAATGCCTGCGGCAGCCGGGCGGTCGTCCGTCTCACGCCATGCGTAAAGACGCTCAGATAGTGACGCCGAGCCGTAGCCGCTGGACATTGCCATCTCACGGATGAGCAAATGCGACATCGTGTGCAGCGCCCAGTATCGCGGCGGCGGCATTCGGTCTGCCGGATCGATCGCCACCGCGGTGCGACTCTGGCGCCTCTTGACGTTGCGCTCGTGAGCGGCTACATGGGACTGCCACACCTTGGATTCGAGTACGCCGTCCTCCCAGGCGCGAATCACGTCCTCATCGAAGCGCAGAAATACTCCTTCGCCGCGGTCCTCCGTTGCGGGAACCCACTTCGGCTTCCCTGACTGGACGAGCGGAGCGATCCGGTTGGGAGCGTCGCCTACACGGTCCAAGGCATCGATGCGCGTAAAACCGATGAACGCGTTGGCCTTCTTGACCCTCTCCACCGCGACGACGTGGGACAGAACCGGCCGCAGGGCCGATGCCACCTCCACCGGCCGCACGCGGAAGCCAGCCTTTCGGTCTTCGCGCTCGAAATCCTTGGGGTGAACGAGGGTGTCCCACTCTGGTTCCAGCAGGCTGATCGGATCGAAACCCGAAGGTGAGGACTCGGGTTCAGCGACTGCCTGGCCTCGAGCGACCTGAATTCCGTTCCACAGGGCGTCATCTGCGATTCCGTCAAAGATCGTGCGGACATCCTTCGGGCCGTACTTCCGCCACCCGACTAAGTCATCGAGCGTGTGCACATCTGCGAAGGTGACGGCCGGCAGTCCCTTCACTGTCTCTGCCACGTCCGCGGTCGTAATGTTCTTGCGCGCAGGCAGTACAAGCACGCTCACCGACGCTGGGAACCACTGGTTCGCAGCGCCCAGCAGCATCAGCCTAACGTCCGCTTGACACGGATTGTCGGCCGGCGCGTAAGTGGGAAGGTGTGGGTGCCGTCCGCGGCAGTCGGGAAGCATCTCTTCTCCGCCGGCCCGCGTGAGCTCAGCTATATTTCGTGAGGCGTCGCAGGCCACGCAAGAGATCTTCACCTGCGGTCCGAGGTTCGAGCGCCATTCCATCATTCGCATCTCAGGCTTGGCGACCTTGCACTTCACGGGGTCGCCGTCGGCGCCGTGCACCCACTCGACATAAGGGAACTCGTCGAGGTGCCCGTCGGTACAGGCGATCAAGTAACGGGCAGGCACGGCTAGGCGCGGCCGCGCTTCCAAAGTGCCCTGCTTCTGGCCCTTCTTTGGGCGACCCTTGCACGCTTTGTGCACGAACTGCGCCTTGTCAGGGCGGTGCTTGCTGGTGTTCACGAACTCGAACTTGGTCGACTCCGAGATAGGCGCCAACAGGTCGCAGCCGGTGCAGCGCAGCCACTGAGGGAACACTCGGGTCGGGATTCCGATCGGAGTGCCACCTTCATGGGCCTTCTCCGGCACCCAGGGGGGTTGCCGCAGCTCTTCGACGCGAGGCAACATCTTCCGTACCGCCGCAAGCAGCCGCGGCACCAAGACCAGCTGCGGGCCGCCCTGCTTCGAGTAAGCGATCTCCCAAGCGTCAAGCCCTTGGGGCATCACCGCTATGTGAGGCATATCCACTGTAGCCCCAATGCCCGAGGTGTACAGCAGAGCGCTAGGTCGTACCGAGCCGACGCGGCTGTGGTTCTTCGCGCCGACAGCTTCTAGCTCCCCAAACGGGTTGGCCACTACTCCGGCGACGCTGGATGCCTCTTCCTCTACGACTTGACTCATTTCGCATCCTTCTTCGAGAAGACCCATTTCGGCGCAGTTGCACTTAGAGGCTCCGCTAGTCTGCCAACAATCGGTGTTACAAGGAGATTGATCTCGGGCTGAACTTCGCGCATCGAGTTGGCCACTTGAAACAGACGACTGTCTTCGTCAGGAACCACTGTCTCCGGGCTCACCAGCAGGGGTGACACAATCTGCCCACCGCCCAGAGATTCCTTTTGATAAGTCAAGGCGCCTGACCACTTGTCCGACTCGTCCGTCCACTTGTCGAGGCGCAGGATGAGCTTGCTTTTGGCGGCGTCCGCTACCGCGTCGTCCCCGCCGCTGGCAATTTTGATCCGTGTGACGAGCCGGTCGACAAGCGTGTCGACAAACGTTCGCCGCTGCGCGATCGTCCCAGCCCCGATTTCGGGCGAGAGCGAAGGCTCATTCCGTTGGTCGGCGACGCGGGCCGCCGACACCAGCACGCCAGTCAGGCCCCGCTCCAAGGCGGCGTCGGAGAACGGGGTCACCGACAGCGCTTCGACGTGCGCATAAAACGTGTCGTGGTAGTGCTCGAACTGTTCATAGTGCGCCATGTCCCGCGGCCGGGACCGGTTGGCGAGCGTCACCACGAGGCCGGGTTTCGAGGCTTCACGACCAACGCGCGAAGACGCCTGAATATACTCCGCAGTGTTCTTCGGTTGGCCAACCACCAGCATCAAGCCAAGCCGCGGCACATCCACACCGACCTGGAGCATGGAGGTAGCGAGGACCACGTCATACGGCATGTCCCGCGGCGGAAGCTTCCTGCCGGCCTTCTTGGCGGCTGCGGCCCGCACACCATATTCCCGTTTAGCCTCAGTCGTATCCCGGTCCGGGTCAAAAGGGACCCCGAGGGTGGTGAGCGTCTTCGATATATCCGCTGACGAGATGCGGGACGTCAATTCGCCGATCCGCAGCCCACTGGACCCCCGCCGGGGGTAACCGGAGTCTTTGTCGGGGTTGCTGGTTCGGGTGACGATGTCGTCTTCGAGATAGCGGCGCATGCCGGCCAGCTCCCGGGTGGCGGAGAAGTAATCAACCAGCGTCACATACGGCTCCGCCGCCGCACCATGGGCGTCGAACAGCTTCTGTCCGGCGAGGAGCAGAATTTCGCTGACCCGGATCTCTGCCAGGGTCAGGCGGGCCCCGTGGGCGCATACCCCGACGTAACGCCGGCCAGGGTCCTTCTCGCTAATGGTGACTTCCTTCGAAAAGAAGGTGTCTGTCACCGATAGGACTTGGGGTGGGAAGATCTGCACCTGGCGCGCATAGAGCTTCATCACCTGATCCCGGGCGTTCCTCACGGTCGCGGTGGACGCAATAACCAGGGGCTTCACTAGCGCGGGGCTGTCGGCAGCGCCGTACCCCCACGTTGAAAGCGTGTCTATTGCTCCTTCGAACAATCCCACTGCAGTGCCGAGCGCGCCGGTGATGAGGTGGAGTTCGTCCTGGATGATGAGGTCCGGCGGACGCAGCCGGTCCACATCCTTCACGATGGCCTTCGGATAGGTTCTCCCACCCTCCGATTTTGCGGTGTGGCCGCTAGCTCCGCACACAGAGGTCACCGTGTCCGGGTGCTTGTAGCCGTGCCGTTCGCACCGCTGAGACACGTAGCCAAACAGGCTCGCAGCCTCACCCTCGCGGGCGAGTCTCGCGAACTTATCGACGGTCGCCAGGAGGAAGGTCGGTGGATTCCGGTAGATCTCGTCGTCCACGGTGAGCACGGGAAGACCATCGATTGCACTGCCTCCGGCTGAGAACGGGCACCGCCCGAGCTTGTCCCCGCAGTACACGTGAATGCGCTGGGTCGTCTTGACAGCTACGACATCCGCCTTGGGGTTAATTGGCGTCCCGCACCAGGGGCAGCTGCTGAACTGGAGCACCGTGAGACCGTAGGCAGAGTTGCCGTCGTCGTTGCGTACGTCGCGCACCTGTTGTTCCGCCTCAGCAAAGCGTTTCGGGCTGACGCTTGAGCCTACCCAAAGGCCGATGCGGAACGGTTCCTGGCCCCAGGTCGCTGGGTCTTCACGCCGCACTACTTCGGCGGCGCACATGAGCGTGGTGGCACGCAGGAACTGCTGAGAGGTGAGCAGGCGGAGCGTGTACCGCATCAGCACGGCGACACCGTCGCGGCCGTCAATCAGACCGCCGGGCGTCTCAATGACGCCTTGGAGGCGGCGGATGCCGAACGTGAAAGCCGCGAGCCCCAGGTAGGCCTCGGTCTTGCCACCACCCGTGGGGAAGAACAGGAGCTCCGCTCGGGGCAAGTCACCGGACCGCCGAGGCACCGTCGGGTCGACGATCGACGGCAGTTGCATCAGGATGAACGCGAGCTGAAATGCCCGCCAGGATGCAGCACTATCACCTTTTCCTTCGATTGTCGCGGTGGCATCTCGAACGGTGATATCGCGGTCTGCGTTCCGGAGCGCCGCGATCTGGGACCGGATGCGCTGGTCGCGCATGGTGCGGTTCATGAAGGCGAAGGCTTTGCGTGCCTGTTCGCTGGCGCGGACGGTCGGATCAGTATTCGTCAGCAGATTCAGGCCGGCGCGCAGACGCTTGAGCGCGTCCTCGCCGTCCTTGATCCCCGTCTCGGCGACCTTCTGGAGGTGCTCCGGCAGGGCCTCAGCGTCGGTGCGGCGATCGCTGAGCCACTTCTCATAGCCGTCGATCAACGGCGTCAGGTACTTCTCAAGCTGTTGAGGAGACGCGTCCATCAGCAGCCGCATGCTCATCTCGGCGCCCTCGATTGTGGGTGCAAGGGTCTGCGGGACCTCGGCGGTGGGCAGCCAGGTGGTCCGCACCGCGGTGGCGGTGCGGGACGTTGGGTCCGGCAGGGTCCAGGTGGCGGAGGCCGTGCGGCCGACGGCGAACTCAAGGCGATCGCGGTACAGGAGATCGAGCTGCAGCACTTCGGGGTCGCCGAAATCACGTGCCTGCTCAAGCGCGTCGCGGGTGGGACGGAACACTGCGCTCCCGTCCTCGGCGCTGACTTCCAGCTGGGTCTGGAACAGCCACACCTTGGGCGGGAGCTCTTTGCCGGTGACCTTGGTGTTCTGGAGGGCGGCTTCTACCACCCGCAGCCCGTCGTGCTCGAAGACTTCGACCGAGATAGCGACATGGCCCTCAATGATCACTTCGGTATGCGTCTGACCAGCACCGATTGCCGCAATGTCGATCGTCCGCGGCTCAACGTGGTCGGTCCGGTCATAGAAAGTCTGCGTGCGGCCGTCCTCATCGGTCTCCCGGCGGGACGCGTATTGACCCCACCGTGCTGTGAAAACGAGGTTGCCGTCGTCGTGGCCGACCTGGAAGCGGAGCCCCATCGACGACGGCGCGATGAGCTTTGACTCCGGGCCGCGGTCTTCGTCGGTGTCGACGCCGCCCGCGTCCGATATAACTTCGTCCGGCTGGTCCACAACGCCCTGGACCTCGCGGCTCGCTTCTGCGTCCAGGACTGCCGCAACGTCGGAGTCACGGAAGTCATCCGGGCTGTCTACCTCCGGCTGTGTCTTTGCCTGAGGCAGCGGGTCGTCGTCGCCGATCGCTACTGGCGCCAGCGCTCCGACAAGGTAGCGGGCACGCGGCGTGCCGTTGACCGTCTCGTCCGGGTCCCCCCACGGCCCGATCAAATCGCGCTGCAATACGTCTATGAGCTCGTCGCGAACCTGGGCGGAGGTAGCCGATTGGGCCGGAATTGTTTCGGTGGTCATTTTAGAACATCGCTCCTTCTGGGGCGGTCTCCGGATCAAGGTCGAGCTCCATCGGGACCAGCGGCTTGCCGCCGTTCTGTGCCTCCAGCGCCGCCCGGCGATGATTCTCCTCAAGCAGCCGGTCGAGAATCTCGACACGGGCGGCCGGATCAACTATGAACCGAGGTATCTCCCGATAGGTGAAATAACCGTGACGAAGGCTTATGCCTTCCCACCCAAACGCTTCAACGACGGCCCGGTCGATTTCAATGTGGATGTCTCTCATGTGAACGACATCGGGGTCGGAGTTATCGGGGTCATTGACTTTGTTATAGAGCGAGGTTAAGCCAAGGTTGCGTCTGGTCATGATTTCCTTGCGGGATTCATCCAGGTGCCGTCCCGCGATACGCAGCCGCGAGTTGGCCGGGGGGAGAGGAACAGTCTCGAAAACTTCGGACGGCACGTAGCGCACAGTGTTGCCGAGGGTCGAGCTATATCTTTGTGCCCAGAGATAGTGAATATTCGAAGACAGGAACGCAAAGAGCTCGTCGCTCTCCGAAGCGAACACGACGGTCGCCTCGCTGGCCACTTCCGTGGATGGTCGGAACAGAGGCATGACCGCTTTGCTCACACGCGCGAGTGTGATTACCCGGTCCAGGTTAACAACGGCCTGCTGGAGAGCAGGCCGTCGCTCTGCGAACTGCCACCACCTCTCCCTGTACACCTTGCGATTGTTCTTCGCGCGTTCTGGGCGGACTTGTTCACGGACCCACTCAAAAGGCTCCGCGTACTGTCTGGATCGAGCTTCGTCCCAGTTGCGGAAATCGATGACCCATCGGCTGGGAGAAGTGTCAGGACGACTCGCGATGTCATCGCCGTTAAGGTAAGGCCTGATCACATCAGCATTGGCAGGGTCGGCAGCTATCATTTCGCTGGCCTCTCTGTCGTCGAGCACGAAGCCCTTGCCCAAAACATAGACGCCAATGAATGACACTCCGCGGTTGCACCGCAGACGTCGAGGATCACCGCTTGTTCGTCCTTCGGGTTCCAGCAGAGACGAAATGCGTCCAACGAGAACCCCATCTGCAAGGGACCGACACGTCTCTCCCAATTTCGCAGATGTTCCCCAGACTGCCGCGTATTTCAGGTTTGCGCTGCGAGAGGGCCATTCTGCGGTGCGAACGCTCCGAAATATGGCGAGGCCACGGTCGACGAGGCTCCCGAGCCCGACCTCTCTTGTAGACCCCTGGGCGACCGTATTCGTCGCGATGAGACCCAGAGTGCCGTGACCGTATCGCAAAAGGTCATAAGCCCGTATGAAGAAGTAAGCCACCATGTCCGCCACACCCCGAGCGCCGCTGGCCAACTGCTCGACATACCAGTCCCTAACGTTTTCTCCAACCCCGCCTGTGAGTTTCGGACCACCAAGGAATGGCGGATTGCCGATGATCGCATCGAAACCGCCGTGGTCCACTACTACGTCTGGCGCCTCGATCACCCAATGGAGAGGCTTCCAACGGGCTTCGCCGGTATCCACTGTGGGTGTCAGGCCCGCTGCAAGTATCGTGTCAAGTCGTCTGCGGTCACCGTCAACACCGCCTTGGGGGAAAGCAGCGTAAAGCGCGTCTGCTAGATCCTCATACCGGGCTTCAAGCGCTCGTCCCGGTTTGCCACCCTCAAGCAGCCCGGCCGCGATGATGCCGTCGGCGACATCGCGCAGCCTGGCCGTCACCTCACGGGACTCCTCCAGGAGCTTCCGCTTGGCGCGAGTGGAACGCATTCGGTCGGCGTCGTCGACCTGGCCGCTGGAGAGCTCGCGACGGAGCTGCGCAGCGCGAGCGAGGTCGCTGTCGACGTCGAGTTGCAGGAGCTTTCTCTGGAGTAGTCGACTGCGGCTGGGGTCGATATGCTGTGCGCGGAGCTGCCGTTCAGTGGTGACGCCGAGCAGTGAGTTCCCATGGAACACGCGGTCGTCAACGAAGGAAAATGGTTTGCCGGGGTCCATAGAGACGAGCCAGAGTGAAAGCTTGCACATCTCGACGGCCATGCCGTTGATGTCGGCGCCGTAGAGGCAGCGAGCAACGACTTCACGGATGGCCCAACGCTTAGCGTCTTCGTTGGCGGCAGCGCCCAGCCCCTCTTTCGAGCGGGCTTCGATGAGGCGTTCCGCGAGGTATCGAGCGGCGGCAACGAGGAACGCGCCGGAGCCGACGGCGATATCCGCAACCTTGAGGTTGAGGATCTCAGTGGGGCTCTTCAGGACCCAGTCGTCCCGGTTCTCGGTGTCGAGGGGACCCGGCGAGAAGACTAAGGGTTCGAGCGCGTGGAGGACGACGTCTTCTGCGAGTGACCGAGGAGTGTAGTGGGTTCCCGTGTTGGCACGCTGGGGAGACTCGGTCATCACAAGCCCTCCCGCTGGAACCACGTAAGGGAAGTCACGAAGATCGTTGCGGATTAGGGCGTGCAGTGGCGCGAGTCGGTCGGTCAGCTCGGTATCTCCGAGCAGCACGAAGCCGAGGCGGGTGCGGGCGTCGGCGGTATCCGATTCGTCGTCCGCCTCGAAGGCTTTCGCGATCTGGCGTGCTGTAGCGGGTTTCGCATTGGGTTGGGTCTTGCCCAGATGGTCGATGAGTCTCTTGGCAAAGTCTGCTCCGGTCGCCGCGGCATCGGCAATCGTGCACAGCTCGGTCAAAGCGATTTCAGGCTCGTACCCACTCTTGCCTTGCAACCCGACGACCACGTCTCGGGTGTATTCGGCCGAATAGCCGAGCAGTCCCTCGTAGACGTAGCCGATCTGTTCGACGTCGAGGTCGCGAAACGACAGCTGTCGGGCTTCGCCGCCTACACGTGCGATCTGAACGGCCTTGAGTACTTGGAGCATGACTCGGTCGGAGACGCGAACGGAGAGCTGCCCCTGCGCGTTGGTCGTCCGTAGCCACGGGAATCGGGCCGGGTCGAACAGCGACCCACCGTACGCCGGCATTCGGGTGTCTTCGAAGGTGGCGCCCGAGTAAATCGCGGTGCTGGCGGCGAGTAGGCGGTGCCAGGTTTCCCATGTGTGGTCGAGTGCTTCTTCGGTGTCGTTCTGTGCGTGGTGCTCCAGGTCGACGCGCACTCCGGAAATGGCGTACGAGTCGCGGTACATCTGGTGTTGCGGCAGCAGGGCGCGTTCCTCAGCGAAAAGGAGGAATACGACGCGCATGAGCACGGATACGGCGGCCTCGTACACCTGCTGGCTGTCGTCCGGGAGGGGGGATTCATCCCCGTTCCCGATGGCCCGCAAATGCGACTCGGACATGGCCTGGAGGACGAGCTCGACCGCGCGACGGACCTGGTCGCCCAGGGCCTCGGTGATTGCCTCGGCGCTGGCGACGCTGAGCTCGAACAACTTCGGCAGACGCTTCTCGATGGCGCCGCCAGCGAGCGAGACCAGGCCGGCGAGGGCGAGAAACGCGTCCCGGCTGTCCCGCTCCTCACGCCAGATGAGCGAATCGAAGACGCCGCTCGCTGTCGTAACGTCCCGGACAGCGGAGACAATGCCCCACCAGCGGCCGTCGGTGACGAGCCCGACACTGACTTTCGCTTCGCGCAAGAGGGCAGCGGTTCGGTCGATGGCGTCGGCGGCCCAACCATCGGCGCCGGTTCGTCGGAGATCGTCGGTTGGGTCGACGACTACGACCAGCGCGGCTGGCCCCTCGCCTGTATCCAGCGCCGCCCAGGGGCGTACGGTCACGTCCCCATCAGGCGAACTGGCGCCGATCGTTGAGTCCGGATGCCCGTCAAGGTAGTCGCCCCACTGCAGTAGGTCGCGCAGGACGGCGGTGACCCAGCGGTCGCGCCACGCGAGATCTTTAGCGGCACCTGGCTGGCCTTGTCGGGCGGTCCACGCCTTTGACCAGACCGTGTGCTCGTAAGCGAAGGTGCTGTTGACGTCGTCGATGGCGTTGTACGGCCGGTCAAGACCAGTCGGGAACACCGATTTGAGGGCAGCGCGCGAAAGGAATGGTCCATCAACGTCGACGAGAGACAGCCATTCCCAAGGGTCCTTAATTGCCATGGTTCTTTCCCAGTCTCTCTGCATCGGCCGGGCTCAGTGCGAACACGACCGCGGCGACGAATGTGTGCGGTTGCAGGTTGGCGTAGCGCCTAGACACGGCGTCCCGCTCATCGCGTTGTTCCTCGGCGAGGGCGTCGAGGCGCCGCCTGATGTTTGTCAGGTCCTTCTCGCGCTGGCGCTGCTCCTCATGGAACAGCATGTCTTCAAGCTCGCGTTTGCGCTCTTCGGCGTTGTCGAGTGTGTTAGCCAAAGTCAGGCGGAATCGGGCGAAAACCTCGTTCACACGTTCGAGATCGGCGGCCTTGCGGTTGACGAGGTCCTGCTCGATCCCGCTGCGCAGCCTCTGAGCCCGGGAGGCGACGGCGTCGGCCACGCGCTGGCGAATGCCGCCGTCGTCGGCGCCGTCTACGTTCCAAAGATCGGCCAGTCCGGCGAGCACGCCGGGGGCGGGTGACGTCAACTTCTCGGCGTCCAGTGCTGTGACCAGAAGGTCCTCCGAGCGTTCGACGCCTAGTTCCTGGCGTCGAGTGAGACGGGTGCCGGCAAGGAACACTTCTTCGTGGAGGCGAGTGCCGCCGTCGCCGACCACGACCAAGCGTGCGACGCCGGCGACGAACGACTGCTCCAGCCCGTCGACTACCACGGCGCTCACGCCATGAATGTGATTTGAGCGGGTCCAGATCTGGCCGCGCAGTTCACGCGCGGCGCGCTGGATGAGCGGGTGTCCCAAGTGGGCGTAGACGATGTCGGTGCGACCCTTCGCCTCGTCACCGTCAAAGGTGATTGGGCGTGCCAGATCCGGGCGCAGACGAGTGCGCAGCCCCTCCAAACCCGGCGTCCAGGTCCGGTCGAGTCCGGACGGCAGCGCGTAGAGGTCGGCCTGTTCGTCGTCGTCGACCACACCAATGAGGCCCGGCTGACCGGACACCCGCAGCCCAGTCTCCAGGACGCGGCGCAGATTGCGGTCATGCAGGTGAAGGCGGTCACGGGAACTCTCAAGCCTGTCGGCAAGGGAAGTTAGTTCACGGCGGAGATTGTGTTCGCCTTGCATGGCCGTCTGAATGATCTGCTCGCCGGAGCCCTTGACTAGTTTCGGCCGGGCAGGCAGATCTCCGTAGCCAAGAGTTCGCTGGATATCGGGATCAATGATGTCGCCGGCGGACCCGAGGTCTTCCTGCACTTGTGAGATCTTGCGGGCGACGCGGGAAAGATAGTCGGTGTCCCTGGCGTAGTTCGAGGACGTGGCCGACTTGTCTTCCGGATCTGGGTGGTAAATCTGCGGGCGTTCGGTCTGCCCATAACGGTCGATGCGGCCGATGCGCTGCTCAAGGCGGTTGGGGTTGAAGGGGATGTCGAAGCTGACCAGACGGTGGCAGTGTGTCTGCAGGTCGATGCCCTCACCTGCGGCGTCAGTCGCGATGAGGATCCGCACGGGGTCCTTGGAAGGGTTCTCGGTGAAGCGCACGCGGATGAGTTCGCGCTCTTCGGCATCGGTTGAGCCCTCGATCACCGCGAGACGGTCGCCTCCGAGGTCAAACGCATTGAGGATGTCGCGAATCCAGTTGAGCGTGGAGACGTACTCGGTGAAGATGACGAGGCGTTCGTTCAACCACGTTCCGTCGGGAGTGAGCAGCTGACCCCGGATCAGGTTGATGAGCGCCTGAAGCTTCGTGTCAGGCAACGAGGCGTAGCGCCAGCCCCAGGCGATGAGCCACTCAAGGTCCGCGACGTCTTCATTGGTCAGCGGGACCTGTGCGCGCTGTGCCATGCGGAGTGCTTCAAGCTCAGGCTGCTCCAGGCGGCCTTCTTCTTCCTCGGAGGCTTCGTCGCCGAGCACCTCGTCGTAGTCAGGCAAGTCGATGTCGTCGTCTCCACGCAATCGGGTGGCGAGATACGTTTCGGCGGTCGAGGCGAATGCTGTGGGCGAAGAGAAGAACCGCTTCTTCAGGATCAGAGTCGCGAGGTCTGCGGCGCGCTTGCCCTTCTCGGCTTTTACGGCCGAGTTGCGCCGTTTGGTGAACGCGATCAGCCGGTCGTAAGCCTCAGACTCGTCGTCGGAGGGCTGGAACAGCAGGGCGTGCACTTCGCGCAGCTGGAAGCCCTCATCAGGAAGGTCCTTCTTTAGCCGGCGAACGGCCACTTCGCGGAGCGCCTTGGGATCGAGATCCGCGCCGCGCGCGAAGCGCTGCGGGTCGACCATCTCCATGAGTGCCGTGAACGATTCGGTGTAACCGTTGTGCGGGGTGGCGCTGAGGAAGAGCCGGTGCTCGCAGCGTCGCGCGAGTTCGCGGACGGACACCGTGCGCTGGCTGTCGATGGCGTAGCGGCTCTTGTTATTGCCGCCTCGCGAGGGCGTGGCCGGGGCAACGTGGTGGGCTTCGTCGACGATTACAACATCGAAGGCGTACCGGTCCGCAACACGCTTGTCGTCGGCACGGGCGTAGACGTCCCGGAGGAGTCGCTCGGCTCGCGGCGACGGCAGCCAGGACATGGAGACGATCACCCGGGGGAACAGGATGAATGGGTTCGCGTGTACTCCGAAGCGTCGCCGGAAGTCGCGCATGGTGTTGGAGTTGACGATTTCGAAGCCCAGGCCGAACTTGTCGCGCATCTCCTCTTGCCACTTGATGACGAGGCCGGCCGGGCACACGATGATGACGGATCGGGCTCGATGGCGGAGCAGTAGCTCCTGCACCACCAGTCCTGCTTCGACGGTCTTGCCGAGACCGACGTCGTCGGCCAGGAGGAGGTTCGCTCGAGGCGCTTCCAGCGCACGACGGAGTGGCTCAAGCTGGTAGGCCTCGATGGTTGCGCTGCTGCGGAACGGGGCTTGTAGCGTCCGGGCGTCCGCCGAGGTCAGGGCACCCCAGCGGAGGGCATCGACGTAAGCAGCGAAGGTGGTCGGATCGTCGAAATGATCTGGGTCGACTTCAAGCGGGAGGCCCTGGTCCAGAATCACACCTCGCCCGGGTTCAAGCTGCCAAATGGCCGTCATCTCGCGGCCGTAGTGCTCTTCCTCGATCGACTGGAGCGACACTGCGTGCTGGAGTTCGGCCTTGCCGTCGTCGGCGCTTGACCTTTCTAGGGCCTGTGCCGCGACGTCGGTGACGATCCATTTTGAACCTCGAACCGTGACCAATTGACCGACCTCAGGCAGCTCGTCGTGAACTGCCGACGCCGCAGGCGCGACTGTCATCTATGCTCCCCCATTAGAGATTTTGTTGATACTCCCACTATTTATACACACAAGCCCCGACATCACAGGGACGCGTACTCCGTCAGGTCTCGCATGAAGGAGTCTGGGTAGCGAAGATTGCTTCTTAACAGTCGCAACGCAAACCCCCGCGTGGCCTTGGCAGAGAGAGCGTTTGAGCCCCTTTCCTTGAGGAGCCTATGAAGAGTGAAGGTTCGACTTAACGCGCCCGTTATCGGATATTCAGATGCTGTAAGACAACGAACATGCCCGTCGATGGACGTTCCCGCCGTACCCCAACCGTGTTTCACATCGAGTGCCATCATTAAGTCGACGCCGCTCAACTGGTCGTAATCTCGGAGGCCCTCTGCGATCCACTGCACGGCCGGGACAGCCACTGCGTTGCCGACCAGTTTCCACCGATCCCGTGTAGGCGCAGCGCGGGTCCAGCGTGGGCGGAATCCTTGGAGGGTCTCCAGAGATTCAATGGACGGCGTCCTGAACCGCAATTCGATGGGCTGTCCCGGCAGCCAGACAGCAGGGGCGGAGGGTATTCCGGCGGTCGTCGATCCCTTGATTGTCGGCACAATGCCGTTACCCCAACCGACGCCTCGATTTCCCTCGGTCCAGTAGAAGCCGTGCGCCTTGGCAATTCGACCCGTAGCGCTCTGTTTGGCATCTGAAGCCACTGAATAATCCCGAAACAGAACACGTTCCGGATCCTGGTGGCGGCTGGCAAGGATGAATACACGCTTCCGCCGCTGGGCTACGCCAAAATGTTGAGAGTCGAGCACGCGATAACACCAGCGGTAGCCGGCGTCGCTAAGCATGCCTCCGATTATCGCTATTGCTTCACCTCCCTTGAGGCGCAGCATGTTCGGAACGTTTTCCAGCAGGACCCACTCGGGTTGCTGCTTCTGGATTGCGCTCAGGACGCCAATGATGAGGCCAGAGGCATCTCCGGCTATGCCAGCAAGTCTGCCTGCCGGCGAAAGGTCCGTGCAAGGGAACCCAGCGGTAACTATCTCAGCGTTGTGAAGGTCGGGGCGCAGTCCTCGTACGTCTTCGAACAGTGTGGCTGACGGAAACCGTGTTGTGAGAACGGATTGCGCCGAGGGCCAGTTCTCGTAGGAGAACACGCTTCCAGCGAACCCGGCATTGTGGAAGGCCCGCTCGAACCCACCGATGCCAGCGAAGAGGCTAAGGATCGGGGCATCACGCATGCTGGACCAATCCACGGGAGGCTGCTCTTCTCCAGCATGATCGCTCGGAAGCCGTGGCCTCAATCGCTCTACGCCATCCCATGGAACCAGTCATCCTGGAGTGAAAGTTCCGGCGCCCTGCTGCAACCTTGAAGGACGACGGACTCGACACGGATTGCTCCTACTAGCTTGAACTTGCTTGCCTAATGACGATAGCGGAAACCGTGCGAGAACTCGAGCCAAGTCGCCACCGTCAAGCTTAGGAATAGCAAGCGCTAGCGACAGAGTAGTGGGGATCGTCGTCGCGGTCTGACCAGGAGGCCCGGATAAATCAGGGCGGATGTCCGGTCCGCCGCTATTCGACGGTTTCACGGATAGTCTCGGCGACCCTTGTCGCGGGGTCGTGGCTCCAAAATCGCAGGACGGTCCAGCCCGCAGCTTCCAGGAGTTCGGTAGTCTCCCTATCCCTTTGACGGTTGCGCGCCATCTTTTGCTGCCAAAGTCGACGTTTGATTTTGGTTCCCTGTGATGCTCGGGACAACCATGCCAAAAGCACCCATCGGTGAACACGGCAACGTTGATCCGGAGGAAGACCATGTCGGTCGTCCGTCGCAAGGTTAGTGGTCGTTTTGATGCCAACGCGATACCGCAGCCCGAGTGCGTGGGCGTCGCGCCTTACCTAGAGTTCCGGAACCGTGTCTCGGGACTTGTTGCTCCGCATCACTCTGCGGGTGGCAGGCGTGCTTGCCCATGAACAACCGCCCATAAGCACAAAATACCGCTTATGAAAGGGCCCTGAATGCCTGACCTCTGTTCGTCACGGAACTATTCAACAAGGAAACGGCGGTGGTCAGCCACATCCGGGGGAGCCAAGGCGCAATCCGTGCAGAGTGGCTTTAGCCGTACATGAGCGGCAAGGGGATCGGCATACGAACTATCCGATCTACACCGTTCCCCTTTCGAAACGTCGGCATTTCTAGCTAAAGCTGGCTTTAGAGGTATGAATAACAGGGGGACAAGTCGGCAGAACTAGTTAGCAGCCAATCAACAGGTATTGATTCGCCCGCTGCCTCGCCTAGCCACTGTCGAAGACACGTGTGTATGAATAGAACGAATGAAACAGCCAAAAATCCCGTTAGATGAAGGTGCTGAGCAGACCGACGCTATTACCTCATCCGCCGGAAGGAAATAGTCTTACCTGACGAATATGACTTGTGCTGCAGTTAAGTTTCAGTGGTGTGATGTAACTTGAGAATGGCAAATCGGGTCTAGCGCCGTCGCCGTCCCATACCTCCGAAAGGAATGGATATAGTTGGGCCTCCGCGCCCCCAGTCCTGACCGGCTTGGTCCCGCCTTAGCAGTTCTTCATCCGTACACGTGTCATATTGGCCTGAATTCACAAATCTTTGGCCAGGGACCCATATAGGATCAGGCGGTGCGGATTCCTGCGGAGCGGCCTCATGTTTGGCCGGTTCCTCGCCCAGTTTGCCGGAAACCACCAGCGGTTTACTAGGCTTCGCTGGCGTCTTCGGCTTCTTCTTGGGTAATTTCCTGGCCACGACTCCTGCACCCGGACAGTACATTACGCCTTCACGAAAGTGATCGGGAATTTTCCGGGCTCCTGCGTCGACTCGAAACTCTTCTCCACAGGCCGGACAATATCCTTGACGAAAAGTGCTCATGCCACTCCCTGGTGTCGCGTCTCGGAATCTGGCTCGCGTCATGTCGACCTGCACTGCATCTCAAATAGAGCATCGTGAGCACAGCCTCGCCGTAACGTATGCGGAATTTACCATAAGCAATTGACTCTGGCTAGCATCCAATACAGCTGTGATTATATGCCCAAGGCAGACCGTTTCGCTTGACGTGGTCCGCCTATGGCCGGGGATACCGTCCATAGTTTTATGGACGCTGCCACAATCTCGAAGGTCGGCCGCGGCCGCCGCCGGTCATCTCGCCGGTGGGCACCAGGATCGGCTCCATCTTCCGCCGGAACCTGTCCCGGTCCTGCGTCTCCCGTTGCATCACGTCATGCAGGTCGCGGAGTTCCCGCAGGGTAAATGGCCTTGTCAACAGCCCGGCGGGATCCGGCTGGTCGGTATATTCTTTGGCGACCTGATCCAGCGCCTTGCCCACGATGGCAGGGTGGTCGAACGGAAGCTGCAGCCCGCCATCGTTCGCGCCTGGCAAAGCCAGCTCGTCCACGGGAACCAGGCGGACGACGTCGCAGGCTACGGCCGGCTTGAGCTGCTCCTGCGGCACCACGTCCACGTGCGCCACGGACAGCACCCAGCCGCGGGGGTCGCGCCCGGGGTCGTCAAAGACCTGCAGCTGCTTCGGAGTGCGGCCGGTAATGCCGGCTTTGACCCGCAGGGAGCGCAGCACGGCTTCCGCCAGCCGCTCCCCCGGATGCAGGAAGGTCCCGGGCAGCGCCCAGCCGGACCTGGACTCTGTGCTGGCCACCACCAGGACGCAAAGCCGGTCTTCAAAAACTGTCAGCAGCGCGGTGTCTACTGCCACCGAGGGGCGAGGGTGGTCGGTCAGGGTCTTGGCTGCGTCGTCTTTTGTAGTCACAGGAACCATTAAATGCGCTATTGCCAAAAGTCGCCACCTTGCTCTATAGTTGATTTAGTGCGAAAGCGCATTAAGTCAGAATCGGCTGAACCGCCCGGGTGAACCGAGGCTGTAAGGCGGAAGATTTGGGGGACGCATGAAGATTGGACAGCTACACATCGGCAGCGGCAGCCAGCTCGGTCCGCTCACACTGTTCCCGGTCTGGGCCGAGTGCCGGGGCACGGTTGGCCTTGCCACCGGGGCTGCCGCGAACCTGGAGGTCACCGAGCTCGCCTCAGGCCCGCAGGTCGGAAAGCTAACCGTCACCAACCGGGACACCAAGCCGGTACTGCTGCTCGAAGGCGAACTGCTCGAGGGCGGACACCAGCACCGTGTCTGCGCCCGGGACGTGATCCTGGATCCGGGAGAGACCCGGGACGTGGACACCTACTGCGTTGAACACGGCCGCTGGGGCGGCGCATCCGGTCACAGCCGCTCCGCCCGCCGCGCACCGCTGAACGTCAGGGCCGAGCTGCACCGGGCGGACCGAGGCGCGGAAACCCAGGGTCGTGTTTGGGAAAGAGTGGCGCGTTACCAGGGGCTGAACACGGTTTCCGACTCCGATTCCTTGGTCCACCACCTAGACGCCGCGCGGTGTGCAAGCCCGGATCTGGAACGGCTGCCCCGGCCGATCGACAGGCAACGCGGCGTCGTCGTCGGTTTTGGCGGCAAGGCGCTGATGCTGGAGCTGTTCGGCAGCCACAAGCTGTTCCGCAGCCACTACCGCTCCATGGTGGAGGCGGCGTGGCTGGACATCCAGCTCACCGCCGGCGCCCTGCCAGACGTCAGGACTCCGGCGCAGTCCGCGCGGGATTTGGCTGTACGGCTGATGGAGGTCCAATTGCCGCCGCTGCCCCATGGCTTCGCCCACAGCTTGGGACCGGTCACCGTCAGCGGCATCACCGCCCTAGAACCCAAGTACGGACAGGATCCGGCCCTCGCGCATTTGAGCGGCTGGGACACTCGGCACCCGATGATGACTGGCTGACTCTCATCGCTAGCTAGCAAGACCCGCACCGCAGACACCGCTCCAGCTCACCCGCTACCCGCCCTTTGGAGGCATACATGAACCTTTCTTCTGCCCAGAATGACCGCGCCGCCGGCGTTCTCGTCGCCCAAGCCGCCGGCGACGCCTTGGGTGCCGGCTACGAATTCGACGCCCCGATGCCGGAAGGCACCCCGGTTGCCATGATCGGCGGCGGCCCCTTCGGCTTCGAGCCGGCCGAATGGACGGACGACACGTCCATGGCGCTGGCCATCGCCGAGGCACTGCTCGACGCCCCGGGGCATACGCTCGACGGCGCAGCCAAGGACGCGGTCGTCCGCGGCTGGGCAGACTGGGCGCGCGACGCCCGGGACGTGGGCGTCATGACGTCGTCCGCTTTGAACGGTGCCCAGCGCCTGGCCGCAGCCGCTGGACGCACTGCGCCGAACGCTGCGGACGCTTTGGCCTCCGCCGAGCAGGTGCATGTGAACACCGGCCGCTCCGCCGGCAACGGCTCGCTGATGCGCACGGCACCCCTGGCCTTGGCCTATCTTGACGCATCGCCGCAGGAACTGTTCGATGCGGCAGCAGAGCTGAGCGCCCTCACCCACTTCGATCCGGAGGCCGGCGAGGCCTGCGCTCTCTGGTGTGTGGCCATCCGCCGGGCCGTGCTTACCGGCAAGCTGGACGTCCGCGCCGGACTGTCCCTGCTGCCTGTCGATCGCAAGGCCGTTTGGCTCGAACGCATCGAAACGGCCGAGCGCAGCCGCCCGCGAGACTTCACCCGTAATGGCTGGGTGGTCGAGGCGTTCCAAGGGGCTTGGTCTGCCATCACGACGACGGCGGACGCAGCTTCCGGCCCGGCTCACCTGCGTGCCGCCCTGGAAGAGGCCGTCCGCGGGGGCAACGACACGGACACCGTGGCCGCGATCGCCGGCGGGCTGCTCGGAGCCACCTACGGCTACACCGCGGTACCGTTCGAGTGGCGCCGGAACCTGCACGGCTGGCCGGGCTACAACGCACGGGACCTGCTGCGCGTCGGGTTCCAATTGGCCCGCGGCGAGGGACGGACGCCCGGCCGCTGGCCGGACGTGGAAACCTTCGACAACTCGGGGTGGATCAGTTCCTCCCGAATCGAGGTGGTGGAACACCCGCTGGATCCCGGCGTGCTCCTCGGCGGCGCGCCGGCTCTGGCCCGGGACGACTACGACGCCGTCGTTTCCCTCTCCCGCGTCGGTACGCAGGACGCCCGCGTTCCCGCATCGGACCATGCAGCGTTCATGCTGCTGGACGAGGCTGCCCCGGAGGCCAACGCCCATCTGGAGTTCGTGCTGCGGGAGGCGGCGGCCGCCGTCGCGCTTTTCCGTTCCGAGGGCAAGCATGTCCTGCTGCACTGCGTGCGGATGGAAAGCCGCACCCCCACCGTTGCTGCCCTTTACGGAGCACTGGCGACCGATATGACACCGCTGCAAGCACTGGGGAAGGTCAAGGAAGTGCTGCCCGGCGCCAACCCGAATCCGCTGTTCATGGCCACGCTGCGCCGGCTCTCCGGGGAGGCAGCATGAAAGCGAACACGGACCCACGGTGCCCACATTGCGGCGGCGAGCGCCCCCAGCATCTCATCCTGCGGAATTACCTTTGCGGGGATTGCCTCCAACGGGCCACAGATGTCCTTGGTCGGAGGGTCATTCTGACCAACGGATTCGAAGAGACGCCACAAGGACTATCGGCCTCGGGTCTAGCTGCCCATCATGAGGACGGCAGCCCGTGTCTGGAGGTGGCGAAGCGTCACACCGCCTACATCGATGGTGTTGCCTACCGTGCCGGCGAAGGACGTTTCGGCGGCACCGTCATGCGGCCCTTCGACGAGCCCGTACCGGCTGCTGCCGAGACCGAGCCCCACCCCGACGAGATGGAAGTCTTCTGGCAGGCCGCGGCCGCGGCAGTGGCTGACGAGATTCGTTGGCTTAAGGACGGAGACTTCGTGATGATCGAATACGGCGAGTCTAGCGACGACGCCATAGCGCCGTACGCCCAGGTCAGATTGCACGAGGACGGTTACTGGTGCGAAATCGTCTCCAACGACTACCTGCCCGGAGATACTTGGCCGCTGCACGGCGATTGGCTGAAGGAGGCCGGCTGGCAGCCACCGGATGCCTACTGTCCAAACTGGAACAGCCTGCGTACGGGGTCTCAAGCCGTTGCCGCCGCCGTGCTCGACGGCCTGCGGCATGGCCGTGCCTGCCCGGATATCAGGATGTTGGACTGGCGGGTGGCGACGGCTCCACCGGAAATGTAGCAACGCCGTCCTCTGGCGCACAGGCAGTAAGCCGTTTGCAGTAGCGAACAGGTCGAGGGCGACGGACGTACGTTTTCACAGGCCCAAGACGTGGTCCCGCGCACCGCAAGTCGTATCGATGCAGTTCGCTGGCCGGTCGAGCCGCTCCATGCGCCCTCTGCCTCGCCGCTGTTGCCGGGGGAGGATTCCAGATCAGAGCATACCCTCGTGCCACCACTCACCTTCTTTGAAATAGTCACCTTTGCAGATGTAATAGCCGAGTGAGGTCTTGGCCTTGAACTTCCCGCAATAAGAGCACTGCCCGGGTTCCTTTGCATCAATTAGCATCTCGAACCGGTTATATCCGAAGTACATTGGGTCGGCCATTTTGCCGCGGCCGTAGAAGCGCTTCAGTTCGTCCTCGGGCACCAGGGCACGAGGCAAGGGCTTGCTGCGTCTCGCCAATAGCTCCCTGCGTTCCTTTTCCTCATGCCGATGCCTGGCGTCTTTCTCCTGCGCAACCTTTTTGCGTCGTGGAGCATCTGCCTCGCGACGCTTTTCTTTCGCTGTCCTTCGCTTTAGGAGGTCATTCCAGGTTTGGGTGATGTCTTGCGAGAACTCGCCGTGTTTCAACGTATGGGTCACATCGGGATAACTTGAACTGATCACGAGGTAACTAGTTCCAGAGGCGGAGCGCATCTTTGTCAGAGTGTTCGGCCCGCGTCCATCCGATTTCCTTTTAGTGACACTGATGACCTCGTCTTTAGGGGACGGTTCGAGGTAGTCGGGATGCTCGTGAGGCGGCAGCGCCTCCAAAAACTCTTGCTCCCATTTTTTTGCGTGCTGGAGGTGCTGTCGTCTTTTGCGCTCCGTCTTGGACTGCAGTTCAGTTGCCAGAAGATTTGAGCTCCGAGAGTACTCCCCCGCTGGAGATATCTGCTTTTTCTGCGCTTTCGAGGGGCTTTGCACGAATTTCTTGGATCCCCTGCCCAACATGATGCAAACGCACAACACCCCTAAGACCGCCACCACCCAAAACACTATGTACTCCATGCGCCACCCCCACGGCTGTCATCGAGGATTTGATGACCAGATTCTATCCTTCCCCCGCGACGGTTTAGCGGTGAGTAGGGCTCTCGATGCGGTCCTACAGGAGGCGTCATTGAGGATAAGCACTGTTTGGCCAGAAGCGGCCCGTAGGATCTAAGAATCGGTCAATGGTGGCCGCGCAAAAGGGGGGAACACCTTGTTTACGTTGGCATCAGCGAACAGCAGCGGAGCAGACGATCTCGTATTTTCCGCCAGCGATCTGGTGGGCTACAGCGAATGCCACTTTGGATTCCTGCGTCGTCTTGATGTCGCACTGAAATGGTCGGAGAAGCCAGTTTTCTTAACCGATGCCATGCTGGAACGCGCCAGCAAACTCGGCGATGTCCACGAGCAGTCGGTCCTTGCGGAGTACCTCAACCAGTACGGGGCTTGGGACGAGACCAATGGGACGGGCGTCTACATCGTCTCTGAGATCTCAGAAGAGGCTCGGAAGGCCGGAACCCGCAACGCTTATGAGGCCAAACACGCCGAAACCGTAGAAGCCCTTAAGTCCGGTGCCGACGTCGTCTTCCAGGCGTCCTTCTTCGACGGCACCTTCCATGGCAAGGCAGATTTCCTGGTCAAGCAGCCCGACGGCTCCTTCGCGGTTTACGACACAAAGCTCGCGCGGCATGCCAAGACCACGGCGCTGCTACAACTGGCCAGCTACGCGGACCAGCTGCTGGAGATCGGTATCAACGTGGCACCCGAGGTGGTTCTGGTGCTCGGCAACCGTCAGGAATCCCGCCATACAGTGGACGACCTCCTACCCGTTTTCCGTGAGCAGTTCGACCGGCTGGTGACCACTGCCCAGCAGCACCGCGACATCGGAACTGTCGCCGAGTGGTTCACCGACGGCCTAATGGTCTGCGGAACGTGCGTCTACTGCAAGGAGGCCATCGGTGCCAAGGACGACCTCTACCAAGTTGCTGGCATGCGGGGCGACCGCCGCCGTCGTCTCCTAAAACAAGGTATCCGCACTGTCGCCGATCTCGCGGCTGCCAATCCCGGCAAGGACCAGTTCCTCGCCCGCCTCGTGGACCAGGCGAAAATGCAGCTTGAGGCCAAGGACGGAGTACCAAGTTTCAGGATCCTCGAAGATCACGCCCTTGGAGCAATCCCCAAACCTTCACCCGGGGACATCTTCTTCGACTTCGAAGGCGATCCCATGTGGCAGGATCCGGACACCGGAGACTGGGGAATCGAGTACCTGTTCGGTGTGATTGAGGCACCTGTCGGCGACGCTCCCGCGCTCTTCACGAAGTTTACTGCCCATGACCGCATGCAGGAGCGCCAAGCGTTCCTCGATTTCGTTGAGTACGTGGAGAAACGGCGTGCGGATTATCCTGACATGCACGTGTACCACTACGCTGCCTACGAGCAGACGGCTCTCAAACGTCTGTCCCATACCTATCCCGGCGGCGAGTTGGCCGTGGACGACTGGCTACGCAACGGTGTTTTGGTGGACCTCTTCACCATCGTCAAGCGCAGCCTCCGCGTTGGCGCGCCGTCGTACTCGATCAAAAAGCTAGAGCCGCTTTATATGGGAGAGGAACTCCGCTCAGGAGACGTGGCTACGGCGACTGAATCAGTGAAGCAGTACGAGGAGTACTGCCGCGCCCGCGCCCTCGAAGACCTCGACGGGGCGGAGGCGATTTGGAAGAACATCGAGGATTACAACCGCGAGGACTGCATCTCCACGTTGCGACTGCGCGACTGGCTGCGCGGTTTAGATGCGGATAGCGAAGGGCACGACGGCGGGGCCACCGACCCGGAGCCGAAACCGCCGACACCACTCAGCGAGCTTGAGCTAACGATGGGCAGGCTGGTCGAGACGCTGCCGGCAGCACCGGAACGGACCGCGGAGGAAGTGGTGTTGACGCTCGTCGAGGCGGCGCTGGCCTTCCATCGGCGAGAGAAGAACACCGCGTTTCGAGAACATTTCGACCGGCTCAACAAAGACGTCGAGGATTGGCAGGACAACCGTAACGTCTTCTTGATAGATGAGTGCGAGGTACTCTCCGATTGGGGGAAAACCGGGAAACAGAGGAGCCTGCGGCGTCGGATACGCGCCACCGGGCGACTAGCCGACGGCTCGCGCTATACGCTGGCCGGCCAGAAGAGGCGGACCGTAAGCTACGTGCGAATCTTTGACATCCCCTGGCCAGAGCGGCTCTCTGACAACCCTGTGCTTGCCCGGAACGCTCGGGCCTCGTTGCAGAACACCGAGATCATCTCAGTAGAACCCGGCGAGGGAACCTCCGCGACGGTTGTCTTCGAAGAAGTGGACAAGACGGGGTACACGGCCCTGCCCATGGCACTCGCTCCTGCCATGCCGCTCCCGACCAACAACCTTGAAGAAGCAATCAATGGGCTAGCTCAACAGCTCGCCGACGACACTTCGCACCTGCCGCGGCATGCAGTCTTTGAGCTCATGCGCCGGCGCTCTCCGAACCATCTTTTTCCTGGAGCGCTCACTCCCCCGCCGAACGGCAACCATGTTTCCGCCATAGTCCATGCCTTGGAATCGATCGAAGACTCCTTCGTCGCTGTGCAGGGCCCGCCGGGCACCGGCAAGACGCACGTAGGGGCACGGGTCATCAAGGCCTTGGTCGACAAGGGGTGGAAGATCGGTGTCGTGGCCCAGTCACACGCCGTCGTGGAAAACTTGCTCGACAGTATCGTTAGCGCCGGGCTCCCTTCAGATCGGGTAATCAAGCAGCCGGAGTCCGACGGAGCACGGGCGTGGACCACAGTGCCGGACGGTGATTCTTTTCGAGCCCATGTCGAGACAGCGGGCGGCCTCGTTGCTGGTGGCACTGCCTGGACGTTCGCGGATCCCAGCATGACGGTCGAATTCGATCTCATGGTTGTCGACGAAGCCGGTCAGTTCTCACTGGCAATGACCATGGCCGCCGCGCATCGTTCTCGGCGGATCCTCCTGCTCGGTGACCCGAACCAGTTGCCGCAGGTCTCGCAGGGCAAGCATCCGGCGCCGGTCAACGGTTCCGCCCTAGGCTGGCTCGCCCAGGGCCACGCGGTGCTGCCTGAACAGTTCGGCTATTTTCTGGAGCGTTCGTGGCGTATGCATCCCGAACTCTGCCGGGTCGTGTCGCGGCTGGCCTACGGCGGCCGCCTACGTTCTGCCGAGGCCGCGTCCGAGCGGCGGCTGGACGGCAAACCGGCAGGACTGCAGACCGTGAACGTTCAGCACAGCGAGCGAACGACTGCCTCACGCGAAGAAGCGGACGAGGTGGTTCGTCAGGTGCGGGCCCACCTCGGGCTCCGCTGGGTGGAGTCAGCTGACGCCCCGCCTCGTCCGCTGGGGCCCGCAGACATATTGGTCGTGGCGGCCTACAACGCTCAAGTTGAACTCATCCGGCAGTATCTCGATGATGCTGGGCTCGTAGATACGAGGGTAGGCACCGTGGACAAGTTCCAAGGTCAGGAAGCACCCGTCGTGGTTGTCTCCATGGCCTGTTCCGAACCTCGCTCGGCATCGCGGGGCATGGACTTCCTGCTGAATCGAAACCGGATCAACGTCGCAGTCTCGCGAGCCAAATGGCGTGCTGTCCTCATCCGCTCCCCCCGGTTGACTCATTACCTGCCGAAGAAACCGCATGCCTTGGCAGAGCTCGGTGCATTCATCGGGCTCGCGGAATCGTAGGCTCGCAACATGGCTAGGTGCATTCCGGAAGAGCCGGAGTTCGGGGACGGGTTTTCGGCGGAGCAGGCGGTCTGGGCAAAGCTGCGGGAAAGCCTGCCCGACGACGTCGTGCTCGCACATTCTGTGCACGTGCGGCACGGACGCGCTGAGCACGAGATCGATTTGTTGGTCCTGTGGCCAGGTGTTGGTCTGGCGGCGATCGAGGTCAAGGGTGGGCTGGTCAGCATTGAGGAGGGGCAGTGGTGGCAGTCGGACAGGGCCGGAAGGCACAAGATCCAGAGCCCCGTCGCGCAGTCGCAGTCCTCGATGCACGCCTTCCGAACGTGGATCGGAGAACAGCTCGGGACCCAGCTGTCGAGCCGCTTCGCGTACATGGTCTGTTTGCCGTACACGAATGTCCCTCAGGACTGGTCGATGGCCGGATGCCCACGCTCACTCGTGCTGGACGCAGACGACCTCGCCAACCTCCCGGAGAAAATTCGGCGGGCCATCGAAACCGAAGGCAGCGGCGCGAGTTCTCTGGCGCCGTCGTACATGGAACGGATCATCGTCCGCCTAACCGGAACCCTGCCCTTGAGCGACAGGGAATCGGCGGAGGCCCAGGAGTTGGAAGACCGCCAGGACCAGCTCACGGAACGACAGTCCGTGCTGCTATCCGCAACCCGTGATCTAACCAGGATCCGGTTTGCCGGCGGGGCAGGGAGCGGCAAGACATGGCTGGCTGTGGAGAAGGCCAAAAGATTGTGCCGGGAACGCAAGAGTGTGGGCCTTTTCTGCTACAACAAGGGGCTCGGGCAGTACTTGCAGGGCCGGACGTCAGGCTGGCGCCAGGCACAGCCGGTGTTCACTGGCGAGTTCCATGAGTACGTGCGCGCTCTTGGCGTTCCGGATGGGTCGGGCCAGGAGTATTTTGATGAAGAGATGCCGCGCCTGCTCAAGGAACTGGCTGCGGACTTGCCGCACGAGCAGAAGCTGGACGCCGTCGTCGTCGATGAAGCGCAGGACTTTGCCCCGCTGTGGTGGGAGGCGCTGCTCGCCTGCCTCAAAGATCCCGAAGCGGGCGAGGCCTATGCGTTCATGGACGACCGCCAGGATGTCTACCGCCGCTGGGCCGGCCCGGGGGCGGACGGAGTGGCAGGCCCGATCAGCAGCTTCGTGCCGATCCACATTGACGAGAACCTGCGCAACACTCGACGCATTGCCGATACTTTCAAGGGTTTCGCCGGAGACTACTTCAAGCCACGAGGTGGTACGGGCCTGCCCGTACGCTTCGTCCAATGCGAAGTTGACGAAGCGTTGGATGTTGCCGGTGACTGTGTCGATGCGCTGATTGAAGAAGGCTGGGCCAACAACCAGATCGCACTATTGACCACTCGACACCGCCATCCGGTGCACCAGGGTTATTTCGATAGTGGCGAGATCGCTGAATACTGGCAGAACTTCCACGCTAATGAGGAAGAGTTCTACGGCCATGTGCTCGGCTTCAAGGGACTGGAGAGGTCGGTGGTTATCCTTTGCGCCAATGGCTTTAAGGAGCTGGATCGTGCGCCGGAGCAGCTCTACGTGGGCCTGTCCCGAGCTAGGAGCCTGCTGGTGGTGGTCGGTGACATGGACTTGCTGGCTGACGCAGGTGGAACGACGCTGGCGGCAGCGCTGAAACGAGCCGAGCCTTGGTCTCCGGCGCTGCCCGACGCTGAAGAGACAACGGTGGATGTCGGACGATGAACCGAACGCCTTCAGAAGGCAAACGGTCTGTGCTGACCGCTAGGTTGGCCGCATGAGAGATTTCAGAAACGGCCCGCTCTGGTCCCGTGTCATGGCCATGCGCGAGGCAGGTGTCCCTATGGACACCGCCGCGGAATTGCTCGACGTCACCCTCGACGAACTGCGTGCTGCCGGAGCAGTGTGGGCCCCCGTTGAGACAAACCCGCCGGTGGTGGCTGGCGACGGTACGACGACGTGCCCGCGCTGCAGCCACGAAGCCTGGCCAGTTGTCCACGGCATGTGGATACCTTCCGATGATGGTCCGGAGCCCAAGGTAATAAGGGCCGGTTGCGTCATCGAGCCGGGCAGCGCAGATTGGCAGTGTATGGATGACCACTGCGGATACGAATGGTGTGTTTGGGAACCTTGCTTGGAAGAATGAGTCCCTGCTCCCAGACCTGAGCAAGTATTCGAAGAGGGAATTGAGTAGAAATCGTCACAGGCTAATGTGATCATTTCTCTAGGGTTCCTGTGCTGAGGCGAAGGCGCAGAACCGACTGCACACCGCACATGGACATCGGATGGTTTTCATAGGGTTCCGGTACGTGGTTCTCATCCGAAGCGGTAGTTACTGAGTTGGGGGAAAATCAATGGCTCGGAGCCCACGAGAGGTGAACAACTACGTCGACATCCGGCAGCGGCTTGATTCGGTGGTAGGGGCAATCGACCGAACTGCAGCCAAACTCAGTCCTGCGGTTGAGAGCGCGATCAAAACCGAAAGACACTACGCCTCTATCGCGGCCGGTTATGAGAAGTGCTTGAAGCAGTTGCGGGCTGCAGACACCACTGATCCCCGTGTCCTAGGACTCATTGAGACCGGAGAGAGGATGTTCCGGACCGCTGAACGGACTCGGGACTATTGGCGCGAACGGCGCCAACGAGAAGAAGAACGCCGAGACAAGCTCAAAGGCGTGCGGAACGAGCTGATCCATGCACGAGACCGTCTCGACGTTGCCCAGAAGCTCGCGGATGGCCATGCCCATCTGGCGTCACTCGCTGCACTGGGCGACCCACCTATGGCGATCCACAACACAGAACTACCTGAGTTCCGGGAAGCCCTGCGGCTGGCGCGCGAAGCGGAGGCCCTCGCCGAATTGAAGGAGTGGCGATGAAGAAAGCCAGCAACGGCGCGCCAGACCCAGTTGTTACCGCAACTGTAGAGGTCCCGGTAGCTATCGGATCGTGCGGAGGCTGTCTGCTCGGATCCGCTGTGCTGATTTCACTCCTATGGGTAATTGTTGCGCTGGTAACCGGAAGTGGCGTGGACGTCTCCCTGTTTGTGTTCATCCTCGTGCTGTTTTCCTGGGTACCTCTGCGTCTTGCCGCGCGACGCAAGTCCGTTCGCCGGATCGAAGAGGCGGTCAATGGTGCCCTCGCTCAGGACTTGCACACGCACTTGCGGATCACTCGGAAAGAGGCACACCGGCTGCACGACCTCGCGGGCACGGAGATCCAGGAAGGCAACCAAACCTATAAGTTCGTGCCGAAGCAACCGAAACCGGGAAGCACACACAGTCAGTCCTCCTCCAGCGGTCATGCCGTGACCATCACCGCCATGCACGGCGACCTCGGCCTATCGTCGTACGAGGATATGGTCAGCGCAGTGCTGAGATCGCAGTGACCACCTGCTAGATATGTCCACGAACCCGTCACGATTCCGGAGCCAGGGACCTTCGGGCGCGGCGGCGGATGAAGTACTCGGCGACGGCAAGGTTGAGCAGCCAGGCCGCCCCCATGAGCACTGCACGGCTCAGTTCGTTGGTCGGGCCGACCAGGAGGATCCAAGGGATGGTCACCAGGGCTTGCGTTCCGGCGGCGATTCCGATCGCATAGCCGCGGGCCATCCAGGCACCGTGGGCGGCGAAGTTGCGCCGCTTGATCGCGAGGATGCCCAGGATGATGCTCGCCGTCATGGCCGTGCCGAACACCAGTCGAAGGACGAGCAGGATGACGCCGTCGTCGGGCGGGAGGTCATAGAAGACGGACATCCAGAGGCCGGAGAGGGCAGCGAGCAGGCCGGCCGGGATGAGGACAACCCCGGCGATGCGGTGCCAGCTGCGCCGGCTCCGCTTGCCGCGGCGCAGCGAGGGCACAAACTGGAAGGCCCCGACCAGGCTGTAGACGATGGCCGCGGGGATGTGGATCAGCACGGGAACGGGCGAGTCGAAGAACCGCTCGTTGGCAGGCGTCACCGGCGCTCCCCCGGTCAGCTCGGCCACGCGTATGGATCCGAAGATGACCGGGATAAGGCTGACAAAGATCAAGCCGGCAGGTATGAGCCAGCGGCCGCGGGGCCGGCGCCCGGAGGCCTCGGTGACGGCGATGGTTTCTGCAGCCATTGTTGATTCCCCCAAGTCTTGGGTGTACGGCGTACACCTCGTGATCTAAAGCTAGGTGTACGTTGTACACTTGTCAAGAGATATCTGCCGTCAGAAAGGGTGGTCCTGATGGCTCAGCAGGTGGAGTCCGCACGCCGCACCCCGCTGAACAGGGAGCGGGTGTTGAGCGCCGCCGTCGTTCTTGCCGACGAAGCCGGCGTGGACGCGCTGAGCATGCGCAAGCTGGCCCAGGAACTGGGCGTGGTGCCGATGGCCCTCTACAAGCACGTCGCCAACAAGGAAGAACTGCTCGACGGCATGGTTGACGTCATCGTCGGCGAGATCGAGACGCGGCCCGGCGGGACGGACTGGCGGAACGCCGTCCGTGAGCGGGTGTTGTCCGCCCGGGAGGTCCTGCTGCGCCACCCGTGGGCCCGCCAGGTGCTCGAGTCGCGCACCAACAAGACGCCGGTTGTCCTGGAGTACATGGACTCGGTGATCGGCATGTTCCGGGCCGGTGGATTCTCGGTCGATCTCACCCACCACGTGATGCACGCCCTGGGCAGCCGCATGTGGGGTTTTACCCAGGAGTTGTTCGACGATTCCCAAAGCGCGCCCGCGGACGTTCCGCCGGAGATGCTGCGCGTGATGGCCGAGCGGTATCCGCATATCGCCGAAATCGCCATGGCGGGCGCCCACGACGAGGGGTCCGTGGTGGGCCAGGGCTGCGACGACCAGTTCGAGTTCGAGTTCGCGCTGGACCTCCTCCTCGACGGTTTCGAGAAGCTTCACCAGCAGGGATGGACGTCGGCCCGGCGGTCCTGAGGCCCGCGGTCTGAGCGAGGGGTCCTCCTCGCCCGGCCTCGTGGGAGCCACGAGTTTTGTCGGTCCATTGTGCTCTCAGGCGCCAGCCTCTACGGTGAATGAACCGCAGTCCGAACCGCAGGAGCGGGCATGGGCAACAACCGCGAACGGATGGGGCGGACGCCGTTGCAGCTTCGGACCGCCTTCACCCTCGCCTGTGCGGCTGCTTGCCTCCTCGCCGTCGGCACCTGCCCGGCAGCCTTGGGAACCTGGCCTGCGGCGCCTGCGGACGGCGTCGCGGCAGCCGCCGCGACAGCGGCACCTGCGCCCCCGGTCCCGGGCCGCGGCGCGCCCGACCCGGCCTTCGCGGCGGTTGATGCCTACTTGCAAGACCAGATTGATGCCCTCGGGATTCCGGGAGTCTCCCTCGCCATCATCAGAGACGGCGGACTAGTGCACCAGGCGGCGTTCGGCAGCGCCGATGACTCGGGGCGCCCCATGACCGCCCAGACGCCGGTTCTTCTGGCGTCGACCAGCAAATCCCTGACCGCCATCGCCGTGATGCAGCAGGTGGAGGCCGGCCTGCTGGAGCTGGACGAACCCGTGCGGACCTACCTGCCGTGGTTCAGCATGCGTGACCACCGCGCGGCGGCCATCACAGTCCGCCACCTGCTCCATCAGACCAGCGGGCTGTCCACGGCAGACGGCTCGGCTTACGCAGCATCGGATACCCAGGATCCTGCAGCGCTGGAACAGGGCGTGCGGGATCTGTCCGACGCCAGCCTGGCCAACCCGCCGGGGGCAACGTTCGCCTACTCCGATGCCAACTACAACGTCCTCGGCCTCCTGGTGCAGACCGTTTCCGGCCAGCCCTTCGGGGACTACATGCAGGACCAGGTGTTCACACCGCTCGACATGGCCAACAGCCACACCACGCGGGCAGCCGCGCGCGCGGATAACCTGGCGTCGGGCTACTCACTGTGGTTCGGCACCTGGTGGCGACAGACGGACGTGCCGGCCGCGGTAACGGGGATGCCCTCGACCGTCATGTACTCATCGGCCCAGGATCTCGGCCACGAGTTGATCGCCCTGCTGCACGGCGGCGCCTACCTGGACCGCCAAATCCTCCGGCCGGAAAGCGTTGGGACGCTGCTGACGCCCCGGGTCCGTGTGGACGAGTCCAAAAGGTATGCCATGGCATGGTTTGCGCGCCCCCTGCTGGAATCCACACCCCCGGACGCCCCGCCCGGAGGGGACGGCGACCTGCCGTTGCTGCTGGAACATCAAGGCGAATGGGGCAACACGCACACCTATCAGGCCATGGTTCCGTCCTCCGGGCTGGGCCTTGCCCTGCTGATCAACGGGAACGACACGTCCGCGCCGTCCCGGCTGCAGGCGCTGGACAGCAATGTCCTGCGGATTCTCCACGGACAGCCTCCCGAACCCCTAGACGCAGACGAGGACTGGCTGCAGCAGTACGGCTGGGCCGTCGCCCTGGCGCTGCTGCTCGCCGAGCTGGCGAGCCTGGCGCTGGCGCTCCACGTCCTGGCGCGGAAACGCATCGGCCCGCGCCGCGGCGGCCCTGCCACCACAGCCGGAGCCAGCTCCGCAGGCACGCGCGGAAACGACCCGGTCGGCATGGCCCGGTACCGTGGAGTGATTGTGCTCTGGGCCGCCGGGGCCCTGGCCCTCGACGCGTTCCTCGTCTGGTTGGGATTCGTTTACGCACCCGCCCGGTTCGAAACCTACCTGGCCGTCATCATCCGCCAGCTTCCCGACGTCGGTGCCGCCCTTGTACCGGCACTGACGCTGGCCATCGTCTGCTCCCTCCCCCGGACGGTTTGGCTGCTGTCCCGGCTCCGGACGCCCCGGCACGCCGCTTGACTAACCCAAGACCCCCGGACGCCACCAGGCTGCGGCCCGGCGCAGTGTTTAGCACGTAGGGTGTGTGGGACAAGCGCCGGAAACCGACCCAAGGAGGAGAATGCGCGCCTACTTCCTCCTCCTGCTGGTGGTCATCTTCTATGCCGGCAATATCCTGACCGGCAAAGCGCTCAGCGACCTGCCGCCTTTGACCATCGCGTTCTTCCGGGTCTTCATTGCCTTCCTGGTGCTGCTCCCGCTGGGATACCGCAGCGCCTGGCAGTCCCGTCGACTGTTCCTCCAGCACCGCAAACCGCTGCTGCTGCTGACGCTCACAGGAGTCGCCCTCTTTAATACGCTGATCTACACCGCCCTCCAATTCACCTCGGCCACCAACGTTTCCGTGCTGGAGGCATCGGTTCCGGCAGCAACAGTGGCCCTGAGCTTCTGGCTGCTGCGCGAACGGCTCAGGGCGGTCCAGTGGTTCGGCGTCGTGCTCTCCATGTGCGGGGCGCTGTGGGTGGTGACCAACGGGCAGCTGATGAGCCTCGCAGACCTGTCCTGGAACATCGGCGATGCCATCATGGCAGCGGCCGCGGTGTCCTGGGCGGTGTATTCGGTCGCGGTGAAAAAGTATCTGCATCTGTTCCCGTCCTACGGGGCGGTCCTGGTCATGACCGGACTGTCGGTCATGATCCTGCTGCCCGTCATGGCGGCGGAGTGGCTGATCGTGGGAGTCCCCCAGATCGGCGGAGGCCACTGGTCCGGCCTGGTGTACCTCGGCGTCTTTCCGTCGGTGATTGCCCTGATGCTGTACAACCGGGCCGTTGCCGTCCTCGGGGCGTCCCAGACGTCCGTGTTCCTGAACTTCGTGCCGGTCTTCACCATGCTCGGTGCGTATCTGCTGCTGAACGAGAGCATCAGCGGCATGCAGCTGCTCGGCGCGGCCCTGGTGATGTGCGGCGTGTTCTTCACCACCCGGGACAAGACAACCGCCGGGCGCAAAGACTCGCGGCACACCCTCGAACCTCGCAAAGATTCGGCGCCGGAGGAGATCCCGTAAGGCCGCCTCAGGGCGGGAACGCTCGACGCCGGTCGGCGTAGGGTGGCCATAAGGCGGCACGATGCGCCGCGGGCGACGGCGTGCCCGGTGAATAGCGCATGGGCCGTGCAAGCAACCCGAGGGAAGGATGGATATGGAACCCGAGGATTTCGACCTGCTGGTGATCGGCGGCGGGAAGGCCGGCAAGTCGCTGGCGATGGACCTGGCCAAGTCCGGCCAGAAGGTGGCGATGGTGGAGCGGGCGATGGTCGGCGGCACCTGCATCAACGTGGCGTGCATTCCCACCAAGACCCTCATCCAGTCCGGGCGGGTGCTGGACACCGTGCGCCGGGCGGCCGAGTTCGGCGTGGCGGGCGCGGAGGAGCCACGGATGGACCTCGAGCTGCTGCGCCACCGCAAGGAGGACGTGGTGGACACCATGGTCGCCGGGCAGCAGAAGCTGTTCACGGGGTCGGGCATGGACTTTATCCTGGGCGAGGCAAAGTTCGTGGCCGAGAAAACCGTGGAAGTCGCGCTGAACGACGGCGGCACCCGCCTCCTGCGCGGCACCGACGTCGTTCTCAATTTGGGCACCGAGCCGGCCCTGCCCAACATCGACGGCCTGGCCGAATCCAGGGTGCAGACCAGCAACACCCTGCTGCATTTGGAGCAGCTGCCGGCGAGCATGGTGATCCTGGGCGGCGGCTACATCGGCTGCGAGTTCGCCGACCTGCTGAACACCATCGGCGTGCAGGTTACGGTTATCCAGCGCGCCGGGCAGCTGCTGCCGCGGGAGGACGCCGACGTGGCCGAGCTGGTGGCCGGGAACTTCACCGACGCCGGGATCACACTGAAGCTCGAGGCGTCCGCGGAGAAGATCGAGCGCGCCGCCGACGGTCGCGTGACCGTGACCCTGTCCACCGGTGAGACCGTCACCGCGGACGACGTACTGGTGGCGCTGGGACGCCGGCCGATGACGGACGGGATGGGGCTGGAAAAGGTTGGCGTAGAGCTGACGGACAAGGGCTTCGTTCAAGTGGACAAGCAGCTGCGCACCACGGCCGACGGCGTCTGGGCCGCCGGCGACGCGGCCGGCTCGCCGCAGTTCACGCACGCTTCCTACGACGACTACCGGATCCTGAAAATCAACCTGGCCGCCGCCCGGGGCGAGGGCGAGCCCCGGTCCACCGAGGGACGGCTGATCCCCTACACCGTCTTTACGACGCCGGAGCTCGCCAGGGTGGGGATGACGGAGGCACAGGCCCGGGACGCCGGCCATAATGTGCGGATCGCCAGGATGCCCGTGAGCGCGATCCCCCGCGCTAGGACCCTCGGTCAGCTGGACGGCGAATGGAAGGCCGTGCTCGACCGGAAGACCGGCAAGATCCTGGGTGCCGCGCTGCTGGGAACTGGGGCCAGCGAGGCAATCGCGGTGCTGCAGATGGCGATGATCGGCGGAATGGACTTCACCGCGGTGCGCGACGCCATCATCACGCACCCCACCGTCTCCGAGGGGCTGAACCTGCTGTTCACACCTGCGTGGCTGGAGGACTAAGCGCCAAGGCGGCTTCGCTTGTCACCGTCTTCCACAGCTTCGTCCCGGACTTCGAGCTCCGCGGTGAGCACGTAGTACTGGACGAACGCATCCCGCGTCGGGTGTTCGCAGTCCAGTTGCTCGAAGCATTGGTTGCTAAGCGTCAGCAGCTGGTCCACGGAAAGGACCGACAGGTCACGGGGGAACGGCGAGGGCCCGGACGTTGGCGTCATGCTGTTCATGCCGCCCCCTGGAATCGGGCCCGGCCTACGGGCAGGGCGGGGCACTCCGGCAGATCCGCCGGGACGGCGATCGCCAACGTGCCGGTGAAGGGCGCAGCCTGCGTCGCATTAACTGCTTCTCCGGCGCTGAAGCGTTCGAGCATCTCCAGGCCGCGGCGCTCAATGTGCTGCGCGTCGGACAGGTCGACCGTGACCCCCATTCCGTGGGCCAGGCGATCCATGCGTTGGACAAGAGGTAGAAGGGCTGTGCAGCTGTCGGCGGTCAGGCATCCGCCCACCTCGATGACCGCTGAGACACGGTCGATATCAAGCCTGACAAGCACACGCAGTTTGTGAACCAATGATCGGCGCTCCATATGAGTGGATCGATGGCCAACTGCTTAACCGGACCCAACGGTACAAGAACATCACGTGCTGCTCAAGGGCTTGGGCGATGCGGATGCCGACTATTTGTCGAAGTGGGTTTCGGCCGAGGGGGCTCCGGTAGAGGCTACGATGTCGGACGCCAGATCACGGAGTTTGATGTTGCGGGTATTGGAGGCGGACTTCAACATCGCGAACGCCTCGTCCTGGCTGCAGCGGCTTTGGCCCATGATGATCCCGACGGCCACGGCAATGGTCGTCCGGGATTCCAACGCCGCTTTCAGGTCCGCTTCGGTCTCCCGGTGGCGGGCCAGCCGGACGGCCAGGGACAGTGCCTGGGAGGCCTGGTGCGCGTACTGCTCGGCGGCCTTGAGGGCGTCCGCGTCGAACCTCCGCGGCTGATCGGAGTAGAGGTTCAGCCCGGCGCTGTCCCCGGTTTCGAGCGGGATCGGCACGGCCAGGATGGACCGGATCCCTTGGGCCAAAATGTCCTTGGTGTACGCAGGCCAACTGGTCTCGACCTGCAGTTCGGCGATATGGACAACCGTGTGCTCACGGGCTGCGCGCAGGCAGGGTCCGTCCGAATAGGCGTACTGGATTTCGTCCATCTTCTGCGCACGATCGCTGCTGCTGGCGACCGTGCCGGCCTTCTTATGGCGCAGCAGCGTGATACCGCTCAGGAGCTCCTCGCCGGGCCGGGAAAGGTTGTGCACCGCCAATCGAGCCACTGCGTTCAGGAACGCCTCGATGTCCGCACTGTCGGCAGCCAGTCCGTGAAGAAAATCCTTGACCGTCGTCTCGGAATCATCATAAATTTCGCGTGCCATGATGCCCTCCACTGATGCTCCGGCGTACGCTCCACGCTACACCTCGTGAGGTGGGTCACAGCTAGGGCTTCAGGATTTGGCTGCTGCTCGGGACGGCCGCCGGCGGACTCAGCTTCGCCGGAGCCTCGGGCCTTGCTCGGAGCGGCCGCCGGCACCGGGCCGGCACCGGGCAGGCCTTTCCCGCCGCCTGCCGATAACGATTCGGACTACCGATCGCTTGAGGCAACTTTCTGGCGTCCGGCACCCTTACGATGCTAAGTATGCTGTCAAAAGGACAGCCGGAAAGCAGGAGACGTTGACGAGTACGCCTCATTCAGATCCGTCCGGCATGCACTTGGGCGGACGGTAACGGCTCAAGGAACTTGTCGGCACCGGCGCGAGCGCGCGGGTGTATCGGGCGGAGGATGAAGTCTTGGGACGCGAGGTGGCCGTCAAGGTCATCCAGCGGCCCTCGATGAACGAGGAAGAGTTCCACCGCGATGACGCGGAAATCAAGCTCTTGGCGCGGCTGACCCACCCCAACCTGGTGATCCTGCTGGACGCGGGCATCGACCGGGTGGAAGCGGGACACCCGCAGATCTACCTCGTCATGGAGCTGATCGAGGGCGCGGACCTGCGGACGCGACTGGCCGAGGGGCCGCTGCCGCCGCGCCACGTGGCCCAGGTCGGCCACGAGTTGGCCGAGGGAATCTCCTACATCCACAGCAACTCCGTGGTCCACCGGGACATCAAGCCCGGCAACATCATGCTGTTCAATTACGACGACGACGCGTCCCGCCTCCGGGCGAAACTCACCGACTTCGGCGTCGCCGTCGTGATTTCCGAAGATGCCCGCGAGGACGGCATCTATGGAACCGCCGCCTACCTGAGCTCGGAGCAGGCCAAGGGCGAGCCGGCCGGCCCGGCCAGCGACATCTACTCACTGGGCCTGGTGCTGCTGGAGTGCCTGACCGGCAAGCCCGCCTTTCCCGGTCCGCCGCTGGAGGCGGCGGTTGCCCGGCTGCTGCGCGACCCGGTGATTCCCGCCGAGTTGGGGCCCGACTGGGTTCTGCTGCTGGGCGCCATGACGGCTGCCGATCCGGCGGACCGCCCCACCGGACGGGAGGCGGCGTTGGCGCTGGAGGAGATGGAGCTTTCACTCAGGGGCAGGCGCCGGCTGTGGGGCAGGCGCAGGCTGGACGCCCCCTTCGTTCCAAACCACGAACCGCAGCGCCTGGAAGCTGTGGCGCGCTAGGGGTTCACGGCGCCGTTTTGGCCGGCCCGGAGCCCGTCGCCGGAAGCCCGGCCAAGCGTTCGATCACGCGAAGTCCTGCCGGGGTACCGGGCCAGTGCCGGCGCAGCGCCTCCGGGCCGGCGTTCCGGATCAGCAGCCGCAGGCCCCAGGCCACGACCAGGACGTCGTCGGCATAACCGATGACGGGCAGGAAATCGGGCACCAGGTCGAGGGGGCTGGCCAGGTAGGCCAGCAGCAACACGAGCAGAATCCGGGTCCGGGCCGGTACCGCGCGGTCCCCCGCCAACCGGCGCAGCAGGCGCAACAGATCCGGCAGCAGGCGCAGGGCGTCGCGCATTCCCACGGTCTCCGGATGCTGGCGGGCGTACCACCACAGGCTGGCCAGCAGCACCCCGTAGACCAGGACGAGGCCACCCGCCACACCAACCAGGAGGTCAACCCAGTCCATTTCTGCTCCGTTCCCGGCACGGCCGCGCCGTCGTACTTTGCCTTGGCCGCGCTACGGCAACTGTAGGGCAGACAGGGACGTCGATGTGCGGTAGCGTCCAACCATCACAGCGGTCCGGGCGTCTGGGGCGGCTTCGGCAATCCTTCGGAGGGAGACTCATGCTGCGGGGAATGAGTACGGTCAGCTACTACACCCCCGACCTGCCGGCGGCGGTCGAGTGGTACTCCGACCTGCTGGGCAAGAAGCCCTACTTTGAGCAGCCGGGGTATGCGGAGTTCCGGGTCGGCGACTACGAGCATGAACTGGGGCTGATCGACACCATGCACGCTCCGCCGGGACACGCCATCGACCCGGGCGGCGCGATCCTCTACTGGCATGTGGACGATGTGAGGGCCGTGCGGCAGCGCCTGCTGGAGAAGGGCGCAAAAGAATTAGAGCCCGTCACGGAACGCGGGCACGGATTTGTCACGGCCTCGGTCGTGGATCCGTTCGGCAACGTGCTCGGCATCATGCAGAACCCGCACTATCTGGAGATGCTGCACTCCTCCGCTCCGGAGGCCTGAAGCCTAGGCGCTGCAGCCACCGCTGCCCGGGTGGCTGGACCGCCCAGTTCACCGTCAGGGTGGTGAAAGCCCACCGGAAGCGCTTGGTGAACGCGGCCCTGCCGGCGAAGATCCGCCCGGCGGCACCGACGCTCAGCCGCCGGTCAAACCGGATGCGCGCCCACGGCGCCAGTTGGAAGCTGAGGTCCAGGTCGTCGTGGATGTCCGGCCGGTCGCGGTGGATGCCTGCCTTGGCCCGTTCCCAGGCAGTCCGTCGCATGGCGAAGTTCGATCCCCATACCGGCAGGGCCGCCATCGCCAGGCAGGCGCCGAACCGATAGCTGGAGCCATAGGCGGCGGAGGCGAGCCGGGCCACCGGCCGCGGCAGGTCGTAGAACACGCCCGGCCCGCTCAGCGCGTCGAGGCCGGGATCGGCGTCGAAGGCGGCACCGATCCGTGCCAGCCAGTCGGCGGGAGGACGGGTGTCGGCGTCGCAGCGGACGATGACACCGGCGGTGGCGGCAGCGAAGCCCGCGGTAGCGGCGTCGTAGCCCGCAGCCGATGCGGCCGGGATGCCGGGGCGTGGTTCGACGACGACGCGCGCCCCGGCGGCCCGTGCAACGTGGGCCGAGGAATCGGTGCAGTTGTTGTCCACGACGACGACCTCGAAGGCGGGACGGGTTTGCCGCCCCAGCAGCGCGAGGCACTCCGCGAGCGCCGCGGCGTCGTCGAGCACCGGGATCACCACGGTCATGATGGTTCGATGGCGCCCCTCGGAACGGTCCGCCGCGGCGCCGTCGTCCCGCGGTCTCACCGGACTCCCGCGTACCAGATCAGCAGCATGGTGACCAGGAAACCGACCACATAGTTCAGCCACAGGAACCGTTTCCACCCCGCGTTCGCGGCGGCCGAGCCGGCGTCGTCAATCCGCGCGAACCGCAACACGTTGGCCAGGTACGGCAGGGCCAGAAGCCCGGCCAGCGGGCCCGGCCAATCGGTGGCCAGCATCAGCAGTCCGGCCGCGGCATAGGCGGCGGCGGAGACCAGCACGGTACGGCGGGCACCCAGCACCGTGCCGATCGACCCGAGCCCGGCCTCGCGGTCCGGGACCACATCCTGCACCGCGCCGAAGGCATGGCTGGCCACGCCCCAGAGGAAGTACGCGGCCAGCAGGGCCCACAGCCCCGGGGTGAAGCCGGCGCCGGCCAGGACCAGCCCGTAGACCGCGGGCGAGACGAAGTGCATGCTGGAGGTCAACGAGTCCAAAAACGGCCGTTCCTTGAACCGCAGCCCCGGCGCACTGTACGCGTAGACCGCGGCCAGCGAGACCAGCAGCACCAGGTTGGACGCCACGCTGCCGGCTACCGCCAGGACCGCGATGAACGGCACCGTGGCCACGGCGCTGGCCTGCAGGATCGCGCGGTGACGCGCCTTGTCCACCACCGCGCCCTCGGCCCCGCCCTTGCGCGGGTTGAGCAGGTCCGATTCGTAGTCGAAGACGTCGTTGATGCCGTACATCGCCAGGTTGTACGGGACCAGGAAGAAGACGGTGCCCACCAGCAGCAGCCAGTCGATGCCGCCGGAGGCCAGCAGGTATCCGGCGGCGAAGGGGTAGGCGGTGTTAACCCAGGACACCGGCCGGGAGGTGATGACCAGTTCGCGGATCACGGCGACTCCCCTCCCCCGTCGGCCCGGCCTGACCTTTCATCGGCACGACGGCGGCGATCCCCTCCGGCGAGCATCAGCCACACCGCGGGCAGCAGCAGCGCCGCGCCCAGCGAATAGGCAAAGTCCTCGATCGGCGCCAGGCCGATCCGGAGTCCGGCCAGCGCGTGTCCGCCGTAGTCGAACAGCCCGGACGCGATCATGACGTTGTCGAACACGGCGGTAAGCACCCACAGCGCCGCGACGGACAGGCCGGCCGCCGCCGCAGCCCCGCGGGGCACCCGCCTGGCGAGGACCGCGGCCAAGGCCGCCACACCTGCGACACCGAGGAAGATTCCATTCAGCTCCAGGAAACTCACGCCGGACCACCGCCCGCCGAGGGGCCGTCGTCGTGGCTGACCAACTGCGCTCCGGCCGGACGGGCACCCCGCCGGTGCCGGCCCCAGGCCAGCAGCCCGGTGAACAGGATCATGGTTTGGTAGCAGAGGAAGGCCAGGAAGAAGGCCTCCTCCAGCGGCAACTCCGGCCCCAGCATGATGCCGGTCATCAGCGGCGAGTCGCGGTGCACAAAGATTCCCAGCGCGATCGCCCAGACGTCCCAGGCCAGGAAGTAGGCCAGCCCGGTGGCCAGGGTGACGGCGGCCGCGACCGGCCGGGCGAAGAAGAACAGCCGGTAGCGCGCGTCCAGCAGGGCCATGCAGCCCAGCAGCGCCACCAGCACGGCCAGGTAGATCATGCGGTCCTCCTCGCAGCATCCGGCGTCGGCGCATGGCCGGCCGTCGGGTTCGGTTCCGGCCCCAACGACGGCGCCTGGCCGGGCGCAGGAAGGTCCGGTTCCGGCAGTGCCCCGGGCGTCCCGATCCCCTGCACGGCCTTGAGCACCAGCTCGGCACTGATCAGGCACATGGGCACGCCGATGCCCGGCCGGACCGAGCTGCCGGCGTAGTGCAGCCCGTCCACCCGGCGGCTCCGGTTGCCCGGGCGCAGGAAGGCGCTCTGCCGCAGGGTATGCGCCAAACCCAGCGCGCTGCCGCGCCAGGCGTTGAAACCGTCCGCGAAGTCCGCCGGGCCGTAGGTGCGGCGGACGGCGATCCGGCCGCGCAGGTCAGCCGCGCCCGTCCAGGCGGCCAGCTGGTCGATGGCCGCATCCGCGACCGCTTCCACGACGGCCGCCCCGGAACCGTCGTCCCCGCCCGAGCCCCAGGCCGGCGCCGGAGGTGCGGGAACCAGGATGAACAGGTTCTCGTCCCCGGCCGGCGCCACGCCGGCGTCGGTGGCGCTGGGTTTGCAGACGTAGATGGAGGTCTCCCGTGCCAACGCCCGCCCGGAGCGGATTCGGCTGAAGTTCTCCCTCCAGTCCCGGGTGAAGAGCAGGTTGTGGTGCGCCAGCTGGGGCAGCGCCCCGCGCACGCCCAGGCAGACCAGCACGGCGCTGGGTCCCGGGTCGCGGCGGCGCCACACCCGTTCCGGGTGGCTGCGCACGCGCGCCGGCAGCAGCGCGGTCTCCACGTGGTGCAGGTCCGCCGCAGCGACGACGACGCCCGCCGTCGTGCGGTGTTCCGCGCCGTCAGCATTCGACCAGAGCACCGCCTCGCAGCGGGGCTTGGCGCCGGACTGCCCGGTGACGATCCGCCGGGCGGTGGCGCGGGTTTCGATCCGGACGCCGGCCTCCCGCGCCAGCCGCTCCATCGCGTCGACCAAGGCGGCGAACCCGCCCATCGGGTAGTACACGCCGTCGTGCAGGTCCAAGTAACTCATCAGGTGGTACATCGCCGGCGCACGGTACGGGCTGGTTCCCAGGAATACCGCCGGGTACCCCAGCACCTGGTGCAGCCGCGGGTCCGTGAACCGTTCGCGGACGTAGGAGTCCAGGCTCCAGCCCAGCAGCTTGGCCAGCCGGGGTGCCCGGCGCAGCACCTGCGGGTGGGCCAGGTTGCGCAGGCTGGCGAAGTCGTCGTACAGGAAGTGCTCCTTGGCCAGCCGGTACGTTTCCGCCGCCTCGTCGAGGTAGCGGTGCAAGGCCGGCCCGGACCCCGGCTGCAGGCCTTCGAAGAGTCCCGCCACGTTTTCGCGGCCCGAGCGCACTTCCGTGGCCGCCGGATACCCCTCGAACCAGATGCGGTAGCCGGGGTCCAGCCTCACCAGCTCCAGCTGGTCCGCGGCGCTCGTGCCCATCAGCTTGAACCAGTGGTCGATCACCTCCGGCATCAGGTACCAGGACGGGCCGGTGTCGAAGCGGAAGCCGTCGCGCTCGTGCCGTCCCGCCCGGCCGCCCAGCCCGGAGCGTTGCTCCAGCAGGGTGACGCGGTGCCCGGCCCGGGCCAGCAGCCCGGCCGCGGCCAGTCCCGAGACCCCGCCACCGATGACCACCACCGGCTGGCCTGCGGAGCCGCCGGCCTGCGGACCGGTTCCCGCTGCCCGTCGGCGAGGGGACAGCCCGTGCTTGAACGACGCCGGGCCCATCAGGCGGCGCTCCTTCCCCGCAGCCGCTGGCGGGCAAGGATCCGCAGGGCGATCGCCGCCTTCTGCGGCGTGCCGACACGCACCCGGCGGGAGAGCAGCTCGTCCGCCGGTATCCGCTCCAGCCGGTCCACCAGCGCGCTGAACAAGGCATGGGCCAGTGCGACGGCGGTGCAGGCGCCGGGCGGGAGCAGCCCGATGCCCCGCTGTGCGGCCGCAAGATCCGCGCGGATGTCGGCCACCAGCGCTAGCTTCCGTTCCTCGTTTAACGCCTCGGCGCCGGACTGCGGGAAGTAGCTGCGGCCCAGTTCGGCCCGGTCGGCGGCGAGGTCGCGCAGGAAGTTGACCTTCTGGAAGGCGGAGCCGAGCCGGCGGGCGGCGACGGTGAGCTCGTCGTCCCGGCCGGGCACCGCGCCGGGCATCGTTTGGAACACCCGCAGGCACATCAACCCCACCACTTCGGCGGAGCCGTAGATGTAGTCCACCAGCGAATCGGCGGTGTGTTCGGCCACCGTGATGTCCGCGCGCATCGAGGCGAAAAACGGCCGGGTCAGATCGACGCCGATGCCGCACGCGCGGGCCGTCCCCGCGAACGCGTGCACCACCATGTTGGTGCTGTAACCGGTCAGCAGCGCGGTTTCGGTCTCGTGTTCCAGCCGGTCCAGCTGGTCGCGCACGGCCACGGCGTCGAGCCCCGCCGCCGCAGCCGCACCGTCCACCGCTTCGTCGGCCACCCGGACCAGCGCGTAGATGTTGGCGATGTGCCGGCGCTCCTCCGGCCCGAGCAGCCGGCACGCCAGGCCGAAGGACGTGGAATAGCGGGCAATCACGACGCCGGCACTCCGGCCGGCGGCGTCGGTATAGCGGAGCAGCGGGTTCGGTTCCATGGCCGCTAGTTCCCCCTCGTCAACACGTGGTTGCAGACCCGTGCCAGTTCGCTCCACGCCCCGGCGTCCAGCGGCAGGCTGCGGGACTCCTCGAGCGCTTCGTCAACCAGGCTGCGGGCCAGCCCCATTGCCTGCGTGTCGGCCCCGCAGTCCTTGAGCGCCGCGCGGACCTCGCCGACCCCCGCCGCGCCGCGCCGAAACGCAGCCAGCAGGCCGTCGAACCCATCCGACTCTGCCGCATACGCGGTCAGCACGGTGCGTTTACCCTCGCGCAGGTCGGATTCGGCAGACTTGCCCGTGGCACCGGGCTCCCCGAAGGTCCCCAGAACGTCGTCCACGATCTGGTAGGCCAGGCCGATGCGGCGACCCACCGCGGCGAGCGCTTCGGCCGGCTGCTCGCCGGCGCCGGCCAGCAGCGCCCCGGCTTTCAGCGGCGCCTCGAACGAGTAGGCCGCCGTCTTCAAACTCTCCATGCCGAGGACGTCACCCAGGCGCGGGCTCTCCGTCGAGGCGGACAGCAGGACATCGTCGAGTTCGCCCGCCGCGGAGGCAAAGACGGCATCGTGGACCGTATCCATCAGGACGTCGGCGCAGGGCAGCCCCGCGCCGGAGCTGCCGGCCATCCGCAGGGCACCGGTCAGCAGGAGGTCGCCGGCAATGATCGACGCCGAGTGGCCCAGATGTTCGGCTTCGGGGCGGGACAACCCCTGGTCCACGGCGTCGTCCCGGTAACGGGCTCCGATGGTCGGCAGGCCGCGGCGGAGGAAGTCCCTGTCAATGACGTCGTCGTGCACCACCAGCGCCGTGTGCAGCAGCTCGAACGCCGCCGCCAGCCGGGCACAGCGGCGCGGATCCTCGCCGCCGAAGGATCTATAGGCGAGGTGCACCATCCTGGGCCGCATCCGCTTGCCGCCACCCAGCGCGGCATCAATGCGGTCCCACAGCACGGGGAAGGAACGCGAGAGCGTGCCGGCCCGGGCGCGATTCCCTGCCGCGAAACGCTGAAGTTCCGATTCGACGAGGGGACCGAGGCGCTGCCAGTCACAGGAGTCCGACGCTGCCCCGGCGCCCGCGCGGCTTTCGGCGTTCAGAGTCATGACTGGCCTTCTCCCCAAGGTGGGGACGCGATGGCTGCCCCCGTCAGTTCTGCAATTCGTTGTTCCATAGTGTGCGTCACTCCGCCCCAGTACGCGACCATTGCCACCGGTTGGAGGGCCCGGATCCCCAAGTAGCCGGTCGTTTTGGCGGGCCCGGCGCCGATGTCGCCCAAAGGCTTGCCAGCGGCTGTCCCATCATGGAAAGTGGTAAGCACACTTAGCATCGTTGGGGTATATCGTCCGGACCCCGGCGCCATGTGAGGCCGGTTAAGGCTTCCTCGCGAAAAGGAAAAAACCATGACACCGACACCGCAACAACCTGTCACCGACGACAGCATCAAGGTCCGCCAGCTCAGCCACTACCAGTTCACCTGGGTAGCCGGCGAGCCAGGCGCCCCGGGCACTTGGACCCTGCAACTGGTCCTCGACCAGGGCGCGTGGGAAGAAGTGCTGACGCTGGATGCCGACGACGCCGACAACCTCCAGGACCTCCTCTCCACCGCGGAGACCGTGTACTACGACATAAAACGCCGCACGCTGATGTTCGGCACCACCAGGGCCGGCCACCACTAGCCGGCGCTGGAGTGGAACCAACCGGGCGCTAAGCCGTCAACGGTTTCCGCGCGGGCGGCTGTGCTGCCATGCTGGTTGCGTGACAACAATCTCGACCGAACCACCCCGGACCGCGCTGAGCTGGAAACTGGTGCCGGCGGTGTTCCTCTCGGCGTCAGGCGTGTTGCTGTTTGCCGTCGAGAATGGCCCCCTTGGCTACAGCCTGCTCGCGCTGAGCGTGGCCACGGCGGCGTTGGTCGACCGGGAGTTTGTGCGGCACCTCGCGCTGATCGCGGCGGGAATGCTGATCATCAGCCTGGTCCCGCTGAACGCCGACCTGAGCATCGGGCACATGGCCCTGATGGGTGGCGCCCTCGCATTGGCCGTCCTGGTGCCGTGGCTGGTGTCGAGGTTTGTTTACCGCGAGAAGATCATCAGGTTCCCGGTCAACACCGGCCGTAAATGGCCGTTGTCTGCCAAGCTGTACCTCATCGGCGTCGTGGCGCTCGGCTATTTCATCCTGCCGGTGTACTTGGTCAGCACGGGCGTCTACCAAAACTGGCCGGATGCCTCCGACCCCACGATCTTCTGGCGGCTCTTTCTCGGCGTGAATGCCGTTGGCATCTGGGACGAACTGTTCTTCATCTGCACCACCTTCACGCTGCTGCGCCGGCACTTTCCCGACTGGCTGGCCAACATCCTGCAGGCCGTCGTGTTCTCGTCCTTCCTGTGGGAAATCGGATATCAGGCGTGGGGACCGCTACTGACCTTCCCGTTCGCGCTGCTGCAGGGCTACACCTTCAAGCTGACAAAGTCGTTCACCTACGTCGTATCCGTGCACCTGATCTTCGACTTCGTACTGTTCCTGGCGCTGGTCCACGCGCACAACCGCGACTGGCTGCCGATCTTCTTGTACTGACCCCGCTGGCGCTGACGGAAAATCCTCGCCCGCCCTGTCAGTTGGCGCCCCGGTCGGGCTGTGCCGGGCCGTCCGTCTGCCGCAGGCGGGCCAGGTAGCCGGCGAAACCGGACGGCGTCCGGCCGCGCAGCCTCCCGGAGGTCACCACCTGCAGTTGGTCCGAGGGCAGTACGGCCCCGCCGGCGGAGCGAATAGCTTCCACCAGCCGGACGTCCTCGTGCTCGGCCACGGCCGCGAACCCGCCGGCGGCCAGGTAGCTGGACGCCCGCACGCCCAGATTGGCGCCGTGCACCCGGGTGTGCGCTGCCTGCCCGGAGTACCGTGTCCGCCACGCACGCAGCAGCGCAGGCGCGATGCTGGCCGGTTCGGGTTCCACCGTTCCGGTGACCGCATCTGCCCCGGTCTCGGCCAAGGCGGCGAAGGCGGTCAGCCAATGGGCCGGCACCACGGTGTCCGCATCGGTGCAGGCGACCCAGATGTCCTCCCCCGCCGCGGCGTCCTGCCGGTCTGCCCGCTGCAGTGCGGCGTCGACGCCTGCCGACCGGGCGGCGCCGACCGAGCCGAACTCCCCTGACACCACGGCCACCCGCGGATCCAGCTCGGAAATGCTTCGGACAATCTCCGCCGACGCGTCGGTGCAGCGGTCCAGCACGACGGTCAGTGCTACGCCGCACCGGGGCCGCTCCGCTTGGAGCACGTCCATGGCGCGCCGCACCCGCTGCAGGCACCTGCCCAGCAGCTGTGCCTCGTTGTGTACTGGAATGACGACGGCGATGTGCCGCACCGGGAGCACCGCCACTGCTCCGCGGGTTGCCGCGGCGACGGCCGGGGTGCTCATGCACGGACTCCGGGCGCCTGCGGGACCACCGCCGCGACGGCCGAGACGCTCATGGGCTGCCTCCGGGAGCTTGCAGGACCTCCAACAGGAAATCGCGTTCCCGGTGCACCACCACTGCCTCCCAACCGGTGGCTTCACGGGCGATGCCGTGGACCGACTCGGCGTCCAGCTCCCAGCCCTCGATGGCGTGCAGCCAGTGGCAGAGCAGCAGATGGCCGCCGGGGTGCAGCGCCCGGCGGATCCGCTGCAGCAGGTCCAGGAGTTCCGCGCGGGTCATGAAGTAGCCGACCTCGGATACCACCACCAGGTCCAGGCCTCCAGCTGTTTGCTCCGGCCAATCCAGCGGCAGGGCGGCGCGGACCAGCTCTACATGATCCGCTGCCGCCAGCCGGGCACTGGCTTTGGCCAAGGCAACCTCGCTGGCGTCCACCGCGATCAGGTGGTCGCAGCGGCCGGCCAGCTCGGCCGTCAGCACTCCGATGGAGCAGCCGGCCTCCAGTGCGCGGGCGTAGCGCTGACGCGGAAGCGCGGCCAGCGTCGCGGCTCGCTTGCGCCGTTCGTACCAGCTGGTTTCGTAGTCCCACGGGTCGGGTTTGCTGCGGTAGAGCCGGTCGAAGATCCCGGCTGCATCGCTGGCGCCGGCAAGTTTTGCCGCACCCGGGGGTGGGGCCGTCCGCGCGGGTTCCGGCGCCTGAGCCGGTGTCCAGGCGAAAACTTCGGCTTCGCGGGCGAAGTGCTGCTGGAAGGCAGCGCTGAGCAGCGCCTCGTCGCCGGGCGCGTCGGACAACGGCCGGATTTGCGACTCATGGAGGGCCAACGCCTGCTTCTTGGCCGCGAGTCCTTCGCTGGCCAAAGCCAGCGTCCGCCAGCTCCGCCACCGGGTGTCCGCTTCCGGCACAGCCCAGTGCCAGTACCAAATGGGGAACTCCAACAGGGCGGCGCCGTGCGAGGCGGCGGCCTCGGCAGCCGCGTCTCCGGCGGCCGCATGGTCGGGGTGTCCGTCCTCGCGGTACGGCGCGGCCACCAGTGTCCGCCGTTCCCCGGCCAACGCCTCCGCCAACCCCTCGGCCAGCCCCTTCCTGTTTTCGGCGAGCCGGCCGTCCGGTATGGCCAGATACCTCCACGCCAGCGTTCCCGCCTCCCCGGCCCCCGCCGAACCGGATGCCGCTGCCTCCAACGACGCCATGGCTGCCCGGAACTCCTCCAGCCGGGTGGGGGCCAAGATTGCGGGCGTAACCGTGGCCGATTCGGGGTGGGAGGCTTCGCCGGCGGTGCAGAGCAGCACGGTGACATCCGCCCCGCGGGCCAGCGAGGCGTGGATCAGCCCGGCGGCTCCCAGGGACTCGTCGTCGGGATGCGCCGCAACCACCACCAGACGTTCGCCCCGCCCCGGAAGCACGTTTGGGGTCAAGGCCGGCAACCGTTCGACGCCCGCGGCCAGCCAGCTGCTTGCGGCGGTGCCGTCCTCGGAGTGGGAGAAGGTCACCATGCGAACTCCGGCTGGTCCAGGACCATGCCCCCGAGTGCTGCGTCGTCGCGGGCGGCATGGTGTTGGCGCAGGTAGACGGTCAGGTCCGCCACGCGGCGGGCATGGTCCTCGTCCCGGGCCAGCGGCGCCGGTCCCATCGCCTGGCCGCAGATCTCCAGCATCCGCGAACAGAGCCCTGCGATCTGCCCGCGCACGCGGTGCGCCAGCACCGCCCCTGCCAAACCGTCATCCACGTCACGGGCCGCGGCGGCCAGCACATGGGCGCCGCCGGCCAGCAGCCGGTCCGCCTCTCCCAGCCACGCCAACGCCAACTGGTCGGGGGTCCGGGCGGACGCCGCCGCCACCAGCGTGCGGAACAGTCCCACCGCGCCGCCAAACCAGCAGGCGGCCACGCCGATGCCGCCCCAGGCAAAGCCCGGCCGGTCCAGGTACCAGTCGGTTCCGCCCACCGGGACGGCCGGTGTCTGTTCGAAGGTCACCGGGCCGCTCGGCACCTCGCGCAGGCCGCGGCTGGCCCAGCCTGCCGCCTCCACGGTCACGGTGTGCTGGCGCAGGTCCACCGCATAAGCACGCCGTCCACCCGGCACGTGTGCGGTGACAATGGCAAAATCCAATTCTGCCGCCAGGGAGCACCACGGCTTGGTCCCCGACAGGAGCCAGGCACCGCCGTCGTTCTTCGGTGAAGCATCCACGCGGGCGCCAGCCGATTCCGCCGCAAAGACACCCCACGCCGTCCCGGCGGGCGGCTCCAGGCCTGCCTGCCTGAGGATCGCAGCTGCGTCCAGATGGGGCTCCACGGCGCGCACGGCGGTCAGGTCCTCGGCCGCGAGGGCGGCAAGGAACTCCCACAGGGCCCGGGTACCGCCGGTCCCGGGCAGCGGCGGCGGACCGTCGGCCCCGCGCAGGATGTCCAGCAGTGGCAGCGGGTTGCCTCCACAGGTTCGGGCAGCTGCCAACAAGGGCCCGGCGGCGCCCCAGTCGAGCTGGAGCTGCCGCCGGACCCTGAAGGCGCCGTTGAGTTGTTCCACAGCGTGGTGCTACCGGGCTACTTCGTCTTCTTGGCCGCACCCTTTTCGGTCCTGGCGCCTGCGGTAGTCAGTTCACCGGCACTGTTTTCCAAGTGTGCGCGCATGAACCACTGGAAAAGCTCCAGCTCGGCGGTCTGGCCGATCAGCATGTCCTCCGTGACCGGATCGATCTCGCCGACGGTTTCGATGGCCTCGCGGTGGTCGGAAATCACGCCGTTGTACACGACGTCCAGTGCGGCCAGATGCTCGGCGGTCCCGGCACGGTGGATGTCGTAATCATCCCAGCTGCGTTCCTTGACCAGGGCGCCGGGCAAACCGTTCGGCGAGACGCCCAAGGTGGCGATGCGCTCGGCTGTCTCGTCGATCATGGCGCGGACCTTTTCGATCTGCGGGTCCAGCATTTCGTGGACGCCGATGAAGTCGCGGCCCACCACGTTCCAATGTGCGTGCTTGAGCGTCAGCTGCAGGTCATTGAGGGCGTGAAGCCGCATCTGCAAGAGGTCGGCGACCTTGACACCCTCTTCAAGTTCGAGCCCCGGTACGGTGTAGCTTGCCTTCGATCGGTTCGTTTCCGCCATGAGAAACCTCCTTGTGTAGGTGCTGCCGCTTGTCGGCGTGCTGCTATTTCCAACCTAGCCATGGCCGGCGGTTTCGTCCCGTCGGCGGCGCATCCGTCAGCCAAGGGCGAAATTCAGCACGCTTACTAATCTCCCGGGGCTCCCCTCGCGATGAACCGGATGACGACGGCGGAGACCAGCACCACCGCCGCGCAGATGCCGGCCGCAATCGCGGTGCCCTCGTCGACGAGCCCGCCATCCAGTCGTCCGACGGCGATCCACGCCAGGCCCCAGGTGGTGGCCAGTGCCGGCGCCATCCGGCCGCGGCTGTACAGGGCGGTTCCGCCGCCGATCGCCGCCGCGACGGCGAGCACGATGGAAGACAGCAACGTCACCGGCAGCCCGATGTTGTCCAGCCCGGACGCGGCGAGGACGGCCGAGGTGTTGGCGACCGTGGCCACCGTGACCCAGCCCAGGTACAGCCCGAAGGTGCCGTCGGTGATCAGGGTTTCCTGCCACGCGCCGGAAGTCGACCGGACCAGCAGCACGAGGATGCGCGCCAGCACCGCCAGCAGGACAACGATCACCGTCAGGCTGAACACCAACAAGCCCGCCTGCACTACCCAGATCCAGGCCGCGTTCAGGAGCATGGCCGCCACCGCCCAGGGCCGCAGGGCCGCGTGACGTTCCGACTGCCGCTGCGCAGGCAGCAGTTGCCACACCGCGTAGGCCAGCAGGCCCAGGTAGATGACCGACCAGATGCGGAAGGCCGCCGCGGCCGGGGCCAGCGGTGTCGAGTCCTCATTCAGCCAACCCCCTGCCGCCTCCTGGATCGGCGTTCCCATGAGCGCCCCGCTGCCCAGGAAAGCGGCAACGATGGCCACCAGGGAACTGACCAACACCAGGATCGGCACGGCCGGTCCGGTCCTCATTTCCGTTTGCTGCTGCATGGTTCCTCCGGCTGTCGACGGAATTTCAGATGCGCTGCGAAACCCTCCTGTCTTGACCGTAAGGACAGCTAGGTGTCGAGGGTGCCGCGGACAATGCTGACGCTGGAGTGCTCGGGGTTACCGTCCAGCGGTTCGTCCGAAACATCGACGATGGGGAACCGCGACAGGTCCAGCCCGTCCGGGATGGCGAACCTGCCGGTGTCCGAGTCCATCACGCCGAGGCTGATCAGGGCGGACAAATCCGGCGCTATCAGCCACACCTCCTGGTAGCCCTGTGCCTCGTTCTCACTCAGCCGGATCTCAAGTTCCCTGGTGCCGTTGGCTTCGACAACCCGCGCGGTTCCCGTGGCCGCGTATTGCTCCAGCGGCTCCAGGGCCGCCTGCGCCAGGGTGGCGGCGTCGCGGGTGACGCCCCACGAGATGCCGATGGCGGCAATGATCACCACCGCCGCCGCCGCGGCCAGCCAGGCGGGCAGGTGCCGGGAGGGCAGCCGCCGGGAGGAGGGAGGTCCGGCGGGGAGGCGCCGGGAAGCCTTGGGCTTGGCAGTCAACCCGCGCGATGACGGGGTCCGGGAGGGCCGGCGCCCCGCGGCGGCTTCTGCACGGCCCTGCAAAGGATCCGCGGCCAGTTCGGGGGAAAGCGCCAGCTCCCGGTGAATGGTTTCCCAGACCGCCGGGCCGGGTGAGTCCAAGGTCGGTTCGGGGTCGGCCCTGACCGCTTCCACCGCCCGGCGAAGCGCTTGGTACTCGTCCGCGCACTGGCTGCAGCGGCGTAGATGGTCCCTGTCGGACTGGTTGCCGACGGCGTCGTCCAGCGCCAGCAGGCTGATCAGTTCCGGATCAAGATGCTGCATGGTCGACCTCCAATCGGCTCCTCAGGTGGTGCAAACTGCGATGGATATGGCTCTTGACGGTACCAACGGGAAGGTCGAGCCGGCGGGAGATCTGCTCGTGGGTCAGATCCTCGTAGAACGCCAAGCGCATGATGGAGCCCTTGGGTTCGCCCAGCCGCTCCAACTCGTCGTCCAGCAGCAGGCGGTCTGCGAGGACTTCCGGCGACTGTGCGTCCCGGGCAAATTCGGGGTCGGGCATCACCGCCGAAACGGCCCGGAGTTTGTGCTGCTCGCGGGCGGCGGAGGAATACGCATCAGCGATGGCGCGCCGGGTGATTCCCACGATCCAGGCCGGCAACCGGCCGAGCGCGGGATCAAATCCTTCCCGGGCTCGCCAGGCCCGGATAAATACTTCCTGGGTGATATCGTCCGCCGCGGACTTGTCCCGCAGCGCCCTGGCGGCCAGCGTGTGGACGAGCGGGGCCAGGTGCCGGTAGGCATCGGCGATGGCAGACTCCTCGCCGGCCACGAAGGCTGCATCGATGTCCGTATCCCACGCTTCGAAAGGATGAGGTACCAAGCCTGCGTCCTTCCGGTTGGTGGGAGGAAACGCCACGCAAACAGGTGTTGAAGGACCGGAGAAGTCAGTCAGGAACTGCCGTGACAACCACATTGTGGCTGTAATCCTCTCGTGCGTCCAGCCATTGGCCACCGCAGGTAACCAGCTTGAGCAGCGGTTTTCCATCACGGCGAAAGATCCCCTTTCCGTCGAAATCGTCCTTGTCCATCAGCGCCACCTCGGTGACACGGTAGGTAACGGGCTCGGCTGCCTTCCGTTCCACCGTGATGAGGGTGCCCGGCTCGAGCTGCCTTAGTTCGGAGAAGGGAGCCAAGCCCGTCAAGGTGTCGACGTGCGCCGCCAGCACCGCGGTCCCCCTCCGGTCACCCGGCGCGGCACCGTAGCGGTACCAACCCGCCTGCTCAACCGACTCGGGGATTTCCATGGCGTTGTCCGTATTGACGCCGACGTCGACGACGCGCACATCGATTGACGTACCGGCCACGAGCAGCCGGCTGGGTGGTGTCTCGTCGCTGGTGGCGGTCAGTGGTGCGGCGCGCTGCACCGGGACATCCGCAGGATCCGGGATCTTGTCGACCAGCGGGACCGCGGTCGCCACGGGCCCGGGGGTTTCGGCAGTTGCCGGGGAAGCGGCCGGAACCAGCTGCCGGCCCGCTGCCGGCTGCATTGGTGCGGCACAGCCGGTAGCGGCGATCAAGACAGCGCAGCACAGCAGCCCTGCTCGGGTGCCCATCGTCGTCGTTACGGTTGCCATGATTCTTCCTCGAGGGGTGGTTGGCTGGTGCCGGAGCGATGGAAGCCGGCGGCGCCCCGGGCTGGCACCGCCGGCTTCTTCAGACCCGTCGCAGTTAGTCGGTGGTGCGAACCGCCAGCCTGCGACGGGCGACTGCGCCGGTGCCGAGGAGCAGCAGCACTGCTCCGCCGGCAACCGCAGCGATGGTGTAGTCCGGGCCGGCCTCTGCGGCCGCGCCCGACATACCGCCCGGCACGGCGCCCGGCGCGGAATGCAGTCCTTCGATGTTCTGCACCGCAAGAGCCAGATTGCCGTCATTCAGGCTGCCCCAGGCGTAGACAATCGTGTGGGTGCCCTCCGCCACCGGCACGTCGGCCGGGCCGATCACCGGTTCGGTGGTGCCCGCCGCAGCCACCGCCGCGGAGATCGTGCCCGGGTCGAGGGTGAGGGTCTGTTCGTTCGGGTTGGACAGGCCTTCGATCACCGGTGATCCGCCCGCCAGCACATCGACGGCGGGGGCGGCGGCCGTGTGGCGCACAGTCAGCTTGCCCTTGCCGGCGTCGATGGCCGAGACGTCGTTGGCGAACAGGTTGGCGGTGGGATTTCCCTCGGCGTCCAGGTTGGCCACGGCCGTGTAGTTGCCGCCGCCCTCCAGTTGGACATCCACCGGGCCGATGGCGGGGCTGTCGGCGTTCTCTGCGTCCGAGGCGGTGATGGCCAGCGAGTACGCGCCCGCCGGCAGGGCCAGCGGGCCAGCCAGGTCGCCGGGAGCGAAATCATCCAGCGTCCGCTCGCCGTTCACCCACACGTCCACGGTCAAATCCGGGACGCCGTGCAGGACCGAAAGCTGGGCTTCCTGTTCGGCCGCTTGGGCGGGACTTGCCGCGCCGAGTGCCAGAAGTCCCAGGGCTGAAACCGTAACGATGCTCTTGCGCATTTTCTTCTCCTTCAACGGCCCGGTGTATCGGGCTGATCGGTGCTTACATCCCTACTACTGTCCGGGCAGGGTATTTGGATGCACTTTCATGAAAGTTTTTTTCGGCCGTTCCCAGCGGTGGCGAGCACCGCCGTCGTCCGGGTTCCATGCAGAGCCGCCGAAGACGCTAAGTTTTTCCTATGGCTACGGAAGATCGCGTTAACGAACACTCAAAAGGCCGGACCGAGACCTTCGAGGAGAAGCTGGACCGGAACTGGAACGAACTGCTGCAGGAACTGCGGGTGATGCAGACCGGCGCGCAGATCATCACGGCGTTCCTGATGACGCTTCCGTTCCAGAGCCGCTTCAGCGATCTGGCCCCGTACCAGGTGGGTCTGTACATTGCGCTGCTGGTGCTCGCGGCGCTCATGACCGGGGTGATCCTGACGCCGGTGGCGATCCACCGCAAGCTGTTCGGGCTGCACCTCAAAGACGCGACCGTGGCGCACGGGCACCGGATCGTGAAGGTCGCGGTGCTGGGCATCGGGCTGCTGGCCACCGGCTGCGTGGCGTTCATCGTGGACGTGATCGCCGGGGACGTCCCTGCCCTGGCGGTGGGCGGCAGCGTCCTGGTGGCGATGTTCTTCCTGCTGTGGATCCTGCCGTACCTGCTGCAGCGCGGGCTGCGCGGTTCAGAGGCGCGCTCCAGCGACTGACGTGTTGCGGCGCTTTCCGGGCCATTGACCCCGTGACAGGGTCCGGCGCGAGTGGAAGCATGGCGACATGACCACTGAACCGGAACCGACGCCGCAACTGGTGCTGGTCACCGGTGCCACCGGCTACATTGGCGGGCGGCTGGTTCCGCGGCTGCTGGCCCGCGGCTACGCCGTCCGCGTCATCGTCCGCTCACCGGGCAAGCTCGCGGCGGTTCCGTGGCACGACGACGTGGACATCGTTGCCGGCGACCTCGCCGACGCCGACGATGCCAAGCGGGCCTGCGCCGGCGTGCAGACCGTGTTCTACCTGGTGCACTCCATGGCCTCGGGAACCGACTTCGAAGGACGCGAACTGGCGATAGCCCGCACGGTAACCGCCGCCGCCGCGGCGGCCGGGGCGCAACGGATCGTCTATCTGGGCGGGCTGCATCCGGAGAACGTCGAGCTCTCCCGCCACATGCGCTCGCGGGCCGCCGTGGGCCGGGCGCTGCTGGAAGGCGAGGTGCCGGCGGCGGTCTTCCAGGCCGGCGTCGTGATCGGCTCCGGTTCCGCCTCCTTCGAGATGATCCGGCATCTGGCGGAGAACCTGCCGGTGATGCCGGCGCCCAGCTGGGTGGAGCGCATCGTGGAGCCGATAGCCATCAGCGACGTGCTGTACTACCTGGAACGGGCGCCGGAACTGCCGGCCGGCCTGAACCGCACGTTCGACGTCGGCTCCCGGGAACGGATCACCTACGCGGGACTGATGTACGGGTACGCGCGCGAAGCCGGACTGGCGCGGCGGCTGATCTATGCCCTGCCGATTCCGGCTCCCGCGCTGGCCGGCTGGTGGGTGGCGTTGACGACCCCGATCCCGCACGCCATGGCCGTGCCGCTGGTGCAGTCCCTGCAGCACGACGCCGTCTCCGCCGAGCACGACATCGACCGCTACATCCCGCCGCCCGAGGGCGGGCTGACCGGGTACCGCCGGGCGGTGCAGCTGGCGCTGGGCAAGATGGCCAGCGGCGAGGTGGAGACCAGCTGGACCAACGCCTCCAACAGCCCGCCGTCGGACCCGCTGCCCAGCGACCCCGAGTGGGCCGGCCGGACGGTCTTCGTGGACGCGCGGGAGCGCGGGTCCACCGTGCCGGCCGAGGACGTGTGGCGGGTGATCCAGGGGATCGGCGGGGACAGCGGCTGGTACTCGTGGCCCGCGGCCTGGGCCATCCGGGGCGTGCTGGACAAACTGGTGGGCGGCGCCGGGCTCAACCGCGGCCGGCGGCATGCCGACCGGCTCAGCGTGGGCGACGCGGTGGACTGGTGGCGGGTGGAGGCGATCGAGGACGCACCGGAGCGCCGGCTGCTGCGGCTGCACGCGGAGATGAAGGTGCCGGGCCAGGCCTGGCTGGAGCTGTCGGTGGTTCCCGAGGACGGCGGCAGCGTGTACCGGCAGCGTGCCATCTACTTCCCTACCGGGCTTTCCGGCAAGCTCTACTGGTGGCTGGTGCTCCCCTTCCACGGACTGATCTTCCCCTCGATGGCCCGCAACATAACTCGCCGGGCCGCCGGGCTACGGACGGCCGGGGACGCGATGGCCGGGCACGGGGCTGCCGGTGACGCGGCCGCCGGGCGCGGGGCGGCCGGTGACGCGATGGCCGGCAAGGGCTAGAGTGCCCAGCATGACGGAGCGACCGGACGACGGGCCCGCGGAGAAGTACCGACGCCCCCAAGGCCTCGACGACGCCACCCTCGAGGCCCTCGGCAAAATCTCCGAGGCCCTGGAAGCGGTGGAACACGCCCGCGGCCTGCTGTACGGCTTTCACCGGCTCACCGGCACGGCCGACCTGGCGCTGGGCGAGGCCGTGGAGCTGCTGCGCAAGGCAGGACACCATCAACTGGCCGAGCGGGTCGACCGGGAGATCGTGGGCCGCAACGTCATCGAGGGGCATTGGACGTTCCAGATCATCGACGAGTACGACGAGATCTACTACGGCCCCTTCAAGGAACTGGAACGGCAGGCACGCGAGGCGCTGGCCGGCGGCCGCAAGCACCTGTTTGAGGCCGGGATGAAAGAGGACCGGCGCACCCACGGGCTGCGGAACCACGAGGCAAACGCCCCCGGCCAGCGGGACGCCGGGACCTGATCCCGGCGGGCGCGGTCTCGTCGCCTCATCCAGCCAGGCACGACCCCGGCCCTGCCTTCCCGGGAAGGTTTGAGCTGGGACGGTCGGTGCGGCTTCGGGCTAAGCCTGCGGGTAGACAACCGCCAGCGGCAGCCGGCCGCAGGCCAGCACGGCGAGCTCCCGGCCGGCGTACCGGTCGCCGCGGGGCAGCACGGTCCGGGGCCGGGCCGGGCTTCCCGGCTCGCCGCCATCCCCTTCCCCCGGACCGCACGCTGCCACGGCACCCGGCGCCAGCAGCGTGCCGGCGGCCAACTGGGCGTCGGCGGAGACCACCACCCGGCCGGCGCGGTTGACCAGGGCCGCGGCCGGATGCAGTCTCTTCAGCGCCGGCAGCAGCAGCGGTTCCAGCGATTCGACAAAGACGTCGGCCCCCGCAACGCCGACGCGCCGCTCCCCCGCTGCGACCGGGACCGTCATGGTCATGGTGTACTCGTCGGTGCAGAGGAAGTCCACGTAGGGTCCGGTGACATGCGGCAGGCCGGTCTCCATCGGCCTGGTGAACCACTCACGCCGCATGTAGGCGTCGGACGCCGATGCCAGGGCGGGCAAGACCAGCCGCTCCATGCTTTCGCCCTGCCACCACGCCATGTGCCAGGAAGCGTCGGCCACGGCGTGGGCGGCGGCCACAAAGCCCGCGCCCACCACGGGCCATTCCGCCCTGCCCACCAGCTCAGCGGCCAGCGGCTGCATGGTCGTGGTCACCTGCTTACCGCCCGGCGGCCTCGCCGGGTCCCCAAACAGCCCGGCCAGGGCCGGTACCCAGGCGTCCACTTCCGCCAGGATGTCTTCGAAGAATCCGGTGACCTCGGCGAGCGGATCCGCGGCACGTGCCGATGCCGGTTCGGTCATGGAGCTCATCCCGTCCTCCTTTGGGCGGTAGCGGGCGTCGGGCCGGCGGGCCGGTCGGTCAGCCGGGCATGTTCATCGATCAGCGCCGCCAATCCGGCCTGGATCTGCGCGGTCACCGTTTCGCGCGCGGTCGCGGCATCGGCTGCGGCAACCGCGTCGGCAATGTGGTCGCACAACTGCACCATCTTCGCGTCGAACTCTGCATCCTCGTGCAGCAGCGACATCAACGGACCAAAGTCCTTGTAGAGCCGGACGAACTCACGCGTCAGCCGCGCCGACTGGCTCAACGCTGCCAACTCCAGCAGGAAATCACCGACGACGGCCCCGCCGGTGCCTGACGGACGGGAGCCATGCAGGATCCGGCGCAGCATTTCGACGTCGTCGGGGTCCGCAAAATCCGCCGCCAGTTCGGCGGCGGTCGCGGCAATGGCACGGTAATGGATGGCCAGGTCGCGCAGCTCCACCCGGCTCATCAGGCCCAAGCGGTCACGGACCAGTTCCGCACGCCGTCCGGTGGGAACGGTGACGAAGGTACCCCCTTCGCGGCCCCGCCGGGTGGCCACCAGCCCGCGGGAACGCAGGCCCACCAACGCTTCCCGGGCCGTCACGGTAGCCACCCCCATCGAGGAAGCCAGCTCGGCCTCGCTGGGCAGCCGGTCGCCGTCGGCCAGCACACCCGCGGTAATCCCTTCCAGAAGCCGGTCCTCCACGCGCTGCGCCTTGCCGCTCTCACCCAGCGGGGCGAAGACCGCGGCGAGCAGGCGCTGGCGTGGCGGGGAATCCGTGGGCATGCGTCGATCCTTCCAGACGGACCGCCCGCAGGACGGCAGGACGCGGCGGAGGGCCGGCCGCCGAAAACAGCCCGTAACAAAAATGTACACGATGTGACCCGCTTTACATTTAACCTCTGGTTTCATAGGTTAACGCAAGACGATGTAGTCCACGCCACATCAGCCTCTTGAAAGGACCCAGCCGTGCACGCCACAGCCACCTCCGCATCCACTGCCCCGGACAGCACGGCGGCCACCGCTACGCCTGCCATCTCCCTGCAGCAGGTCGTGAAGACCTTCGGCGACTTCACCGCCGTCAAAGGCCTGGACCTGGACATCCGCCAGGGCGAGTTCTTCTCGCTGCTCGGCCCGTCCGGCTCCGGCAAGACCACCGTGCTGCGGATGATCGCCGGTTTCGAGCTGCCCAGCTCCGGCCGCATCGACCTGGCCGGCCGCGACGTCACGTCCAAGGCGCCGTTCGAACGCGACGTCAACACCGTTTTCCAGGACTACGCCCTCTTCCCGCACCTCAGCGTGGCGCAGAACGTGGAGTACGGGCTCAAGCTGCGCAAGACGCCGCGGACCGAGCGCCGCAAGCTGGTGAACGAGGCGCTGGAGATGATCCGCCTGCCCCAGGTGGCCGACCGGCTGCCCTCCCAGCTCTCCGGCGGCCAGCGCCAGCGCGTTGCCCTGGCCCGGGCGCTGGTCCTGCGCCCGCAGGTGCTGCTTTTGGACGAACCCCTCGGCGCACTGGACAAGCAGCTGCGCGAACAGATGCAGGTGGAACTGAAGCAGATCCAGCGCACCGTGGGAATCACCTTCGTCTTCGTCACCCACGACCAGGAAGAAGCGCTCACGCTCTCGGACCGTGTCGCCGTGTTCAACGAAGGAGTGGTGGAGCAGGTGGGCACGCCGGAGGATCTGTACGAACGCCCCGGCAGCCGGTTCGTTGCGTCCTTCCTCGGCAACACCAACTTGGTGGAGGGCGCACTGGCCCAACAGCTCACCGGTTCCGAGGCGCTGCTGAGCATTCGGCCGGAGCGAATCCACATCCGCCCCGCGGACGAGCCCGCGGCAGCCGATGGCCTCTCCACCGTGGAAGCGGTGATCGAGGAGGTCATCTACACCGGTCCCGCCACCCGCTTCGTGGCGCGCACCGCCGTCGGGCAGACCCTGATTGTCCAGGAGCCGAACGATTCCCGTGCCTCCGGCGCCCGGCGCGGCGACCGGGTCCGGCTGCAGTGGTCCTCGCGCTTCAACTACACCGTCTAGTCCCGCACCAACTACATCACTACGCACCCTGAAGGAAAGGCACCCCATGAAGATCACCAAGGCACTGCCGCTGGCGGCACTCGCCTCGCTCTCGCTGGTCCTGGCCGGCTGCGGCGGCTCCGCTCCCGCTTCGTCCGCCGGCGGCATCCAGGTTCCGGACTTACCGGCGGCCACCGAGGTGGGCGAGTCCGAGGGCGAGGTCAACATCATTGCCTGGGCCGGCTTCGTCGAGGACGGCTCCACCAATCCCGACGCCGACTGGGTCACCGAGTTTGAAAAAGAGACCCAGTGCAAGGTCAACCGCAAGGTCGGCGCCACCAGCGACGAGATGGTCCAGCTGATGCGCACCGGCGAGTACGACCTGGTCTCGGCCTCCGGCGACGCCTCGCTGCGCCTGATTGCCGGCGGCGACGTGGCCCCGATCAACACCGACCTGATCCCGAACTTCGGCCACATCGTGGACGGCCTGAAGGGCCAGATCTACGACACGCTCAACGGCAAGACCTACGGCGTTCCCATCGGCCGCGGCGCCAACGTCCTGATGTACAACACCGAGGCGGTGTCCGAAGCACCGGACTCGTGGGAAGCCACCTGGGACCCGAACAGCGAATACGCCGGCGAGATCATGGCCTACGATTCGCCGATCTTCATTGCCGACGCGGCCCTCTACCTGATGGCCACGCAGCCGGAGCTGGGGATCACCAACCCCTACGCGCTGGATAAGGAGCAGCTTGCCGCAGCGGTGGAACTGCTCAAGGCCCAGAACGACATCGCCGGCGAGTACTGGAACGATGCGCTGAAGGCCGTCTCCTCCATCTCCTCCGGGACCGCGTCCCTGGGCACCGGCTGGCAGGTCATCGTGAACATCGCCCAGGCCGACGGCGGAAAGGTCGAGTCCGTGCTGCCGAAGGAAGGCGCCACCGGCTGGTCCGACACGTGGATGCTCTCCGCGCAGTCCAAGAACCCCAACTGCGCCTACCAGTGGATGGACTGGGCCTCCTCCGCCGAGGTGAACGCCAAGATGGCCCAGAACTTCGGCATGGCCCCGGCCAACGCGCTGGCGTGCGAAGGCTCCAAGGAGAACGAGGAGCACTGCGCCACCTATCACGCCACGGACGAGGACTACTACAAGCAGGTGTGGATGTGGACCACCCCGGTGGAGCAGTGCATTGACGGCCGCACCGATGCCACCTGCACCAACTACCAGGAGTGGACCAAGGCCTGGACCGAGGTCAAGGGCTAACCCCTCCCTCCAGCACCCCTTCCACGGCAGGGGTGCGGCGCGCGGTGAGCACCGTCGTCGTACCCCTGCCGTGGAGGCACTCCCCCAGCACGACGCCGGTGCCCCGCCGGCCGTGCGCACCGCATCTTGATCAGCACCGCATCTGAAGGAGGAACGGCGGGCAAGCCCGCCGGAAACCACCATGGCAGCACCAACGATTGAACCGGAGGCCGCGGCCGGCACCGCCCCGGCGCCGGGCAGCCAGCGCGGCGGACTGGGCGACCGGATCTCCCGACTGCTGTACGGCCGCCCGAAACTGCGCTTGGCCGCACTCCTGACCCTGCCGCTCGCGTGGCTGGGCGTGCTGTACATCGGATCGCTGATCCTGTTGTTCATCACCGCGTTCTGGACCACCGACACCTTCACGTCCAAAGTGATCCCGGCGTTCACCGTGGAGAACTTCGTGGAGATCCTCACCGTGCCGGCTTACCAGCTGACCGCGTTGCGGACCATCGGCATCGCGCTGTCCGTGACCGTGCTGTGCGCCGTGCTGGCGCTGCCGCTGGGGCTCTACATGGCCAAGGTCGCCTCGCCGCGGATGCGGGCCGTGCTGGCCATCGGCATCACGCTGCCGCTGTGGGCCGGCTACCTGGTGAAGGTGTTCTCCTGGCGCATCACGTTCATGAGCGGCGGGCCGCTGGACTGGCTGCTGGCGCCGCTGGGCATGACCGGGCCGGGCTACGGCACCGCGGCACTGATCATCACCCTCGCCTACCTGTGGTTCCCGTACATGGCCGTGCCGGTGTACTCGGCCTTCCGCCAAATCCCGGACAACCTGTTCGATGCGTCCTCGGACCTGGGCGCGAAGGCGTGGTCCACCGTGCGCACCGTGGCCGTCCCGCTGTTGAAGCCGGCGTTCATTGCCGGTTCGATCTTCACCTTCTCGCTGAGCCTGGGCGACTACATCGCCGCGCAGTTCGTGGGCGGCAAGACCCAGGTGATCGGCACGGTGATCGCCTCCAACATCAACCTCAATCCGCCGCTGGCCGCCGCATTCGGCACCGTGCCCATCGTGGTGGTTGTCCTGTATCTCTTCCTGGCCCGCAAGTCCGGCGCCCTCAAGCAGCTTTAGGAACAGACCGATGAGACTTTCCTCCTCCGCCAAGTTCACGCTGCGGCTTTTCGCCGGGCTGGTGATGGCCGCGATCTACCTGCCGTTGCTGCTGGTGATCCTCAACTCGTTCAACGCCACCACCTCCGGCGCCTTCCCCATCACCGAATTCACCACCCGCTGGTGGGAGGCCGCCTTCCACAACGAAGGCGTCCGCGAGGCCCTCTGGACCTCGCTTCGCGTGGCCGCGGTGGCCACGGTGATTGCGCTGCTGCTGGGCACGATGATCGCGTTCGCGCTTTCCCGCTACGACTTCTTCGGCAAGAACACCGTCAACCTGCTGGTGGTGCTGCCCATCGCCCTGCCCGGCATCGTCACCGGCGTGGCACTGAACAACACATTTAAGACAGTCTTGGAGCCGCTCGGCATCGGCCTCGGGCTGTTCTCCGTGATCGTGGGTCACGCAACGTTCTGCATCGTCATGGTGTTCAACAATGTGCAGGCCAGGCTGGGCCGGATGAACAAGGGCCTGGAAGAGGCCGCCATGGACATGGGCGCCAACGTGGTCAAGACCTTCTTCCAGGTCACGTTCCCGGGTTTCCGCTCGGCGTTCGTGGCCGGCGGCCTCCTGGCCTTCGCGCTGAGCTTCGACGAGATTGTGGTGACCACGTTCACGGCACCGCCCGGCACGGAGACCCTGCCCATCTGGATCTTCAACAACATGGCCCGGCCCAACCAGGCACCCGTGGTGAACGTGATCGCGGCCGTGCTGATCATCGTGTCGATGATCCCGGTCTACCTGAGCCAGCGGATGACCGGAGACGACAAGAAATAGGCAACGGCAGGAACGGCGCGGGTTTCCGGTTTCCGGAGCCCGCGCCGTTCGTCTAGCTTCCCGCGGCGGGTTGTGCTTCCACGGAGGCGGCCAGTCCCAGTTCGTCCTCGCCGAGGTCCGCGAAGTAGGCCTCGACGGAGGCACGGTCCACCTCCGCAAGCGTGGCCGGGTTCCAGCGCGGATTGCGGTCCTTGTCGATCACCTGGGCGCGCACGCCCTCGGCGAAGTCCGGAGCGGCGACCAGCCGGATGCCCAGGCGGTAGTCCTGGTCGAGCACCTCCTCCAGCGTCTCCATCTTGCCCGCCCGGCGGAGGGCCTCGAGCGTAAGCTTCACGGCCGTGGGCGACTTCATGGCAATCTCCTCGGCGGCGGCCTGCGCGGCCGAGACCGGGGAGTTCCGCAGGGCGGCGAGGATCTGCTCCGCGTCGTCGTGCGCGTAGCACTCATCGATCCAGTGGCGTTCCTTTTCCAGGTCCGACGCCGGGATGTCCGTGTGGGAGAAGGCCGCCATGGCTTCGATGGCCGGGGCTTCGGCGAGCGCGGCCGCCAGGGCCGGAAGCTCCGCGCTGTCCACGAAATAGTCGGCCAGGCCCATCGCGATGGCGTCGGCTCCGGTCCCGGTGCCTGCGGTCAGCGCGAGGTGGGTGCCCAGCTCCCCCGGTGCCCTCGAGTACAGGAAGCAGCCCCCGACGTCGGGGATGAACCCGATCCGGGTCTCCGGCATGCCGATCTTGGTCCGTTCGGTTACTACCCGGTAGGAGGCGTGTGCCGACACTCCGACGCCGCCGCCGAGCACCACGCCGTCCATGAACGCCACGATCGGCTTGGAATAGCGGGAGATCAGCGAGTTCATCCGGTACTCGTCTTCCCAGAAGACCTGGTCGCCGCCGTCCTTCATGTGCCGGTAGATGGCCACGATGTCGCCGCCGGCGCACAGGCCCCGTTCCCCGGCGCCGGAGATCAGGACGGTCTCGACGGCGTCGTCCTCGGCCCACTCGCGGAGGGCCGCCGTGATCGCCGTGATCATCGAGTCGTTGAGGGCGTTGATGGCCTTGGGTCGGTTCAGGACAATATGGCCCAGGCGGCCGGTGCGCTGCAGCAGTATCTCGTTGGTATTCATCGCAGGACAGCCTACCCGGCGGCGGCCGCCGCGTCAGCGGGCCTGCGGCCGTTCGCCGGCGACGGGCCCCGCGTCAGGGGCTTAGGGGCCGTTCGTCGGGCGACAACCGGCCGGAGGTGGCAACGGCTGAAGGGCGGCCGCCGACGTGCAGCCTCTCGACGCCGGGAGGTGGGCGGCCTATCCTGCACGAATGACCCATCCCGACGCGGAACCGGGCACGCAGCCGGCATCCGGACCATCGGAACCGGGCACCCAGCCGGCATCCGGACCTCCGGAACCGCCGCTGCGCCGGCTGCCCGTCTGGGCCGTTGCGGCCTCCTGCCTGCTGCTGGGGGCCGGGCTGTTGGCCGTCGGGCTTGCCGCGGGAGGCGCGGCGGAGCCGCCCTTGCCGGGCCTGCCCTCGGCCGGAGCGGTGACCGCTTGGGGGCTGCCGGCTGCCACGCTGCTGGCCACCGTCGGCCTGGTCCTGGGCGCCGGCTTCGCCTGCGTCGCGCTGCTTGCCCTGCCCGCGGGGAGTCAGGAGCTGTCGGGTGCGGGCCGTGGGCTGGTCGTGGTGGCGGCCGCCCTGGGAGCCGCCGCCGTGCCGGCCGTGTTGTTCCGCCTCTGTTTTACCGGGAGCGAACTGCTCGGCGTTCCCGTCACCCAGCTGGACCCCGCGGAGCTGATGCGGGTGGTGCTGGAGGTCAGGCCCGGCAGGGTCCTGCTCTTTCAGGCTGTACTGACGGTCGTGGCGGCGGTGACCGCATGGTTCTCGCGCACGGCCACGGGCGCGGGACTGGCGCTGATCCTCTTGGTGGCGGCCCTCGCCATGCCGCCGCTGACGGGCCATGCCTCCAGCCACGACGAACACTTCCTGGCGGTTGCCAGCCTGGGCATCCATGTATCGGCCGCGGGCCTCTGGGCGGGCGGGTTGGCGGGCGTGGCGTATCTGGCGCTTCAGGCACCCGACGACGTCCTGCGGACCATGCGGCGCTACAGCACGCTGGCGCTGGCCTGCGCCACAGCGGTGGCTGCCAGCGGCCTGGTCAATGCCCTGCTCCAGGTGCAGGCCCCGGCCGCGCTGGTGTCCGGCTACGGGCTCCTGGTGTTGGGCAAAGCAGCGGCGTTTGCGCTGTTGATCGTGTGTGGCTGGCTGCACCGCCGCACGACGCTGCGCGGGCTGGCGGTGCACGGGCGCACTCGCGCCGGCCTCCAGACCGCGGCGGATGCCCGGCTGCCGGCCGAACCCGCACCCCTGCGGCCGTTCCTCCGGCTGGCCGCCGCCGAGCTCATGGTGATGGCGGCGGCCTATGGCCTGGCGATAGCGCTGGCGCGGACACCTCTGCCCTAGCTTGTTCCGCCGAGCGGACACTCGATGTGCGGGTGAGGGCTGGGCGCAGACCCTTGGCTTAGGTCGTCCCGGGCGGACGGGTCCATGGCTCGGGTCCCCCGTTGCCCGGCGGCGGTGTTCCCGGTGTCCCGGGTTCTTCCGGCCGGGCCGGCCGCGCCGGCGGGTTGACGGGCCCTTGCCCCGGGGGCGCGGCCTCCGGGTTGCCGGGCCCATGCGTTGCGGCCGGGGCGGGCGGGTCGACCGGCCCTTGGTCCAGGCGGAAGGGCGGGTACTCGTCGCGCATCAGCAAAACGTAGGCCGCCACCCGGTAGGCCCAGCGGTTGATGCCGACGATCAGGGCGAACAGCTCCTGCCGGTATCGGCCGCTGAACAGCAGGATCACCGCGGTGATCAGCACGAGCAGGCCCAGCAGCGAGGGGCCCCATGTGGCGGGGGACGCATAGGCGTCCTCGCCCCAGCCTCTGCCCCAACCGCGGTCCCAGGCTGCACCGGTGCCGCTGGTGAAGATGCCGACAATGAGCAGGTGCGGGATGGCCAGCAGCCACCATTTCACCAGCACGAGCCAGTGCGAGAGGCGCTGCGGGTAGGCCACGTCCAGGTCGGCCGGGTAGTCGGCGGCGGCCAGTGTGAACGGCGGATACCGGTCGGTGCCCAGCGCGGAGTACCCGTAGAAACCCACGCGCCAGGACCAGCGCAGTACACCGACGTTGTAGCGGAACCAGGACCTCGGATAGCGCCCGGTGAACAGGATCACGATCCCGGCCGCGATCGTGGTTACCAGCACGGCGAACCACAGCACGGCCAGGACGATGTAGTGCGGAATCGCCAACAACCACTTGACGAGCCACAGCCACCGGGACAGCCGGCCGTCCAGGAAGCCGGTCACGAGCACCGGGTATACCTGCGTCGTCCTTCCCCACCCCGCATTCCCGGCCGGCGCGGCTCCCGGGCCTTGGCCTGGGCGCCGGTACCGCTCCAGGCCGTCGGTCCCCGGACCCTGCCCCTGGCCTGGACGGGAACGATCCTGATCGATGTCGCGGCCCAGGCCTGCGGAACCGAGCAACAGGAGGGGAATACCGATGACCAGGCCGATCAGCCCGGCGATCAAAAGGCCGTTCCCAGCCGGTCCCAGCACATCGGATCGTGCCCCTGCCTGCGCATCCACCCACACCGGGCGGGAAGCGTCCGCGTTCATCACGACCAGTGACCACCGGCCGGGTTGCAACTCCCAGGCAAGTTGCTGCGGGCCGCTGCCGGAGGTCGATTCGGTCCAGAAGTCCTGCTCCCCGGGCGGGGCCGGAACGCGGTCCCCTTCCGAGGTCACCTCGTCGTCATCGAACCACGACGAGCGCCCCGGCCGGTCCCCGGGGTCGGACCGTAAGGCGTCACCGAGCGAGGTGTAGGAAACGCCTTCCAGGTAGGCCGCGGCGTCCGAGGCCTCGGCGATGCCCACGAACACCTCTTGGTCCGGAACCACGGGGGTGACGCGCACCTGAAAACTGGCCAGGTCTCCGAGCGCCGGAATATTGGGCATTCCGGCAGCCCCGGGGTCGACGTCCACGGAAGGGCCTACGAGGGCATACCCCGTGCTCTGGTACTGCTCCGTCGGCCCGGTGAGGTAGCGGCCGTCGCCTTGCACGGCACTGGCACCAAGAATGACGGCGGCGCTGATGGTCAAGGCCAGCCCGGCGACGGTCAGCAGCACGCCGAGGACCAGCAGCACCCAGTGCCCGGGCTTCATGCGGGCCGCTGGAGGCGCCGGACCGGGCGCAGGAGGCGGGGCAGGTTGGGCGGTCATGACGGTCCTTTCGCGGCGCGTGCCGGAACCGTGCCCGGGCTAAGCGCCTACGGCTGGGTTGGCAGGATCCGGGCAGCCGCATCGGTGCCCAGCTACCGGGTTCTCTTGCGTCGGCGCGTGAGTGATCCGCTGAGCGGTCTCCAACGTCGCACCGTGGGGACTGGCAGAGGCAATCGAAACCCGCATCGTGCCACCTCCCCCTTGGTGTGCTTCCCCGTCACAGTGCACCTACAGCGCCCGGCCCTCGCTTCATGCAGCAGGAACGAGGCCCGTCTGGACGCCAGCGCACTTCAAGCAGCCTCAGTCCGTTAGATGCCCGGCCGCGCTCGGCGCGTGTGGCTGCAGGCAACATGGTACTCAGCCGCCCCGACCGGCGATAGAGTCGCCGCTCACCTGCCGGCCAAGGCCCGGCTGACCACGCTTGGTTCCGGGTTCGTCAGGACCTCGCCGCCCAGCAGCACCGTGGGGACGGTTTCGTTCCCGTGGTTGTGCTGCCGGACGTAGGCGGCGCCTTCCGGATCCTGCCAGATGTTCACCCAGTGGGCGGCCCGGCCGTTGCGGCCCAGGCTCGCCTTAAGCCGCAGGCAGTAGACGCAGCCGGGCCGCCAGAAGATGACCACCCGGCCTGGATCGTCGCCCTGGTCCCTCAGCTCTGTCCACGGGGTGGCCCGCCGGCTGCCAAAGAAAGGACTTACCGCCCACGCGCCGGCCAGCAGCAACGCGGCGTAGATGCTGCCGGGCAGCCAATCGCCGTCCTGCCCCTTAAAGACCAGGGCAGCCACGGCCAGAGCGGCCAAAGCTGCCGCGGGAAACCAGCGGTCGAAGCGTTTCATGGACATAGCGTACGCGCGCCGTCCACGCCGTCGCGGGCGCCCTCCCTCCGGTTTTGCCTAGGTTTCTCCCAGCTTTCGCCACGGCAACACACATGGTTGACCAGTAGTGTCGCTGACTTGTGCACCGAGATGGGAGAACAGTGTGACTAAGAAGTGGTTATTGAGCCTGGCCGTTGCCGGCTCCATCGCCGTCCTCACCGCCTGCGGGGCGCCTGCGGAGAGCGGTTCGAGTCCGGCGGCTTCGGCGGAATCCAGCGCGGGCGCCGAAGGGCAGGCCCAGCCGCCGGAGCCGGATCTTGAAGGCATCCCCGATGTGGTGGCCGAGGTCAATGGGACGGAGATCCCCAAGGACAAGTTCACCGCAGCGTACGAAGGGCAGTTCCAGCAGATGGCCATGCAGTCCCAGATGACGGGGCAGGAAGTGGACCAGGACGCGCTGAAGAAGCAGACGGCCGAGGCCATGGTGGGCACGCAGCTGCTGATCCAGGAAGCGGACAACCGCGGGATCAAGGCGTCCGGGAAGGACGTGCAGGCCTCACTGGAGGAGATGGCCAAGGCCAACCAGTTCAAGACCGTGGATGAGCTCATGGCCGCCATCAAGGAACAGGGCATGACCGAGGACGAGGTCAACGCCGAAATGGAGACCCAGGTCCGGGTGGACAAGCTGATTGCCGAGGAGACCGGCGACGCCAAGCCCACCGAGAACGAGCTGAAGGCCGCTTACGAGCAGGCCAAGAAGCAGCAAGAGCAGATGGGCGAGCAGACCGGCCAGAAGGCCGAGGTTCCCTCCATGGAGGAGATGCGGCCGAACCTGGAGCAGCAGATCCAGGCGCAGAAGGAATCAGAAGCCACGCAGGCCCTGGTCACGGACCTCCGCGAGAAGGCGGACGTCAAGATCCACCTCTGATTTTCCCTGCCTCGAAACTACGACGACGGTGCCCACCACAGCGGGCACCGTCGTCGTTGTTGTCCGGGGCGGCTTGAGCAACGGGCGCCTACCCGCGGGTGACCTGTATTTTCTGCCGCGGCGTTTCCGTCCCCGACTGCGGAACCGGGGCCTTGATCTCGAGCACTCCGTCCCTGTAGGTGGCGGTGATGTCCTCGTCCTTGACGCCCTGTGGCAGCGGCACGCTGCGGGAGAAGGATCCGTAGCGGAACTCCGAGCGGTAGGTGCCCTTCTCCTTCTCCTCCTTCCGCTCGTGCCGCTCGGCGCGGATATGCAACTGTCCCTCCGAGACGGAAATCTCCGCATCGTTTTCCGGGTCGATGCCCGGCAGCTCGGCCCGGATGGTCAGGACGTTGTCCTTGATCTCCTCCTCCACCCGGATCATGGATTTTTCCTGTTCACCTTCGAAGAAGCGGCGGAAGGGCTCCGCCAGCTCGAAGGGCGAGCGGCGCTCGAATGGCGGCCACTTCAGCGAATCACTCATGGCTCACACTCCTGTGACAGAAACGGCAGGCCGGCGGCCAAGGGCCCCCGACCCCTAATACCCTTCAGTTTTCGCAGGTGCAGGTTCTGGCATGCGCACCCGGTGCGTCCGGCACGGCAACATGGTATAGCCGCCCGGTTTAAACAGGAATGGGTTAGGTCCGCGGGCGGATCGCCGCATAGAGCAGCATGTCCCGGCGCACGCCGCCGATGGTCTGGTAGCTGCGCAGCAGGCCCTCGCGGCTGAAGCCTGCAGACTCGGCGGTCCGAATCGAGGCGTTGTTCCAGGGCTCGATGTAAAGCTCCAGCCGGTGCAATTCCGGGATGGTCCAGGCGAAGGCTGCGAGCGCCGCGAGCGCATCCGCTGCCCGCCCCTGCCCCCGGTGTGCCGGGGACAACAGGTAGCCGGCTGTGGCCCGGCCTTCCGGCAGGTAGGTCAGCCAGAGCCCAATCTGGCCGACCGCCCGGTCCGACTCGGCGTCTGCCACCGCGAAGGAGTAACCCGCGCCGGAGGTGAACCGCCCGTTCTGGCGCAGGATCCACTCCACCGCATCGTCCTCCCGGCACGGCGAGGGAATGGAACTAATCAGCGGGATGTACGGATCCTGGGCCAGCTCGAGGGCCAGATGGGCGTCCTCGCTGCGGAATTGGCGCAGCACCACGCTGCCCTGCGCCGGCGTGACCTCCGGCCAAGCCAGCGGCAGGCGTGCATCCATGTCTGCGATTGTGCCAGTTGTCGTCCGCGTGACAAGAACGGGCGGCGCCGAAGGGGGCTGCACGTTCGGGCTCAAGTGGTTTCGGCCAAGACGTCCATGATGCCGGTGACGAACTGGTCCAGATCCCCCGGGTTACGGGAAGTGACCAGTGTCCAGCCGTGTTGGCGGTCGATCACCACGGGCTCGTCGTCCCACTGGCCGCCGGAATTCATGATGTCCGCCTTGAGCGAGATGTAGGAGGTGAGCGTCTTGCCGCGGGTGCGGCCGGTTTCCACCAGGAGCCAAGGTCCGTGGCAGATGGCGGCGATCGGCCGGCCGGATTCCGAGAAGGACCGCACTATGCCCTGGGCGTCCGGGTCCAGTCGCAGCTGGTCTGCGTTCAGCGTCCCGCCCGGCAGAACCAGCAGGTCATAGTCGCCGTCGGAAACATCGGGGAGAGATTTGTCCACCGGAATCTTTTCGCCGCGGTCCCAGTCCCCGACCATGGTTTCCACGTCGCCGGCTTCGGGCGCCGCGATCGTGACGTCGACGCCGGCCGCGCGCAGTTTTTCGACCGGGACTTTCAGCTCGTCCTGTTCAACACCGCGATTGCTCACCGCTACCAAGACCTTTTTGCCTGCAATTTCGGGCATGCTTTTCCGTCCTTCCAGTGGAGATGTTCGGACAACTTCCACCTTGCCACTGCTGGGAAGCGAAGCCAAGGCGCTGCCGCGCGGGGGCCCCCGCGGTCAGGCGCCTTGCGCTGCACCGACTCTTGACGTGTCCCGGGGGTCGGGGTCAACTGGAGATCACGAACCGGCGCGACGTGCGCCGACCCAGTAAGGAGACGCCGTGAAGCTCCCCCACCCCCGGGGCCTTGTCAGCGAGACGTTGTTGGCCGCCCTGCAAAGCAGCCAGATTCCCGACGCGCTGCCGGAGCTGCAGGCCGCAGCCGAGAACAGGCTGGCAGTCACCGAGGACGTCCTGTTCGACGACGATCTGCAGCTTGCGCTGTTTTCCTTGTACGAACTTCACTACGGCGGGTTGGACGGCGTGGACGACCGGTGGGAGTGGAACCTGCCCCTCCTTCGGGTCCGCGCCCTGATCGAGCAGCGGATGGAGGCCCGGCTGCGGGAGTCCGTCTCCGTTCCGGCCCCGCAACAGCTTTCGCAGCAGGCGGTGGCGGACCGGCTCTTCGAGCTGGCGGCTGACGACGACGGGCCCAGCCTCTCCGCGTTCATGGCCCGCGAGGCCTCGCTGGAACAGGCCAAGGAATTTCTGGTCCTTCGCTCGGTGTACCAGCTGAAGGAAGCGGATCCGCACACCTGGGCCATCCCCCGGCTGGACGGGCGGGCCAAGTCGGCCATGGTCGAGATCCAGGCCGACGAATACGGCGGAGGAAAGCCCGGCCGCATGCACTCGGAGCTCTTCGCCCGCACCATGCGCGGACTGGGGCTGGACCCCTCGTTCGGCGCCTATGTGGACTCCGTCCCGGCCATCACGCTGGCGTCGGTCAACAGCATGTCGCTGTTCGGGCTGCAGCGGCGGCTGCGCGGAGCGATCTGCGGCCACCTGGCCATCTACGAGATGACCTCTTCGATCCCCAACGGCAAATACGCGCGCGGTTTCCGCCGGCTGGGGTTCGCCGGCGAGGTGACGGAGTACTTCGAGGAACATGTGGAGGCCGATGCTGTCCACGAACAGATCGCCGGACGGGACCTGGCCGGCGGACTGATCGCCGGGGACCCGACCTTGGCCGCCGATGTGTTCTTCGGTGCCGGCAGCGCGCTCTACCTGGACGGACTGGCAGGGGGCTGGCAGCTGGACGCCTGGACCTCCGGCCGTTCGGCGCTCCGCCAACCGCTGGATTCGGGCCGGCAGGCACCGGTTGCCGCCGGCGCCTCGGTGTGAGGATCGAGTACGTCCTGCCGCTGAAGTGGCAGGACAACGGCGGCGACGCCGAACTCACCCGCTATCTGCTGTCCCTGCCGGAGTGGGTGGACGTGACGGTGGTGGACGGCTCCGCGGAGACTGTTTTCGCCGAGCATCACCGGCTCTGGCAGCGGCGCGTGCAGCATCTCCGCCCGGACGGACCGCCCACGCCCAATGGGAAGGTGCAGGGGGTGCTGACAGGATTGCGGCACGCGCGGCATGACCGGGTCATCATTGCCGACGACGACGTCCGTTACACCCCGGAGAACCTGTCCGCCGTGGCGGAATTGCTGGGGCATGCCGAACTGGTGCGCCCGCAGAACTACTTCGACCCGTTGCCGTGGCATGCCCGCTGGGACACCGCGCGGTCCCTGCTGAACCGGGCGTTCGCGTCCGACTACCCCGGCACGCTCGGCGTCCGCCGCTCGCTGCTGCTGAAGACCGGCGGTTACCGCGGCGACGTGTTGTTCGAGAACCTGGAACTGATCCGCACGGTCCAGGCCGCGGGCGGACGCCAGGTCCGGGCCGACGGCATCTACGTCCGGCGGCTGCCGCCGACCTTCCGACATTTCCTGGGCCAGCGGATTCGGCAGGCTTACGATTCCCAAACCCAGCCCGCGCGCTTGGCCGTGGAACTGCTGCTGATCCCGCTCCTGCTGCAGCAGGCGCGCCGGCCCGCAGGCTATGGCGCGTGGGCCGCCGCCGCCGTCGTCCTGGCCGAAGCGGGGCGGCGGCGTGCGGGCGGTGCCCGGGTGTTCGGTGCGCGGGCCGCGCTGTGGGCCCCGCTGTGGGTGCTGGAGCGGGCCGTGACCTCATGGCTCGCCGTGGGCTGGCGCTGTACGGGCGGCATGCCGTATTCCGGCTGCCGCCTGCGGAGCGCGGCCAGCCGTCCGGCGTCACTGCGGCGGCGGTTCAGCCACCTTAACGTCACGATAGGAGAAATTAATGACGAGCCAGGAACCGACCGAGATCGTCGTCTGCCCCGACGGGCCGCTGCTGGTACGCGGTGACTTTGACCTCGTGGATGGCGACGGAAAGGCGGTGCCCCGGACGCGGGAGACCGTTGCCCTGTGCCGCTGCGGCGGATCGGGCATCAAACCGTACTGCGACGGAACGCACAAGCTGCTCGCGGCGAGGCGGAAGGCGGCGCAGTAGCGCGGCCGTGCGGCGCTGACGTTGAGGGGGCGCGGTGCCTGATGAATTGAACGACGACGACGCGCCGGTCCGGCCGAGCGGTGGGACGAGTGAAGAGCGATTCCTGGGCGGGCGGGACCTGACCAGGTGGAGCACGCCACCGGGAAAATTCCTGGCGCGGTGCATGCACCGCCTCAGCAGCATCCTGGGTCCACACGCCGCGTTGATCCTCACCCTGGCCGCCGGAGCGCTGGTCGCGGTGTTGCTCACCGTGGCGTCGGCGGAGATTTATGAGGCGGTGACCGACGAAGACGGCGTCGCCGAATTCGACCAGCCGGTACTGGACGCGGCGCAAACCGTCCGGTCCCCCTGGCTCGATACAACGGTAACCGCGTTTACGAACATCGGCGGGCCCGTCGGCATGCCGATCCTCGCGTTGCTGGTCATGGGTATCCTGACCTTTCGCCGGCGGTCCTGGACCCCGGCCATTCTCATCACCACCGCGGCTGCCGGGTCGCTGTTAATGACGGTTGCCGCCAAGCAGTTCATTGGACGGGCCCGCCCGGCGCTGCGGGAGGCAGTGCCGCCCTTCGAATATTCGGCGTCTTTTCCCAGCGGGCATTCCCTCAACGCGGTCGTGATCGCCGGCGTGGTCGCCTACCTGCTCATCCTGCGCCAGGCCAGGCGGCGGTCCAAGATCCTCACGGTCGGCGCCGCCGCCCTGTTTGCCGTGGCCATGGGATTAAGCAGGGTTTTCCTGGGCCACCACTGGTTCACGGATGTCCTGGTCGCGTGGACCCTCGGGGTCGCGTGGCTCGCGCTGGTCATCACCGCCCACCGCCTCTACCTGACCGTCTGGCACCGCGGGGCCGGCCGGGTTCCCACCGACAGAGGATCCCCGCCGGCGGCACCCTAGCCAGATACTCTCAGGCGGGCTGGACCAGGACGCCGGCCAGGTTGTCGAGCGCCCCGGGGACCAAGGAAAAGTACGCCCACACGCCGCGCTTTTCCCGGTGCAGGATCCCGGCGTCGACCAGGACCTTCAAGTGGTGCGAGACGGTCGGCTGCCCCAACCCCAGCGGCTCGGTCAGATCGCAGACGCAGGCCTCGGATCCTTCGCTCGCGGAAATCATGGAGACCAGGCGCAGCCGGTTCGGGTCCGCCAGGGCCTTGAACTGGCCGGCCAGCGCGGCGGCACGGTCGGCACCCATCGGCGGCGCACCGCTGGGAGTGCAGCACGAAACGAGATCGCCGTCGAGGTCGGTCGGCGCGAGGTCGGTAACGGTCGTCATGTCATCCATTATGCCCAGAGATTGACAGTTGTCGATATATCCACCCATACTCGGTATCGACGAACATCGATACGACTTCCGGCGGTGAATCACGCGCCAACGTCCCGTCACGAGGAGCCACGTGAGCACGCCCGTTGCAACACCCGACACCAGCCCGGTAGCCGCCCGGATGTCCACCCTCGACCGTTTCCTCCCGGTGTGGATCATCGCTGCCATGGCCGCCGGGCTGCTGCTCGGGCGATTCGTCCCGGGCATTGGGCCGGCGCTGGATTCGGTGCAGGTAGCCGACGTCTCGCTGCCCATCGCCGTCGGGCTCTTGGTGATGATGTACCCGGTGCTGGCCAAGGTCCGCTACGACGAGACCCACCGGGTGGTGGCGGATAAGAAGCTCATGGTCAGCTCGCTGGTGATCAACTGGCTGGCGGCGCCGGCGTTCATGTTCGCGCTGGCGTGGATCTTCCTGCCCGACCTGCCCGAATACCGGACGGGCCTGATCATCGTGGGGCTTGCCCGCTGCATCGCCATGGTGATGATCTGGAACGACCTGGCCTGCGGCGACCGCGAGGCGGCCGCGGTGCTGGTGGCCATCAACTCCGTGTTCCAGGTGATCGCGTTCGGCGCGCTGGGCTGGTTCTACCTGCAGCTGCTGCCGTCCATGCTCGGCCTGCCGACCACCAGCGCCGAGTTCTCCTTCTGGGCGATCACGGCCTCCGTGCTGGTGTTCCTCGGCATCCCGCTGCTGGCCGGATTCCTCACCCGCACCCTCGGCGAAAAGGCCAAGGGGCGCACCTGGTACGAGGGCAAGTTCCTGCCGAAGCTGGGGCCGTGGGCACTGTACGGCCTGCTGTTCACCATCGTGCTGTTGTTCGCGCTGCAGGGCGACGAAATCACCTCCAATCCGCTGGACGTGGCCCGCATTGCGCTGCCGCTGCTGATCTACTTCGTGGTGGTGTTCGCCGCCGGCATGGTGGTCGGCAAGCTGCTGAAGCTGGGCTACGAGCGCACCACGACGCTGGCGTTCACCGCCGCCGGCAACAACTTTGAACTAGCCATCGCCGTGGCGATCGGCACGTACGGCGTGACGTCGGGGCAGGCGCTGGCCGGCGTTGTGGGGCCTCTGATCGAGGTTCCGGTGCTGGTGGCCCTGGTCTACGTGGCCCTGTGGGCACGGCGACGGTTCTTCACCGAGCCCGCGGAGGCGTCGCCGTCCGTCGTCTTCCGCTGATCCGACCCTGTCGGCACGCCGGCACGACCCCACGGACAGGCCGACCCGACACCTAACTGGCCCGAGCCGCACACCTAACAGACCCGGCCGCACACCGACTTTCCCACCCAGCACAGGAGCATTCAGCGCATGAGTACCGAAACCGCCAAGAAGCCCTCCGTCCTGTTCGTCTGCGTCCACAACGCCGGGCGCTCACAGATGGCCGCCGCCTTCCTCACGCACCTGGCGAAGGGCGCCATCGAGGTCCGCTCCGCCGGGTCCCAGCCCGCCGATCAGGTCAACCCGGCAGCCGTGGAGGCGATGCGCGAAGAGGGCATCGACATCTCCGCCGAGATGCCCAAGGTCCTCACCACCGAGGCCGTCAAGGATTCGGACGTGGTGGTGACCATGGGCTGCGGCGACGAGTGCCCGTTCTTCCCCGGCAAGCGCTACGAGGACTGGGTGCTGGAGGACCCGGCCGGCAAGGGCGTGGAGTCGGTCCGACCGATCCGCGATGAGATCAAGGGCCGCATCGAGCAGTTGATCGCCGAGCTGCTGCCCGCGCAGCCCGGCGCGAACTGATCCGCCCTTCTACTGCGAGGAAGCCGACCATGAGCCAGGACAGGAACAGTGCGGAACTCCCCGTCGTCGTCATCGGTGCAGGGCCGGTGGGGCTGGCCGCGGCGGCCCACTTGCTGGAGCGTGGGCTGACCCCGCTGGTCTTCGAAGCCGGAGAGGCTGCCGGTGCCGCGGTCGCCGACTGGGGCCACATCCGGCTGTTCTCCCCCTGGCGCTATAACGTCGACGCCGCGTCCCGCCGGCTGCTGGAGGCTGCCGGCTGGGAAGAGCCGCGGCCGAGCGCACTCCCCTACGGCTCCGAACTGGTGGAGCGCTACATCCAGCCGCTGGCCGCCGTGCCTGCCCTGCGCAATATCCTGCGCACTTCTTCACGGATAACGGCGGTCAGCCGCGCCGGCATGGACAAGACCCATTCGCTGGGCCGGACCGAGACGCCGTTCCTGGTTCGGGTGCAGGACGGTTCGGGGACGGTCACCGACCACCTCGCGCGCGCCGTGATCGATGCTTCCGGTACGTGGAGCCGGCCGAACCCGTTGGGCCAGGCCGGGCTGCCCGCTCCCGGTGAAGCCGAGGCCCTGGCCGCCGGCTTCATCACCGGGCCGCTGCCCGACGTCCTCGGCAGCGCCCGCGCGCGCTTTGCCGGCAAGCACATCCTGGTGGTCGGCGCCGGCCACTCGGCCGCCAACACCTTGCTGAACCTTGGCCAGCTGGCCAAGAACGAACCCGGCACGCGGGTCAGCTGGGCGGTCCGCGGTTCCAGTGTCACGCGGCTCTATGGCGGCGGGGAGCTGGACGGGCTGCCGGCGCGCGGCCAGCTGGGGACGCGGCTGCGCCGCCTGGTCGAGGACGGCCACGTGGACCTGCACACCTCGTTCGCCATCACCGGGTTCAAGTGCGCGGACAGCCTCGCCGTCAGCGGCAGCACTCCCCACGGCGACGTGCAGCTCGACGTGGACCTGCTGGTTCCGGCCACCGGCTTCCGACCCGACCTGGACATGCTGCGCGAGGTCCGGCTCGAACTCGATCCGGCCGTGGAGGCGCCCCGCGCGCTTGGCCCGCTGATCGACCCGGAGTTCCACAGTTGCGGCACCGTTCCCCCGCACGGCGCCAGGCTGCTGGCCCACCCGGACCGCGACTTCTACCTGGCCGGCATGAAATCCTACGGCCGGGCGCCAACCTTCCTGTTGGCCACCGGCTACGAGCAGGTCCGCTCGATCGCCGCCGCGTTGGCCGGGGATGCAGCGGCCGCCGACAACGTGGAACTGAACCTGCCGGAGACAGGGGTCTGCTCCACCGACCTCGGCGCCAGCTGCGACGTCCCCGCACCGGGAGCTGCGGGTCGGGTGGCGGTCGGCGAGGAATCCGCCGGTGGGGAAACGTCCGCCGGTCGGGAAACGCCCGCCCCCGAAGCAGCAGCCGAGCCGGAGCCAGCAGCCGCGAGCTGCTGTTCCGCGCCGAAGCCGGTACAGCTGGGATTCCCCACTGGGTTCCGGCACGGCCGCTCGGGCATCTCCTTGGCGACGGGGCGGGGATAGTCTGGGAGTCCCGACGTCCAAGGAGATGCCCATGAGTTCCGTCCTCCCCACCCTGCTCACCAGCACCGGCCTGCTGGGCGGTTTCAAGACCGGCCAAGCGACCAAGAACCGTCCCCTGGCCGGAGCCGTGCTGGCCGCCGCGGGAGCAGGAGCCTTCGCGATGTGGCAGCGCAACGCCGGGACCGGCCGGGCGGCAGCGCTCACCGTTGGGTATCTGGCGGCCTTCGGCGTGTCCCATCCGCTGGCCAAGAAGATCGGCGCCTGGCCGGCGGTCTATACGGTGACGGCGACGACGGCGCTGGCTTCGCTGGTTTTCGGCCGCAAGCGCTGACCGTCTACGGGGCGGCCGCGTCGCCCCGGGCCTATTGCCCGGCGCCGCGGCCCGGTTCCCCGCCGCCGCTGTCTATTGCGCGGCGCCCCGCCGCGGCGTCCCGGCTCGGTTACCTGACGCTCCGATTTACCTCGCGGGCGTCACGCCGCCGGCAGGTCCCAATACAACCGACCGGCTTCCATTCGGGCACCCGCCGACGGCTCGTGCAATGATTTTTTGCCGCCGGGCAGCAGATGCACCACCTCAAAGGCGTGCAGCAACACCAGGACGTCGGAGATGAGCCGGCGGTGGCAGCGCCACCACACGCTCTCGCTGCACATGATCGCCACGTCGGCGGCCTCGGCGTCGGTCAGCAGGCGTCCCAGCCCGTGGGCGAATTCCGGCGTGCGCGTGTAGGCGGCATAGGCCCGGAACGCAGCGACTTGCCACCAGCTGTCGGGCTCGGGCTCACCGGCGGGAATCCGCCGTCGTCCGCCCAGGTCTTCTTCCCAGCGGTAGCCGAGGCCGGCGGCGGGAAGCCATTCCGTGAGGGCATCGCGGCCCATGTCCGGATGCTTGCGGCTGCCCGGGAAGCGGCGGACATCGACGACCTTCTGCACGCCGGCGCCGTTGAGCAGTTCGGCCAACTCTTCGGGCGTGCTGGTGCCGTGGCCTACAGTGAACAGCCGCCGGTGTACGTCCTGTGCCATCTGCAAACCCGAACTAACGCGGCATCGAACCGTTCTTGCGGCTTACCCGTCCGCGGTAGCGGAGCTGGATGATGCGGGCGGCCCCGGCGGCGGCGACGAAGATGCCGCCGGCGACCGAAGCAACGAACAGCGCCAGCCCCAGTGCAACCTGCCCCTCGAAACCGAAATAGCGCAGCAGCACCTGGTCCTGGTTTTGCGCGATGAACACAATCAGCAGCACCAACAGAAGAAGCGCGACGACGACCGACGTCCAGATCATCCCCAGCCGGGTGCCTTGTTGCCTCGCGTCGTGCCCTTCTTGCGGCTCCCGGCCGGTCTTGGGTCCGAGGTCGTCGGATGCGCCCTGCCCGGAGCCACCGGACGGCCCGGCTCCCGGTCGGCCGGTGTTCGTGCCCCCGGCCTCGGCTCCGTCCCGTCCCGTGCCCTGCGGATTGGAAGTCATTGCTGTCCTGCCTTTCGCCGCTGCGCCGTTTCCCTCAGCGTAGACGATGCATCAGCGCAGCAACACCGGAGCGCGAGCGCTCCGGTCGACGTCGTGCGCTACGACTTCATGCTCGAGGGGTCCTGAATCAGTCCGCGAGGTTGCTGCGCAGCAGCTTGAAAAAGCGCTTCTGGTAATCCGGCCATTCGTCGCTCGCCAGGACCCGTTCGATCCCCCGCCTAACCCACTCGGCGTCCCAGTAGCCCAGCTTGACCAGTTGGGGCAGCAGAACCGCCAGCTTGCGGTTCTCCCGGGGATTGCTCTCGTCGAACTGCATGGCGCTGGCGCCCTTGATCCCGGGTACATGGAACAGTTCTTTCAGCGTCACGTCGATCAATCCCGGCCGCTCCCGCAGGAACTTCAGAAAGTCGATGCTTCCGACCTGCGTCTGGCTCAGCAACAGGAGCATGGCGCCGCGATGCGCCGGGGCGGGCACCAGGCCGTCGCGGACCCAATCAAACATCGCCTCAGTGCCCCGGTTCCGGTCCCAGCCCTTGGGATTGCGCAGATAGCGGTCCGACCAGTACTCGACGAACAGCTCCAAGTGGCCGGGAAACAACACCGGCGGCACGTCGCGCGCGACCTTGAAATCGGTGTAGGACAGGGCGGCGGACCGTTCCGCGCCGATGCAGGCCATGTGGGCGATGTCCGCCGCGGCCCAGTGGTCGGGCTGCAACGGGCCCCGCCACCACCCCTCCGGCGAGCGCATGCAGGTCGGCTCTGCCGAAACCACCATCCTGAACCGTCGGACCAGCGACTTCTGGCGCCGCTTTTCGCTGTCCGGCATGGCTGCCGCATAGGCAAGAACGCCGGCGCGATCGCCGGCCGCCAGCAGCGCGAACAGCGGATTGTCGGAGGCAGGCACCGGCCCGGGATCGGTCATACCGCCAATCTAACCCGCCGGGCGCCATCAGCCCGGCTTTCCGGCATGATCGGCACCTCGGCGGCCCGATCGCCGGGCTGCTCCCCTGGGCCCCGGTGGTTGTACGTTCCAGCCACCCCATAGGCTGGCATCATGGACTCCCCTATCCAAACCTATCTGCGCACCTTGCACGCCGAGCTCGCCGGCCTCAAGGACGGCAAGCCGTACGGCGGGATTCCCGCGATGGCCGGCGCGGAGCCGGACAAGTTCGCCATCTGCCTGGCCACCGTGGACGGCTACGTGTACGAGGTCGGCGACTCGAGCGAAGAATTCACCATCCAGTCCATTTCCAAGCCCTTCACCTACGGGCTCGCGCTCTCCGACCTGGGCCTGGACGCCGTGGACCAAAAGGTGGACGTGGAGCCATCGGGCAACGCCTTCAACGAAATTTCACTGGCTCCGGGCACCGGCCGCCCGGCCAACGCGATGATCAACGCCGGGGCGCTGACCGCTACGTCCCTGATCAAGGGCAGCGGCGGCAAGACCGGTTTCCGGCGCATTCTCGAGCACTATTCCGCCTTCGCCGGCCGCGAACTGTCGGTCAGCGAACGCACGTTCCAATCGGAGGCGCGGCACGGCTACCGCAACCGGGCGCTGGCCCACCTGCTGCGCTCCTTCGAGATCATCGAGCAGGATCCGGACCCGGTGGCCGAGGACTACTTCCGGCAATGCTCGGTGCTGGTCACCTGCCGCGACCTGTCGGTCATGGCGGCCACCCTGGCCAATGGCGGCACCAACCCGCTCACCGGCAAGCAGGTGCTGGACCTGGAGGTGGAGGAACGGGTCCTCTCCGTGATGGCTACCTGCGGCATGTATGACGACGCCGGTGCGTGGCTCTCCGACGTGGGCATGCCGGCAAAGTCCGGGGTCGGCGGCGGCCTGCTCGCGGTGCTGCCGGGTCAATTGGGGCTGGCCGTCTATTCGCCGCCGCTGGACGACCACGGCAGCAGCGTGCGCGGGGTGGCGGCCAGCCGGCGGATCTCGCACGACATGGGGCTGCACTTCGTCCGGGCCGCGCGCACCGGCCGGAACGCCATCCGCGCCAGCTACGACATCACCGACGCGCCGTCCGGGATCCGCCGGAACGACGAGGCCGCCGAGGTGCTGCGCGCCAACGGGCACCGCGCCCGCGTGATCGAGCTGAACGGGGACCTGTTGTTCGCCGGCACGGAATCCATGGTGCGTGAGGTCAGCGACCTGGACGAGTCGGTGGAACTCGTCATCCTGGACATGCGCCGGGTGGATGAAACCGCCCCGGTCGCCCTGGACATGCTGGAGCAGCTTCGGGCCTCGCTCGCGGACGCCGGGCGCGAACTGGTGATGATCGACGGCGAGGGCGCCCTGGCGCAGCGGTTCGAAGACTCCGGGCGGCCGGTGCCGTCGTTCGCCACCCGCAGCACCGCCGTCGAATTCGCCGAAAACCGGTTGATCGCCGCCTATGGCGACGAGCTCTGCAGGCCCGCGACGGTGGACGTGGCCGATTCCCCGGCGCTCAGCCCGCTCGACTCCGAGGACTCCGCCGCGCTCGCGGAGCTGATGGAAGAACGCAGCTATGACGACGGCGAGCTGATTCGCCGCGTTGGCCAGCGCTTCGCCGGTGTCTATTTCATCCTGTCCGGCCGCGTCACCACCACCTCCACCGGGCCGGAGAACACGAGAGTCAAACTCACCACCCTCAGCGCCGGCATGACGTTCGGCGAAATGGCACTGGGCAGCGCGGACCGGCAGGAAACCACCGTGCGCGCCGATGGTCCGGTTCGGGTCAGACTCCTCCCGGCCGAAACCATGAGCCGGCTGGAGAGCGAAAACCCGCGCCTCGCCGTCGAGCTCTGGAAAGCGCTGACCCGCGACGCCTACGCGCACGTGGACCGCTACATGCGCGAAACGGCCGTGCGCATCCGCGACTGAACGCTCAGAACGGGTACTGCGCGTGCCCGTTCTGCTGGATGGTGATCCAGCGCTCCTCGGTGAACGAATTAATGCCGGCCTGCCCGCCGAACTTGCCGTAGCCCGACTCGTGGATGCCGCCGAACGGGGCCATCGGTTCATCCTGCACCGGCTGGTCGTTGACGTGGCTAATGCCGGTCTTGAGCCGCTGCGCCACCTCGATGCCTTCGGCCAGGTTCTCGGTGATGACCCCGGAGGTCAGGCCGTAGTTGGTGTCGTTCGCCAGCTTCACCGCCTGTTCCGGGCCATCCACCTCCATAATGGTGGTCGCGGAACCGAAAATCTCCTCGTCGTAGATCCGCATCTCCTCGGTGATCCCGGAGAGCACCGTCGCGGGCACCACCGCCTGGGCCGCCTTCCCGCCGCCGGCCAACACCGTCGCGCCCTTGGACACGGCGTCGTCGATCAGTGCGTACTGGCGGTCCGCCGAGCTTTGGGTGACCTGGGGTCCGATCACGGTGTCCTGCTTCATCGGATCGCCGGTGGGCAGCTTGGCGACCTTCTCCGCGAACCGGCTCGAGAACTCCTCGGAAATGCTGCGGTCCACGATCACGCGGTCCACCGACATGCAGATCTGCCCGGCGTTCATGAACGCGCCGAAGGCCGCAGCCTGCACGGCGTAGTCAACGTCCGCGTCTTTCAGCACCACCAGGGAGTTCTTGCCGCCGAGCTCAAGCACCGCAGGCTTCAGGTTCTGCGCCGCCAGCGTGCCGATGATGCGTCCCACCTTGCTGGAACCGGTGAAGTTCACGTTCCGCACGCGGGGGTCGGAGATCAGGGTGCTCACCACATCGTTCGCGTCCGCCCGGTCATTCGTAATGACATTCAGCACTCCCGCGGGCAGGCCCGCGTCCAGCAACGCGTCCGCCAGGAACAGGCCGCAGGACAGCGGCGCGTCCTCGCTGGGCTTGAGCACCACGGTGTTTCCCACGGCCATCGGGATGGCCATGGCCCGCATGCCCAGGATGAACGGGGCGTTCCAGGGAGACAGCGCGGCCACCACGCCGTAGGGCTGCCGGACGGAGAACGAGAACTTGCCGGGCAGGTCGGTGGCCAGCACGTCGCCGCGCGGCGCGGTGGTGGCTGCGGCTGCCGAGCGCAGGATGTTGGCGGCCAACTGGACATTGAACCCGGCCCAGACTGCCACGCCGCCCACCTCGCCGGCCATCAACTCGATGCCCTGCTGCATCCGTTCTTCAAACAGGTCCGCAGCTTTCAGGAAAATCTTCGCCCGCTGGGTGGGAGGCGTCGCGGCCCACGCATCGAAGGCCGCCGACGCCGCGTCGACCGCTCGCGTGACATCTTCCGGCCCGGCGGCCGCGACGGTGGCATAGGGCTCGCCTGTGTAGGGGTTGGTGTCCTGGGTGGTCTTGCCGGAGGCTGCCGGGACGTGCTCGCCGTTGATGATCAACTCACGCGTGATGGGCATGGCGCTCATTCCTTTCCGAAGTGGCTGGGCCACGCCGCCGGCCACAGCCGAAGCACCGGCCGTCCCCGCGGCCCGGATAAGGCGGAGCCTACTCCCGCCGCCGGGCCCGGACAATGGCCGCCCCGTTGCAGGGGAGAGCGGCCCGGATCGACGACGGCCGTGATGCTCCACACCCTTTCGGGCGCCAGGGCACAGGAAAGCGCTGCGAACGAGGCCATTTTGTTCCCGCCGATGTACTCCCCACCGCCCTCGGCTGCGCCGGAATCCGGAGCAGGAAGCGGGTGTCATTCGGTGGCTCTCAGGTTATCCACAGGTAAATTTCAGGGCTTGGACAGTTACCGAACCGTTATGTACTGTTTTCAACACATCGGCGATCATCCGCTGATGTCCTCGGAGGGTATTGCCTAGCTCTGCCAGCCTTTCCGGGTTCGTTCGCTAGACATCTGGCAGAGGCGGGGGACCCACTTTCCGGGCCCCTCTTGGGGCTCTTGGGGTTAAGCCGTACGGAGTGCATACCGCGCTGCCGCACGGCCGGGTGACTCCCACCCGAACCCGACAGCTTACCTCGCAGGCATTGGGAGAGGTATCTTCTTGCTGCTCAAAAACAATCGCGCACGCCACCGTGCCACCCCGGTCCGCAACACCACCGTGGCCGGTCTGTCCCACGCCGTCTCATCCCGCGCCGGCACCGTCGGCCGCGGCGCCGCCGTGGTCACGGCCGCCGGTGGCCTGATGCTGGGGGCCGGCCTGCCGGCCAACGCCGCCGCCGATGTCACGGTCCCGACCTACGGTGCCGCCGACGCAACCGGCACCGTTGCCGCTCCGGCCAACGCCGGCTTCGAGGTGGAGCGCGCTTCGGTGACCAGCTCCGCTGCCGACGCCGGTGCTGCTTCCGGTGCCACCACGCACACCGTGGTCGCAGGCGACACCGTCGGCACGATTGCCGCCCAGTACGGCAAAAATGTGCAGGACGTGCTGGCCATCAACGGCCTTGGCGCTTACTCCATCATTTACCCGGGCGACCAGATCGCACTGACCGGATCCGCGCAGGGCACTCAGTCCGCTGGCGGCCAGGCAGCCCCGGGCAACGGCGGAGCCGCTACGACCCTGGCTGCGTCGACAGACGCCGCTACGGTTTCGCTGGCCAGCGCCGACATCAAGCCCGCCTCCACCGGCGGCAACCAGAGCATCGTGGACATCGCCATGTCCGCCCAGGGCACCCCCTACGTCTGGGGCGGCACGTCCACCGCCGGTTGGGACTGCTCCGGCTTCACCCAGTGGGTCTACGCCCAGGCTGGCGTCGATCTGCCCCGCCTCAGCCAGGAACAGGGCAGCGCCCTGACCCCGACCAGCAACCCGCAGCCGGGCGACCTGGTAGTGCAGAACGGCGGCGGCCACGTGGGCATCTACCTGGGCGGCGGCAAGATGATCAGCGCCCTGAACCCGAGCCAGGGCACCATGGTGCACGACGTGAACGCCATGCCCGTTACCGGTTACTACACGATGTAACCACCCCTCATACTCCTGGAACGGTTTCCCCCCAACGGCCGGTCCAGGATCACAGGGAAGCCTCGTCGGCCTTGCGCCGGCGGGGCTTCTCCTCTTTTAACGAGCAGCAGGACTTCGCCTCCTCCCATATCACGCGGCGGGCTTCTCCTCTCTATGGGGACCCGATTGAGAACTCTCCACGCTGCGCCCTCCCCCGCCGGTCGGAGGTTTTCTCCCGGCGGCGAGCATCGGCGTCGTTGTTTATTTGCGGTTGCCGCGCTCTGGGAATAGGAGTCAGCGGGGGCAGGTTAAGCTACTACTCTGCCGTACGCTCGGCGTTCTAGGGCTAATTTCCGGCCGCCCGCAACAGCACGAACTCCACCCGAGGATCCTCCCGTGAATAAAGAACCGTCGACGAAAAGAGCCTCGGCGCAGTCCGGATCACCCAACGGCAGCGGGTTGACGGCTGATGAATCGCGCCGGAATCGCCGCGTGATTGGCATCCTGTTGGTCTCTGCGTTCGTGGTGATCCTGAACGAGACCATCATGTCTGTGGCGCTGACCGAGCTGATGGATGACCTTCGCATCAGCGCCCGCGCGGCCCAGTGGCTGACCACGGCGTTCATGCTGACAATGGCGGTGGTCATTCCGGTGACCGGATTCCTTCTGCAGCGTTTCACCACGCGTCAGGTTTTCACCGCTTCGATGGCGTTGTTCTCCGCGGGAACCCTGCTGGCCGCGCTGGCTCCAGGGTTCGAGGTGCTGCTGGTGGCCCGCGTGGTGCAGGCATCGGGCACGGCGATCATGATGCCGCTGCTGATGACCACGCTGATGAACCTGGTGCCTGCCGAAGACCGCGGCAAGACCATGGGCAACGTCTCGATTGTCATTTCGGTCGCGCCGGCCATCGGCCCGACCATCTCCGGCATCATCCTCAACACCCTGTCCTGGCGCTGGATGTTCTGGTTGGTGCTGCCGATCGCGCTGGGCATGCTGGTTGTCGGCAACCGGCGGATCCAGAACGTGACCGATCCCCGGCCGGTGCCGCTGGACCTGCCCTCCGTAGCGCTCTCTGCCATCGGCTTCGGCGGGCTGATCTACGGCCTCAGCCAGGTCGGCGCCGGGCACGGAACAACGACGGCGGGGCCGGGCACGGGTGCCGCCATGTGGGCTGCGTTTGCGTTCGGCGGCGTGGGACTGCTGGTATTCCTGCTGCGCCAGGTCCGGCTGCAGCGCTCGGAGAAGGCGTTGCTGGACCTGCGGACGTTCCGCTCCGGCAACTTCTCCGTGTCCGTTGGGCTGATGGCCGTCAGCATGGCCGCACTGTTCGGCACCATCATTTTGCTCCCTATATATATGCAGCAGGTCCTGGGGCTCGAGCCGCTGCAGATCGGGTTGATGCTGCTTCCGGGCGGGCTGTTGATGGGCCTGCTGGCACCGCCCGTTGGACGGCTCTATGACAAATTCGGCCCGAGGGTGCTGCTGGTGCCGGGGACGACGGTGGTCAGCGCCGTGCTCTGGTTCTTCTCCACGGTCAGCGAGAACACCGCCCCGCTGACACTGCTGGTGGCGCACATCGTGCTCAGTGTGGGCCTGGCGCTGCTGTTCACGCCGCTGTTTTCCGCAGGTCTCGGCTCCGTGCGGCGGCAACTGTACTCGCACGGAAGCGCCGTCATCGGCACCGTGCAGCAAGTGGCCGGGGCAGCGGGCACCGCCATGTTCGTCACCGTCATGTCCATGCAGGCGGCTGTACTTTCCGCCGAAGGTGCGGCATCCACGACGGCGGTGGCGGGCGGAGTGCGGATGGCCTTCCTGTCCGGCGCCCTCATCTCGATCGTGGCCGTGGTGGCCGCGTTCTTTATCCGGAAACCGGTCGAGGAGCCCGCCGAGGATGCGGCGGCCCTGGAAGGCGCGCCGGCCGCCCGCTGAAGACGGAGGGTCACCTGGAGCTGAATGGGGAGGTCCGTCGCGCGCTCAGGAGCGGGGAGGTCCGGCCACATCTAGTCCGGTCGAGGTCCCTCTGGAGCTCGAGGTCCGGCGGCACCAGCCGCTCGAGGTTTGGGCGCGCCCTCGGTTGAGGTCCAACTGCACCCAATGAGAACGCCTGGTACTCGAGGCCCTTGCCCGAGTGCCATCCACTTCTTCTCCACAGGATGCCCCACGAACTTTTCATCCACATACCAGCCCTTGCTCCTCCTACCCCGTTCAAGGGCTTCATAGGCTGTATCCATGGCGATTGAGGCGCTGGATGAGGCTCCGGAAGCAGGGCAGGATGGTTCCGCCCTGCTGGCCCGGATCCGCTCCGAGGTCGGTGAACTAAATAATCGCCTTCGGAACGAAGGGCTGACACGCAGTACCAAGTCGGTGGCCAAGACGGCTGCACAGGTTGAAGAGCTGGCCAACATTGTTGGCCAAACCCAGCTGATCGTGGCCGGCATCATCAAGGCGCAAAACATCGCCGCCGTTGGAGAAACGGACAAGCCGCACGACCCCGAGGAACCGAATCATCGTCTGCGCGGCGCCTACAGACTATCTGCGGGCGAAGCTGGGCATTCCGCGGCAGGAAGCCGCACGACGGTTCCAACTCGCGGAAGCCACCGAAGCCCGCCCGGCGCCTCAGGGCAAGCCTGTTGCGCCGCCCAGGCTGCCGGTTCTCGCGCGTGCAATGGATGAAGGAATGGTCTCCGGCCAAGCCGCAACTCTGATCCGGAAGGCTGTCGACGGGCTGCGTCGCACTGCCGACCCGAAACAGCTCCGCGAGATGGAAGAGGCACTGGTTCAGCATGCCTCGGATTACGACGCCGACTCGCTGAGGCTGCTGATCCGGCATTGGGAGGGCGGCCTCAACCCAGCCGGCGCCGACCTCGGGCCTGCCGAGCTCAAAGCACGCCAGGGCCTGTTCTACCGCGGTCGGCGCAATGGTCTGCACTGCTACGAAATTAACGCCACCGATGAGCAGAACGAGGTTCTTGCAACCGTCTACAACACCGCCACAAACCCCCGCTTGAGGGAAGGGACGGCCACAGCCGGGACAGTAGGATTTGAAGCGGTTGACGCACCCAGCACAGACTCTCAGTTGAACGGCGCTATCCATAACGCCGACGACTTCGTCACCACAGACGCTCAGGACCCCGGACCGAACGCTTTTGTTGATGCGACGGTAGAGGACGGGCGTACCCGCCAGCAGAAGCAGCTCGACGGACTCATTGGCGCCTGCAAAACCGCGCTCACCACGGATTTGCTGCCCGCCGCTGGCGGTCGCCGCCCGCAGCTGCTGGTCACCATCGACTACAAGGACCTGGCCTCCGAAGTCGGACGTCCGGGAACCAGCACCTTCTCCGGGCCGCTGAGCGCTAAGACAATTCGGCGGATAGCTTGCGATGCCGACATCATCCCGGTGATCCTCTCCGGCACGGGTGCGATTCTGGATGTTGGCCAAACCCAGCGGCTGTTTCCGAAGTACATGCGGCTGGCGATCATCGCCAGGGACGGAGGTTGCGCCTTCCCCGGCTGTAATGCGCCCTCTCCTTGGACGGAAGTGCATCACGTCCAGTGGTTTGAAAAGGGTGGTCCGACCTCTGTCGACAATGGGGTCTTGGTCTGCGGGCACCACCATCATCTGCTGCATCAAGGAGATTGGCGGGTCGAGGTGAGCAAGGGCGTGGCTTGGTTCTTACCGCCGCTCAGGGTCGATCCAGCACAAAAGCCGCTCCGCAACCACGTGTGGTTGAAAGACGCGCGGCTGCCCGAAAGCCTTCCGGAGCCGGCGGCGGGGGGGCTTAGGCTCCGGTCAGTCAGGCGGCCCTTCACCTGGTGGAGACCTATTAGACTCTGACGCGGCGGCCCTCGGGACGCCGGTCCGCCAGTCGGGTCCGCTGAAGGTCCCCCTGCAGTCGGAACTCGATATCGGAATGGACAGCACCGCGGGAGCCACCGCGCCCGGCAGAGGTTCCAGTCCATTTGGCGGTTGGCCGGCCCAGCCTGAAATTCCCCCGTTCTGAGAGCCGGCGTTGTCACAGGCCCCGCGCCGCAGTCGGCCTAAAGGCTTTCCCATTCCGCGCAAGAGCGGTTGGGAGTAGTGAGGCGGTTGCCTAACTACCCAGCGCCGTTGTTGTCGCAGGCCTGCTGCATGGAGGCCAGGGCGTCGGCCGGAATCTGGTCGCCGGATTCGGCGATCTGCGACATCGGGCCGGTGATCTCTGCAGGAACACCGGCTGCGTCGGCGGCGGAAACCAGACCCGCGAGCATCTCCTGCTCCTCTGCACCGATGCTGCCGTCCTGAATCGGGGCGCACACCTGCTTGACGGCTTCCCCGACCGCTGCGTTGGCCAAGTTGGACGCGGCTTGGTTCACGGCCTCGGAAGCAGAGCTGGCGGCTTGGTCGACGGCGTCGGAGGCGGCCTGCTCAACCTGCGCACACCCGGTAGCAAGCAGAGCGACGAGTGGCAGCATGAGCAGTGCGGAGTTTCGACGAATCACCCTGCAACTTTACTATGCCGCGGCTGCGTTCCTGCGCGGGCTCCCGCAGCGGGCTTAGCCTGACCCTCGGGCCGACCAGCGCCAGCACGGCCCTCCGCGCCCGGACAATGGCCGATCCCGGACCTGTCAGGGATCGGCCACGTGCTCACAGCTCGGCCTGCCGGCGGCCGCCGATCGCTGCCTGGGCCCAGCCGTCGCACCGTCGGCTGACCCCACCAACCGGGGCCTTCGGCCAGCCAGCCGTCAAGGGTAGTCAGCCAGCGGGGCCGTGGCTACGCTGGCAAAGAGGCACAACCTCACGGAGGAATCCAGATGGGCTTTGACCAGTATCACGAACCCGCCGCAGAGCTCTCCGCCGAGACGCGGACCTTTGCGCGTATGTGCGCCAACCTGACAGAGGAAGCCGAGGCCATCGGGTGGTACGAACAACGGATGTCGCTGGAGAAGGACCCGGAATCGGTCGCCATCATGGAGGACTCCCTGGCCGAGGAATTCAAACATTTCAGCATGGACTTGGAGTTCCTCCTTCGGAGGAAGCCGAAATGGCGCCAGATCGCCCGGGGCACCCTCTTCCAAGACGGCGACATTGTGGCCAACGGCGGAGCGGCCGAGGCAGCGACTGCTGCCGGTCCAGGCCCGGAGGGGCAGGTTCCAGTCTCTGCTCATGGGCCCGCTGGCCGCTCTCCGTCTGGTGCGGCAACTCGTATGTCCCCTCGCCGGGGGCCGGCCGGTTCTGATTCGTCGCTGGGAATCGGCAGCCTCAAGGAGGACTTCTCATGACCATGGATCACCTGCTGCGCGAGCATGCCCCAATTTCCGATGGTGGTTGGGCGCTGTTGGACCGGGAGGCCAAGGAGCGGCTCACCGTTGCGCTGGGCGCCCGCAAGATGGTGGATTTCGCCGGTCCATTCGGCTGGGAGTATTCGGCCACAAACCTTGGCCGCACCGAAAGCATCACGGGGCCGGCACTGGCCGACGGCGTGACGACGCGACGGCGCGGCGTGCTTCCCTTGGTGGAGCTGCGGGCACCTTTCAAGGTTTCCCGGTTGGAACTGCTTGACCATGACCGGGGTGCGGCCGATGTGGACCTGACGGACTTGGCCGAGGCGGCGATGCAAATTGCCATCGCGGAGAACGCGGCCGTATTCCACGGCTGGAGACAGGTGGGTATTGAGGGAGTCACGAGCGCCACCCCGCATTCACCGGTGCCTCGAGTGACTGACTTCAATGACTACCCCAAGCGCATTGCCAAGGCTGTCTCGGCCCTGCTCCAGGCCGGCATTGGAGGTCCGTTCGGCCTGGCACTCGGCCCCGGGCATTACACAGCCGTAGTAGAGGCGACCGAGCGCGGCGGCTATCTGTTGTCCGAGCACCTGCGCAAGTTGCTGGGCGGTCCGATAGTTTGGGCGCCGGGAGTCCGCGGGGCCATAGTGATGAGCCTGCGCGGCGGGGACTTCCTGTTTGAATCCGGCCAGGACCTCTCGGTGGGCTACGACCGGCACGATGAGGAGTTCGTCTACCTGTACATCGAGCAGTCCTTCAGTTTCCGGGTGGCCACGCCGGAAGCCGGGATCCATCTCACCGGCAGCGACGGTTAGGACAGCGGAACAGGACCGCCTTCCGCGGAGGTCTGGCCGGCGCACCAGCCCGACGGGCGCAGGAGCAGGGCATAGATTGGGACGGACCACACCGAAAGGAATTCCATGTCACGCATTGCCATTTTCGGAGGCCACGGCAAGGTCGCGCTGCACCTGTCCCGCATCCTCACCGCGCAGGGCCACGAAGTCAGCTCCATCATCCGCAATCCGGACCACGTCGCCGACGTCCGGGACACCGGAGCGGTGCCCGTGATCGCCGACGTCGAGAAGACGACCACCGACGATCTGACAGACCAGCTGCGCGGCCACGACGCCGTCGTCTGGTCGGCGGGCGCAGGCGGAGGCAATCCCGCGCGGACGTATGCGGTCGACCGGGACGCGGCCATCCGGTCGATGGACGCAGCCGTGGCGGCCGGGGTGCAGCGCTACATCATGGTGTCTTATCTGGGCGCCGGCAAGAACCACGGAGTGCCGGAGGACCACGCGTTTTTCCCGTACGCAGATGCCAAGGCCGCCGCGGACGACTACCTGAAGTCCTCGTCGCTGGACTGGACGATCCTGGGGCCGAGCTCGTTGACGTTGCAGCCCGCGACCGGGAAGATCCAAGCCGGACCGGGCACTCCTGGCGGTGAAGTGAGCCGCGAAGACGTTGCAATGGTGGCGGCCGAAGTACTGGCGGTGCCTGCCACGGCAGGCAAGGTGATCGAGTTCATCAACGGCGGCACGCCGATCAGCGAGGCCGTCCGAAGCGTGTGATTTAACCACAGAACCCCGCGCCGGTCTCAGCGCGGGGTTCGGAAGGTTGAGGATTTAGCCTTCGCAGTCGCGGCAGTACTTCTCGCCGTTCTTTTCGCGGGCTACTTGACTGCGGTGACGGACGAGGAAGCAGGAGCCACAGGTGAATTCGTCCTCACGGGGAGGAACAACCTGGACCACCAGTTCTTCACCGGAGAGGTCGGCACCGGGCAGATCGATGCCCTCGGCGGTGTCCGAATCTTCGACGTCGATCAGCGCCGTCTTCGCACCGCCGGAGCGCTGAGCCTGAAGGGCTTCGAGCGACTCATTATTGTTGTCGTCGTCCTTGTTGCGCGGTGCGTCGTAATCGGTTGCCATGCGGGTTTAAAACTCCTGAAGCTCTCGTTGTTTTGACCTATCTGCGAGCGCCCATCATAGCCGCTCTTCCAGAGATTTCAACATCGGTCAACAACGCCTCACCCACGGCGATAATTCCCGTTTCCCCGCGCCGTTGCTCGGCGGGCCCGGGCCGAATGACACCGCTGTGAGCAAGGCCACTGCCTGAGGCCGAGGGGGTCCATTTGCGAGGGGATTAACCAGCCACAGCCGAGGGTCGACCAGCCACTGGCAGTAGCCCGCTAAGTTACTGCCAGTGAGCCGCCCTCAAGAGGGCGATCAGGCTGTGCCAGGGATCCTCAACAGGGACTGTCGAGGGACTTCGTTAGAGAACCGCCAGCGGGCCAACAGCGGCCACGGTCGCCACGGCAGCCGCCCAGCAAAGCAAGATGACTACAGCGAACCCGGCCAGCCAGAGCGAGGCCGGCACTCCGGTCCGCCGCGCCATGATGAACGCGTCGGAATTAGCCAGTTGATGCCGGCGCCGGGTATGCACGCTCAGCAGATTCAGCCAGTCCCGTACAGCTCCCACCAGAAGTCCGGCGCCAATGGCGAGCGTGAGGTGCCCGAGCATCTCCACCGGCGCGAACCACACGAGCAGTTGAGCGCCCACCGCCAACCCGACAGCGATGACGACGCCCTCGAGGTTCCGGATGAACAAGAGCGTGGCCAGCAGCAGCAGCGCGCTGACGGACAGGGCGGCACCGGCCCAGCCGACGAACGCGGCCCACACTAACGCCGCCCCGACCAGCGCGGGCACCGGGTATCCCCAGAAGCCGGTCCAGGCAGCCGACGCCCTGCCCGCCCCGCGGCTGATCATGGCGCCTGATTGGTCGAACCGCAAATGGATGCCACGCACCAGCCGCCCCGTGGCCAGCGCCGCGAAAGCGTGCCCCAACTCGTGGACCGCTGTGACAAACAACCCGAAATAGCGCCAGCTGGCCCGGGGCACCGACAACAGCAGCGCCACACCAAGGATGAGCCCCAACTCCAGCACTTTGGTTTCGAGTGGTTCACCGCGCATGAAGCCGGCGGTGATCCGCGTCCACCATTCGGCGGCGAATTGCTGCAGCAAGGTTCCTCGTTTCATCCGTGACTACGCGATATAACTAGACCACATCGCCGACCACCGGAGAGCTCCCCATGGACAAGCTGGATTTCAAGAAGGACCAGAAGGAGCTGTACGCCCCGGGCAAGGATTTCCAGCTGGTCACCGTGCCACCCATGCAGTTCCTGCAGGCGGACGGTCACGGCGATCCAAACACGACAGACGGGTACGTCCAGGCGGTCGAGGCCTTGTACGCAGCCTCCTACACGCTGAAGTTCGCCAGCAAGAAGCAATTCGGTCGCGACTACGTTGTCGGTCCACTGGAAGGCCTCTGGTGGGCGGAGGATATGACCGCGTTCACCCGACGGGCGAAGGACGAGTGGTCCTGGACGATGATGATCCGCCAGCCTGACTGGCTGGAGCCGGAACACATTGAAGACGCAATGCGCCAAACGGCAGCTAAAAAGGGTCTTCCTGCGGTGGAATCGCTCCGGCACGGGTTGCTGGACGAAGGGCTGAGCGTCCAGGTCATGCATGTTGGTTCGTACGACGACGAAGGACCGGTTTTGGCCCGGCTGAAGGATGAATTCCTGCCGGCCAACAAGTTGGAACCGAACGGGCACCACCACGAGATCTATCTCGGCGACCCACGCAAGACCGAACCGGCCAAGCTCAAGACAATTCTGCGCCAACCGGTGCGGGGTACCTGAGCGCCCGGCCAAGCGGGCATGCCCTGTGGGATCTGGGCTGGGGACGGACCGGACGGCCGGCGCGGGTTCGGCCGGTTCAGTCCGTGGTCCTGCCTCCTGATGCGCGCAGCCGGAGATCCGAAAGTTGACACTTCAACATAATTGCTGCCAATATTTGATTGAAGCGTCAAGTTATTGATGCTTATCGCTCGTTCCAGACGGCCGATCCACAGACCATCGAAACGGTGAAAACATCATGACTGATTCCGCTTTGACCACCACTGCACGCACAGTTCTTCGCGTCGTCCTGGGCTTCCTCTTCGTTGCCCACGGCTGGCAGAAGTTCAACGAATGGACCATCGCCGGCACGCAGGCCTCCTTCGGCCAGATGGGCGTCCCGGCCGCCGACATCGCCGCACCGATCGTGGCCGGTTTGGAGCTCGGCGGCGGCATCGCCCTGATCCTCGGCCTGCTGACCCGGCTCGTGGCAGCCCTGTTGACGCTGGACATGCTCGGCGCCCTGGTGCTCGTCCACGCTCCCGCCGGCGTCTTCGTGGACGGCGGCGGCTACGAACTGGTGCTGCTGCTCGGCGCCGCATCGCTGGCGCTGGCACTGGTTGGCCCCGGCCGGATTTCGGTGGACCGCGCCGTTTTCGGCAAGACCAAGCTGGCCCCCCTGGCCTAACCACTCAGGTGGCCCGGCCACAGCTCGCCGGGCAACCGCCGGAACGGGCGGACACCGAAACGGGCAGGCGCAACCGAAAGGCTGCACCTGCCCGTTTTGCTGTCCCCGGCAGCAGCCGTTCGCAGCACACCGCCGCAAATGCGGTGTGCGGCGAGCAGCGGCGGTGGTTTCATTGTCGGAACACATCCGGCCGCATGGCCCATGTGCGCGGCGGCTGGATGCCTTCAGCCCGTCCGCGCCGGGCATGCAGCGGTGTAACGTCAGGCCGCCATCAGAATGGGCGGTGGCCCGCCTCGAGCGCCACTGTCCAGTTGCCTGCCCGCGTCCATCGGGGCATGCGGCGCCAGGTCCCCGGCGGCCAGGCCGACAGAGGTCGGTTCCTGCTGCCCCTCTGCAGCGGGCCGCACGGCCGATGGCCTGGCCAGCACGGTCCTTCCTTCGACCGCCGCGAGTTCACGATGCACTGCTGCCAGGAAGGCGGCCAGCCCGGACCCCAGCGACGCACAGACCGCCGCAAGGATCTCCGAGGAGGCCTCCTTGCGCCCGCGTTCGATCTCCGACAGGTATTGAAGGGACACGCCGGCCCGGCTGGCTACGTCGTCGAGGGTGCGCTGCTGGCGACGGCGCTCCCTACGCAGGACCGCCCCGTAGATGTCGCGGAGCAACGGTGGCGGCCCTGAACCTGGACCACGGTGAAGCTTCTGAAGTTCGAGCACGACGGAACTCCCTCCTGGCTGCTTCCATCGTAGGAAGCTGCGCGGCCGGCGTCAGCAGGGTCTGCTCAGGGCAGAAAGCGGCCACGTGGTGATGGCTGAGCGCGCCACAGCGCGCTCCGGATTGGTCATGCTGGCCCCAGGGATGCTGGTGGTCTTGGATTGGCGGCGTGTTCGGAACTTTGAGTCGCTAGGCGGCGTATTCGGCGATTTCGGCCGATCGGCGGCGTGTGCGGACGTTACAGTCGATCAGCCGCGCGGACCCTTGTAGGGTGGCGGCATGGCACCTCTACGACCCATCGGTTATTGGCTAAAGCTCGTTGACCGGCTGCTCGACGAGCAGTTCGTCGAGACCATGGAGGAACACGGCATCACCCGCCGGCAGTGGCAGATGATGAACCTGCTGGCGGACAAGCCATCCACGGCCGCCGAACTCGCGGAAGCTTTGGGGCCTTTCATTCCGGAGGCCGAGGGCGAAGGGCCCCAGGAACCGGTCGAGGAACTTGTGGAAAGCGGCTGGGTCAGCGCCGAGGACGGTCACTACGCGCTGACCGATACCGGGCGGGCCAGCCTGGCCTCCCTCGGCGAGGTGGTCGACCGCACGCGTGCCCGCATGGCCAACGGCATCAGCGAAGAAGAGTACGCCGCCACGCTTGACGTGCTGGAACGGATTGCCCGCAACCTCGGTTGGGAGGGTTAGGAAAGACGCGGCGCCGTCGCCGTCGTCGTTTCAGCGGAAGTTGGACTCGCCCAAATAGGGCTCCAGGATCGTTCGCTGGCGCTCATTCAGGCGCAACAGCCGGCCTGTATCCGTGTGGAAGAAGGCGAGCGTGGTTTCCGCCAGCACGCATTGCTCGGCGGTTACGGGGTCCATAATCCGGTAGGCGATGGTCAGGCTGGCGCCCTTGATCGCGCTGATCCAGACCTCCACGTGTGCCGGGATGTTGCGGTAACTGAGCGGCCGGACGTACTTCACCCGGTGCTCCGACACCAAGGCCTGGGTGGATTCGGGCAGGTCGGAGAAGACCGGCAGGTCCACCTCGAGCCCGGGGCCGCCGGTACCTGCGGGAGGCCCGAACGCGTGGATGCGCGCCTCCTCCAGGATGCGCAGGATTTCGACATTGTTGATGTGCCCGTAGGCATCCATGTCACCCCATCGCATCGGGACGTTGCAGGTGAGGCGCTGGTCGGAAGGTGTCTGAGTCATCGCCCGATTTACTTTACCGGCCGTTTACGCGGGGGAAACTGTTTGGCATTCCGGATCGTGGACCCTATAGTGGGAGGGCGCCACAGGGTGTGATGCGCAACACAGGTCTCATGATGAATACATACAAAACAGAAGATACAGCCAGCAACACTGTGGGATTCGACGTTTGGGTGGACGTCGAACTGCACGTAGATACCCAGCTGGGACTCATCCAGTTCTGCCTCGAGGGTGAACGCGTTCTGGGTTGGTCCGACGACATTGACGCCATCGCTGCGGCTGCCGCGGATTCCGGCGGCGCCGCCCAGTGGTGCGAAAAATACTTCAAGCTCCTGGTGCCGAGTTCGCGCAAGGGGGCGGGCAACCGGTTCTTCACCGTGGCCCGCATGGATCAGGAGAACGACGACGACGAGGACCGGCCGGCAGCCTGACGCCTGGCCCGCATCGCGTTCGTTTCGTCCGACTGGGCGCGGGCATCCGGCCGTGCCGTAAAGCGACGCATGTGCCAGCGGCGCTTGCCATGTGACGTCGCCGTCGCCGCGCCGACTGCGGAGATGGTTACCATGAAGCCGTGCCTACTTCTTCACCCTCGCCCCGCCCGGAACGCAGCAAACTCGCCGATAAACTGCTGCGCGGCGGCACCGAGCCCGACCCGCGGTTCACGCTGGCCAACGAGCGCACGTTCCTGGCGTGGATCCGCACGTCGCTTGCCCTCCTGGCGGGCGGCATCGCGGTTGAGGTTTTCACCGGCGGCGTCTTCGTCCCGGAAATCCGCAAGACCATCGCCATCATCCTCCTGGTCCTGGCCATGGCGATAGGCGGCGGCTCGTTCTTCCGCTGGCTCAACGTGGAGCGGGCCATGCGGCATAAGACTCCCCTGCCGCTGCCGTTGATTGCCCCGATCCTGGCTATTGGCGGCGGTGTGGTGGCGGCGCTGCTGGTGGTCTTCGTAGTCCTTCGGCCGTCCTGATGCGACGCGCCCGTGCCGTGCCGGAGCCGGAACACCACGACACCGGCCTGCAGCCCGAACGCACCTCCCTGGCCTGGAGCCGGACCACCCTGGCCATGATCGTCGCAACAGCCATGTTCCTGCGCTGGATGCCGGAATACGGCTGGTTCACCGGCACTTTGGTGGCCGTGGCATTGTGCACGGCGTTCGGCATCTACATCACGCAGAAGCTCCGGTACCGGCGTGCGGTCTCCGGCGTGGCCGACGAGAGGATCCACGCCGACGCCGCCGCTGCCGCCTGGGTTGCCGGCAGCGTGGTGGTGCTCGGCGCGCTCGGCATCTATGCCGTCCTGTTCCTGGCCTTGGACTGAACCACGACGACGGCGCCCGCGTGCCGAGCGGCGTGACGTCTGGGCGGCACTGGCGACTAACGGCGTGGTGAGCCGCGGCGATGAGCAGGTGCGGTGAAAAGCGGCGGTTGGCGCGCTCCGGCCGTGGAGGTGAGCAGCGGTGGTCGGCCGTGGCGGAGACCAGCGTACGGGCTGCGCCGGAGTCAGGCCAATGCGTCGCGGTAGACCCAGCGGCCGTCCTCACGCACGAACGTGCTCTTTTCCTGCTGCGCCCGGTTCTGGCCGCCTTCGCTGTAGGTGGCGCGGAACTCCACGGTGCCCGCGCGGTCGGATTCGCCGCCGCGGACGGTCTTGAGGATCTCCAATCCGGTCCAGTGCAGTGCGGGGTCCAACTCAAGCTGGGCGGGCCGCGTTTCCGGATGCCAGGTGCGCAGCAGATAGGCGGCGTCGCCGACGGCGAACGCCGTGTAGCGCGACCGCATCAGGGCTTCCGCGGTCGGCGGCTCGGCATCGCCGCGGTGGAACGGCCCGCAGCACTCGCCGTACGGCCGGCCGCTCCGGCACGGACAGGGCATCGTAAGGGGTGTCACGGCGGGTTGAGCGCCGCCCCGGGTTCGCGCGTTCCGCATGGTTAGTGGGACAACTGCAGGGCAGCCGTGTAAATGTCCGGCAGGTTGTCATTGCGGCCGGCCTCGCGCCGGGCCACCCAGACCTCGAACGCAACCCGGACCACCGCCGCACAGGTCTCGAACGCGAGCCTGATCTGCAGGTCATTGACCCCGTCACGGCCGAACCGGTCCGTCAGGGCGTCCACCAGTCCCGTTGTCCGGGTGGCGTTGTGTTTGAGCATGGCCGCTTTGAGCAGGGGCTCCTTGCGGATGAGCTGGTTAACGAGCAACATGCGACGGGCTGCCGGAGCGTCGTTGTCCGCATACCCCTGCATCACCTCTTGATAGACGCGCTCAAGCTCTTCGCGCGGGTTGCCCGCCGGATCGATCGTAAGCAGCCCGGCCTCGAGCGCGGCGTCGAAATCCTGGTGTGCCGGCAGCGCGGCTTCTTCCTTGCTGGTGAAGTACCGGAAGAACGTGCGCTGGGAAATCCCGGCGGCGTGGGCGATGCCGTCCACAGTGGTGGCATCCACGCCGTGTTCCTGGAACAAATGCAGCGCAGCCTCGCTGATTTCCGTCCGGGTCTGGCGCCGCCGTCGCTCCCTTAATCCGGGTGCAGCGACAGGGAGCTCAGCCGTGGTCGGGCCGGGCACATCGGTTCTGGAAGCGCCGCTGGTCGGCGTTTTCTGTGGCATAGCAGCTTCCAAGATACCCCATATTTGAGTATTCGCTGCCAATGTGGCAGTATCTGCCATAATGGCATGAAAGGGCATCAATGAACATTAAAGTTGGCGACACCCTCGTCTATCCCCCACACGGCGCTGTTACCGTGACCGATCTCCGGACCCGTCCGTTCAAGGACTGCCAGACCAAGTTCGTGCAGTTCCGCGCACACCATGACGGACTGCTGATCGAACTGCCGCTGGGCAACGCGGAAACGGTCGGCGTACGCAAGGCCATCAGCAAAAAAGGCGTCAAGGAAGTCTTTGCGATCCTGAAGGCGAAGGTGCCGGAGGATCAGGAAAACTGGTCACGCCGGTTCAAGGCCAACCAGGAAAAGATCAACAGCGGCGACATTTACCGGGTCAGCGAAGTGGTCCGCGACCTCTCGCTGCGGGCAATCGAACGCGGCTCCTCGGCAGGTGAAAAGCACCAGCTTGAACAGGCCATGCGGATCCTGTCCTCGGAGCTTGCCCTGGCCGAGAAGACTGACAACGACACGGCGCGGGCCATGATCGAGGCCGTTTTCGGTCCGCTTGAGGCCACCGTTTAACAAGCGGCATCCGGAGGAATAACGTCCGGGCGCTGCCCATTGACGCAACGATGGCGCCCCACTCCACCAGGAGTGGGGCGCCATCGGTGTTTACAGGATTCCCAGCTGCTGAAGCTGGTTCGCCAGGCCTTTCCCGTCGGAAGCGTAGATCCAGGGGATGCTGCGCGCGGGTCCCACCGGCCCGTCCTGCGAACGGCCACCGGCCAGCACAGCCTCGCTGACCGACAGCTGGCGGATGGCGATGGCCGCCACATGGTCGGGATAACGCAGCGCAAAACCGGCGTAGATGGCTTCGTCGTGCTGGCCGTCGTCGCCGATCAGCAGCCACTTGATGTTCGGGAATTCTTCGGCCAGCCGCCGTAACTGGTCCACCTTGTGCATCTGGCCGCTGCGGAACCAGCGGTCCTTCGTCGGCCCCCAGTCGGTGAGCAGCAGCGCGCCGTCCGGATACATGTTCCGGGACAAGAACCGCGTCAGCGTCTGCGCAACGTTCCAGGCGCCGGTGGACAGGTACAACACCGGGCTGCCCGGATGCTCACGCGTCACCCGCTCCAGCATCACCGCCATGCCCGGCGTGGCGTTGCGCGCATGTTCGTCCAGCACGAACGTGTTCCACGCCGCGAGCATCGGACGGGGCAGCGCCGTGACCATGACCGTGTCATCGACGTCGGACACCACGCCGAAGCGCGCCTCCGGCGGCACCACATAGACCGCCGCTTCCACGGGCTCCGAGTCCTCGCAACGCAGCGTTACGGTGTGCCAGCCGGGAGCCAGGTTTACGGAGACCTTGGAGTCCACCACGCCGCCGCGGTCCGCCACCACTTGGTGCTCGGTGCCGTCGGCGTGGATCGTCACCCGCGCATTGGCCACGGGCGGGCTGATGAAATTCCGCCAGCCGCGGATGCCGTCGGCCACCAGCTTGGAGGGCATGCGGCCGTTGTCGAACGCGCCGGGCCGCGCCATCACTACCCGGGCAAGCACGCGGATCCAGCCGTCGGTGCCGTAGCCGGTAAACGGCATCACGGTGGCTACGTCGCCGCGCTGCCGCGCCCGCCGTTCCCGGACCGCCTGCCAGCGGTCTTCAAGGCGCATGCCGATGTGGGCTGCCTTCTCATGGAGATCTTCGCCGTTGCCGGTAATGGATGCCATGGTCCAAGTCTGTCATGCACACGCTTTCCGGCCCGAACCCGCACCAGCGCGCCGCCTCGACGTCAACCACGGGCACGCCCCACAGCGCTGACTTCCACCCGGGGCCTCTTGCCCGACGCCCGCTTACCCGCGGGGCCCTCCCGACCGACGCCGCTCCCCCGACGGCGCCGGCTTCCCCACCCGGGCCCTCCCGACCGACGCCGCTTCCTTGACGGCGCCGGCTTCCCTGCAGGGCCCTCCGGACGGCCTCAATACCCCGTGGTTCCTCTCGACCGCGCCGACCGTTCCGCAGGTCTTGCCCGCGTCGAAGCGAACCTGAAGACTGGCCACATGACGTTTGCATCGCGGCACATCAGCATCGCCATCAACCGCCCCGTTGGGGAGGTCTATGAGTTCGCCGCCAAACCCGAGAACCTGCCGCAATGGGCCGCCGGACTCAGCTCCTCCATCGGTGTGGTCGACGAGGCCTGGGTCGCCGAGACTGACAACGGACCGGTGCGGGTCACGTTTACCGAGCGCAATGAGTTCGGCGTGCTGGACCATTACGTGACCTTGCCGTCGGGCGAATCTGTCTACAACCCGCTGCGTGTGCTCGGCAACGACGACGGAACAGAGGTGGTGTTCACCCTGTACCACCGTGACGGCATGGACGAGGCGGCGTTCGAAGCCGATGCCGCCGCCGTGGACCGGGACCTGCACACGCTTAAGAGACTGCTCGAGGCCTAAACCGGCCCACCGCCGTCGTGATATTTCTTCGCCGCAGCGGGCCAGCGGACGTAAACTGAAAGCGCTGGTTCTGACGTCAGATGCGCCCCTACCAACAGCCGAGTTGCTACTCGACGAAGTTTCGAAACTCACTTGTATGGGAGGAGAAATGACGACCGCATCACCGCACGCCCATCACGCACATGTCTCCCGCGGAAACGTGCGTAATGCCGCGATGACTTCGGGAATTGTTCTCTTTGTGATCGGTGTCCTGGGCTTCATTCCCGGCATCACCATGGACTACGGAGAAATGGCTTTCGCCAGCGGCTCCGGCGCCATGTTGATCAACGCGTTCCAAGTGTCCATGCTGCTCAACATCGTCTACCTGGTGGTAGGCGTGGTGGGCTACATCATGAGCCGCACCGCCAGTGGTGCCCGGGACTTCCTCATGGGAGCGGGCATCCTGTACCTGGTGATGTGGCTGTACGGCCTGATTGTCGGCCCCGGCGAATCCGCGGCCAACTTCCTGTCCACCAATACAGCCACCAACTGGCTCAACTTCGTCCTTGGCGCCGTGATGCTGGCCCTGGCCATCGCCTACATGGTGCGCCATCGGGACGAGGCGCGCGAAACACGCTAAAACAGCCGTCCCGCCGGGTTTTCGGCGGGACGGTTCGCTTCTGGACCCCAGTCGAAATGACTGGGGTTCGCTGGCTTTCGGGACCGTCGGATACTGGCCCCGTGATACTCATGATCCTGTGCGGCCTGCTGGTGGCCGCCGGACTGGCTGCGGTGGCCTTCCGGGGCGGGGAGCGCTTCCGGTCTCCGTCTGGCCATGACGCGGGCCTACGTCGGGACGACGGCGGGACCCACGGGAAGGGCGACGGCGCCGAGCTGGAAGACGGCACCCGCGGGAACGACGACGGCGCCCTCGTGCTGGACGGCGGCACAGTCGTGGACGACGACGGCGGTGTGCTCGTACTGGACGGCGGCAGTGCGCTCAACAGCGACGGCGCCCTGATGTTCGAAGGCGGTACCCGCGGGAACGATGACGGTGCGCCCGTGTTTGAAGGCGACACCCACGTGGACGACGACGGCGCCCTCGTTCTCGACCGCGGCACCCACGGGAACGGCCACCGAGCGCTCGTCCTCGACGGCGGCACTACCAGGAACGACGACGAAGCGCTTCTGCGCGGCGACAGTTCCCTGCCAAATGGCGGCGGTGCACTCCTGGCGCACGTTGCGCGCCGGGTGTTGTGGTGGGCGACGGTAATGCTGGTCGGCGGCGGGGTGGCCGGGCTGTGCATGGCGGGCGCCGGCGGCCGGTTGATCATGCGCCTGCTGGCGGTGACGTCGCCGGAAGACGACGGAAGGCTTACCGATAACAACCAAACCATCGGAGAGATCAGCCTGGAAGGGACCGCCGGCTTCGTCTTGTTCGGCGTTGCCATCGGCTGCGGGACTGCGCTCCTTTACGGCTTGGTGCGGCGGTGGCTGCCGGCCGGCCGAACCGGCGGAGCGGCTTTCGGGCTGCTGTTGTTGCTGGGACTCGGCACAGTGTTTGGACCGTTGCAGCCGGACAGCCGGGACTTTGAGGTGGTGGGCCCGGGCTGGCTCTCGATCGCGGCCTTCTCCGGGCTGGCCATTGCCCACGGCATGCTCCTCGCGGTGGCCACCGCCTGGCTGTCCCGTCGCGTCCCGCTGCTTCGCACGGCCAAGGACCTGCAGTGGTACCTTCCGCTGCTGCTCCTAGCGGTCCCCCTAAGCGGTGCCAGCCTGGTGGTCGCGGCCTGGATCGTTGCCGCCATCGGCGTGGGATGGGCACTGGCAGCTCTCAGATTGAAGTACTTCGCACATCGGCCGGCTGGGCTGCATGCGGAATCAGGGTCGCGGCGAGAACTGAGGCAGCGGCGGGTAATGCTGGGCGGACGCGTTGCTTTGGTCGTGCTGGCTGTAGCGTGCGCGCCCGGTTTCGTCATCTCCATGGCCACCATCCTGGCGGCCGACGGCGGGTAGCCCATTGACGACGTCGGCGGAGCAGCTTACGGAATCTTGCCGCTTCCCTTAAACAGCACTGCCCCCGCCGGATGGGGAAACGGCGGGGGCGGTGCTGGCCGGCACGAAATGCCGGCGGCAGGACAGCCCACCGAACGGAGACGACGGGCGGACCGGGCTTGGGGTTCTAAGCGGCGGCGACCTGCGGAGTGCGGATGGTGGCGAAGCCTTGTGCCCACAGCACGAGCTGATCGATCATCGGAGCCAGCGTTCCGGCATTCTGCTCGGTCGGCTTGAACTCGGAGAAGTTCTCGAAGTCGGTGAACAGCGAGAACATCACCTGGTTGCGGACCACGGCCACCTGCAGCTCGGCCAGCATGTTTCGCAGGTGTTCGGCAGCACGGACTCCGCCCATCGAGCCGTAGGAAACGATGCCGGCAGCCTTGTTGTTGAACTCAACGTTCAGGTAGGACAGCGCGTTGGCCAGTGCGGAAGAGACCGTGTGGTTGTATTCGTTGGCCACGAAGATGTAGCCGTCAAACTCGCTGATCTTGGCCGACCAGGCCTTGGTGTGGTCGGCCTGGTAGTTCTGGTACGCGGCCGGGTAGGCCTCGTCCAGCAACGGCAGGTCGAAGTCGGCGATGTCGACGACCTCAAACGTGGCGTCCGTCCGTGCGGCCAGTTCGGCGGCGACCCAGCTGGCGACGGAGTCATTGACCCGGCCCGGGCGCGTGCTGCCGGTGATGATGGCGATCTTGGGGAGAACGGCGACGGCGTCGCTGCCAGCGGCCTCGACCGGCTGGGCAACGGTTGCATCCGTGCGGGGCTCGGCCGCGGCGGCCGCAGGGTTGGCGGCAGACCGGCGGGCGCTGGACTTGCTGAAAAGATTCTTAAACCAGGACATTGCAGCCTTCGATTGATTGCTTGAGCTTTCAACTATCCTAGCGGTGCGGATAATGACATGTCAACAAAGGAGGCGGGCCGCCGGTTCCAAGACGTGTGAGCGGGCGGAAGTCCGGACCGGATCTGAGCCAGCCCCCAGACGGAGTGGGCTGAATTCCGGCCGAATCCGAGTCGGTCCGAGGCGGAGCGGGCGGAATAGCGGGCCGGAGCCGGCTTATCTCCGCCGTCAAAGGGCGGGCTGGCTCCGGGCGGCCCTGTCCCCCATTACGGGGCGAGCGAACTGCCGGGCGGGCGGACGTGTTCGAAGATGACGGTGGTATTGGTGCCGGCCACCTCCGGGCGGACGCTGAGGTTGTTCGCGACCAGGTCGCGCAGCGCGTTGGAGTCCGCCACAGCTACATGGATCAGGAAGTCGCGGTCGCCGGTCACGAAGAAGATCCCCTCTACCGCCGGCAGGCCTGACAGAAAGTCCTTGAACTCGCTCAGGTTCGACCGCGCGTGCGCCTGCAGGCGGATGGAGATCAGCGCCTGCAGGCCGCGCCCCACGGCCGCAGGGTCCACATCGGCATGGAAGCCGCGGATCACCCCGCGCTCGCGCAGGGAGCGGATCCGGCTCAAGCACGTTGAGGGGGCAATGCCGGCGGCCGCCGCGATCGCGTTATTGGGGGTTCGGGCGTCGGCTTGGAGCATCTCGACGATCAACCGGTCTATGCGGTCCAGCCCCGACCCCGCGGGAGCCCCGAACGGGCGTCGAAGATCATTCGATTCGGCCATGTGATCGCCACCACTTCCTGAACTTATTGTCACCGTGCCTCACTCTTCCAGAATCTTCTCCTAATCGCTTGAGAAACGGGTAAACATTCTTCAGGATAGGTGCCGAGAGCAGAGTCGACCCGAGGAGCATACGATGTACTCTCGTGCACACGCCCCGAGCACCGCCGTCGTCGTGGGTGCCGGCATGGTGGGCCTGGCCACCGCTTGGCATCTGCAGGAACGCGGCGTGGAAGTCACCGTACTGGACCGATCGGGCGTCGCCGCTGGCGCCTCTTGGGGCAATGCCGGCTGGCTCACGCCCGGTATGGCCATGCCATTGTCGGACCCGACCGTCTGGACCTACGGGCCCAAGGCGCTGATGGACCCGACGGCGCCGCTGCACATTCCGGCCCGCTTGGACCCGCAGCTCTGGAAGTTCCTGGCCCGCTTCGCGCTGCACGGCACGCAGAAGGCTTGGGACCGGACCATGGCTGCGCTGACGCCGATCGACAAGATGGCGCTGGAGAGCTTCGATGAACTGACCGATAACGGCGTCGAATCGTGGACCCGCAAGGGACCCTTCATCGTCGGTTTCGAGGAGGAGAAGGAAAGCCGCCACTTTGTCCACGAGCTGGCCAGCGTGGAGAAGGCCGGCCAGTCCGTCCCGCTGAATCGCCTGGACAACCCCCAGGCCAAGGTGCCGCAGCTGTCCGCGGGCGTCTCCACGGTGTTCGAGCTCGAAGGCCAGCGGTTCCTTGAGCCCGGCCCGTTCGTGGAGGCCCTCGCTGCCTCCGTGGTGGCACGCGGCGGGCAGATCATTTCCGGCGCCGAGGTCCGCTCCCTGCGCCACGGCCCCACCGGGATCTCGGTGGAGACCTACGCCCAGGAGCCGTTCCACGCCGACGTCGTTGTCCTGGCCACCGGCGCCTGGCTGCCCGATCTCGCCAAGCCGCTGGGCGTTCGCACCATGGTGCAGGCCGGGCGGGGATACTCCTTCAGCGTGGCCACCGACCATCCGGCCGAGTTCCCCATCTACTTCCCGGCCCGCCGCGTCGCCTGCACTCCGTACCAGGGACGGCTGCGCATCGCCGGAACCATGGAATTCCGCGGCCCGGACGAACCGCTGCAGACCGGGCGGATCGACGCCATCCTCGCCGCCGTGCGGCCGTTGTTCACCAACATGGATTTGGAGAACCTCGAGGACATCTGGGTTGGCCCGCGCCCGGTCACGCCCGACGGGCTGCCGCTCATCGGCGCCACCCGCTCCCCCGGCGTGTACGTTGCCGGCGGGCACGGGATGTGGGGCATAGTGCTGGGCCCGGCGACCGGCAAGCTGCTGGCCGAGCAGATTGTCACCGGCCGGATGCCCGAGGCGATCCGGCCGTTCGACCCGCTGCGCTGACGACCGGCTGACAGCTCGTCGGGGCGGGACTATCATGGGCGGCATTCGGGGCGCAGTGCGCCCAAGGGAAGAAGGCTGCCATGGAATCACTCACGGTACCGGATCTGGACCCGCGGACGATGGAAGGACTCCGGATCCTCGCCGATACGCACCATCGCTCACCCGAAGCTGAAGCCCGGGCGATCCTTGTCCAAGCAGTCCGTGGGCTGGGCGAGGCCGACGAACTCCTGGCCTCGATCGTCGGCGACGACGATTCAGCAGAGGACGGGAAACGCCGGAGCGGCCCGCAGTAGCCGGGCTGCAGCGCAGGACTGCCCCGCAGTAGGCGGGCTGCCGCGCCGGACTGCCTGGCAGTAGGCGTGCCGCCCGGCACCGCCGCCGGTGGTTAGCCGAGCGCCGCCGCACGCCGCCGTCGTCGTTTGTTAAACAGCGCTGCCCCGCACCGAACCGGTACGGGGCAGCGGAGCGTGCAGGAAATCAGCCGCCGAAGAGCGGCGAGATGGAGTTCCACAGCTGGTAGACACCGAGGACCACGAACAGCAGGGCGCAGAAGCCCAGCGCGATGTTCGTGTGCAGGCGGTTGGCCCATTCCTTCGGGATCCGCTTGCCATTGAGCAAGCCCAGCAGCGTCAGTGCCAGGAACGGCATGAACAACGAGCCCAAGGCGCCGTACAGCAGGATCAGCGCGATCGGCTTGCCCAGCATGAACAGCAGCATGGGCGGGAACGTCAGCCAGAGGACGTAGAACTTGAAGTACTTGCCGCCCACGCGTGTGTCCGGGTGGCCGGACTCCTTCTTGCGCATGTTGCCCCAGAAGTCGGCGAACATCAGGGACACGCCGTTCCAGACGCCGATGATGGAGGAGAACGACGCGGCCCAGAAACCGACCAGGAAGCCGGTGCCGACCACGTCTCCGTACTCATCCTTGAGCACCTCGTACAGATCCAGCAGTCCTTCGTCGCCGGCGCTCAGGGAAACGCCCGCGGTGCGGACCACCTCGGCGCCGACAATCAGCATGGCGATGACGAAGATGCCGGTCATGACGTAGGCCACGGAGTTGTCGATCCGCATAACGCGCATCCACTTGGGCGTGTGCCAGCCCTTTTCACGCAGCCAGTAGCCGTAGGCCGCCAGCGTGATGGTGCCGCCCACGCCGCCCGCGAGCGCAAGGGTGTAGAACACCGCGCCCTCTTCCTGCGGGATCATCGGCACCAGGCCCCCGATCATCTCCGGGATGTTGGGCACGGCGATGATGGCCAACCCGACGACGGTGACGAACATCAGCCCGACGAACACGGCGGTGATCTTCTCGAAGGTGGCGTACTTGCCGAACCAGACCATGACAAATCCGGCCAGGCCCATCAGGATCGCCCAGGCCCACAGCGGCAGCACCGGGAACATTGCGGCCAACGGCAGCGCTGCCGATGACATTGCCGTGGCACCGTAGACGAAGCCCCAAATCATGATGTACGGACCGAAGTACCAGGTGGTCCAGCGGCCCAGCGAGCGCCAGCCCTCGAAGATCGTCTTGCCGGTCGCCAGGGAGAACCGTCCGGCGCCTTCAACCAGGATGATCTTCAGGATGACGCCGACGATCACCGCCCAGAACAGCCCGTAGCCGTAGCGGGACCCGGCCACCAAAGTAGCCACCATGTCCGCGGCGCCGACGCCTGTGGCGGCGACAACGAGACCGGGACCAACGATCTTCCACTTGGCGGGAGCGCCGCCGTCGTTATCCACCCGGGCAGCGGCATCGAGCGTGCCCGGGGCATTGTTCTCAGTGGCCATGAGCCATGTATTCCTTACCGTGATGGGGCTTGTCCGCAGAAAAACGGGCGGCAAGAGTGCCGCCCGTCACCGGACCCCGTCTAGTTTCTCACGCGTTCCGAACGCCCGGTCGGTAAATAGCCGAAGGGGCCACTAGCGGGACCGTTCGGCGCAGCACGGGCACCCTTCGGCGGGGAAGTCGCCCGCGAGTGTGTCCGTTCGCATAGGCCCTCCGGCTGGTCACAGGGGTCGGTGCCCGCGTGTGCTCCCGCCGGCGGGCTGCCGCATGCCCGACGGCGTACCCGTCGGCCGGCGCCCGGCCTTCCACCACGCGGGTCTTCCGCGCCGCGAAGCTTCCTGCACCGCGGCGCGCACGACCTAGCTGTCGGACCGGCCTGCACACCTTAGCTGTCCCGGCCCCGGCGAGGCACGACTTAGCCGTCCCGGGCCGGCGCCCAGGGGTCGCAGGCTTCTACCGCCAGCCGCCGGTACCCCTCGGCATTGCCGGACACCACGGTCAGGCAATGCCGGGAGGCCGTTGCGGCGATCAGCGACTCGACGGCCGGTACGTCCTGGATGGCCAGCGGCGCCCATGCCTCGGCCACCTGCTGATCCACCGGCAGGATAAATGCCGAGAACCGCGCGGTCAGCGCGGCCAGCCACGCGTCGGCCTGCCCGGTCAGCGCCTCGTCCTGGGTGCTCAGCGCGCGCAGCTCCCCCAGCGTCAGTGCGGAAATGTAGACCCGGGAGCGGCGGCGCCGCTGCAGGAAGTCGACGACGGCGGAGTCCGGGCTTTCGCGCCTGAGCTCGACCACGACGTCGGTGTCCAACAGCAGCCCACGGGCGCGCCGCGGTATGGAAGCCGCGGCAGGCGCCTGCGCATTGGCCGTCGGCGCGGCCCCGGTCCGCGTGCTTCCAGGGGCCGTAGGCGCGGGCCCGGTCCACGTGCTTCCGGGGGTATTCGCGGTGGGCGCGGTCCGCGTGGTCATTGTGCCGCGGAGATGTCGCTCTGCTGCCCGCGGGCTTGCCGCCCGGCATCCAGCAGGAAGTCCACGAAGGCCTCCCGCGCTGCGGAGACCTGGTCATAGTCGGCCAGGCTCAAGACCTGAAGTTGCGCGGAGTAAGGGATGTCCATGGCAGCCGGCGCCGGGCGCCGCGTCCTTTCGCGTGCTCTTGCCCGCACCGGTAGCCAAGGGCTGATGCGGGCCGCTTCGTCATCCGAACCACCCAACGAGCGTGGGGTTGGTATGTGGCCAAGTCGGAGCTTGGCGGCCACAGTTCTTGAAGCTTTTGGAAGTATAGCCAGTTCGGCTACCGGGCCGTTGGAGATTGAAGTCACATCGCGTAACAGGCACCGAGGGCCGGGCGGCCGTGCCCCTTTCGCGAAAATGTCGGTGCCGGGCGGTAGACCTTTAAGTGCCGGCAGGCGCCGGCTGGCGGCGGGTTATCGTTGGGGGGACCCGCCGCCGGCCGGGTTGGCACCTGCGCACCTGCTTGAAGGAGGCACCGTGTTTCTGCTCGACTCCGACGTCGACGGGGCTGACCGCGATCTGATCTACACAGCCAGCGACCTCGTCATCGCCGCGCAGTGCGAGTACCAACTGCTGCGCAAGCTGGACGAGAAGCTGGGGCGCTCCCCCGTGGCGGATTTTGGCCGCGACGAGATGCTCGAGCGCACGGCGGAGTTGGGCGATCTGCACGAACACCGGGTACTGCAGCACTTCCGCGACACCTTCGGCGCCGGCGTCGTGGAGATCGCCGAGACCCGTAGCTACACCCGGAAGGACTTGCAGGCCAAGCACGCCGAGTCGATCGCGGCGCTGCGCTCCGGCGCAGACGTGGTGTTCCAGGCGTCCTTCTTCGACGGCCGGTTCCATGGACGTTCGGATTTCCTGGTTAAAACCCATGACGACGGCGGAGCTGCCGCCTACGCGGTCTATGACACCAAACTCGCCCGCCACGCCAAGGTCACGGCGCTGCTGCAGTTGGCCGCGTACGGCGACCAACTCCTCCAAGCCGGCATAACCGCGGCTCCCACCGTGACGCTGGTGCTGGGCGACCGGCAGCACAGCGACCACAGCCTCACCGACCTGCTGCCGGTCTTCCGCGAGCGCCGGGCCAGGTTCCTGGACCTGGTCGCCATGCACCGCGAACAGCCGGAGCCGGTCCGTTGGGGAGACGAAAGAGTCGGCGCCTGCGGCCGCTGCAACTACTGTTCCGAACAGGTTGAGCTACACCGGGACCTGCTGCTGGTGGCGAATATGAGCACGCTGCGCCGCCGCAAACTCCGCGCGGCAGGAATCTTCACCATCGACCAGTTGGCCGCCCTGGAACTTCCCGCTGGCGAAGCGCCCGACGGTTCGCTGGCCCGGCTCCGCGATCAGGCGCGGATGCAGACCGGCTCCATCGAGCCGGACGGCCGGGTGACTTACCGGAAGGACGGCGGAGAACACGAGGTTTCGTACCGCGTGCTGGAGCAGCACACGCTGTCGCGCCTGACTGCGCCCAACCCCGGCGACATCTTCTTCGACTTCGAGGGCGACCCGCTCTGGCAGGACGAGGACGGCGTGTGGGGCCTGGAGTACCTTTTCGGCGTGGTCGAGAATCCGCCGGCTGCCGGCGCGGCCCCGCCGTTCAAACCCTTCTGGGCGCACAGCCGCTCAGGCGAACGGCAGGCGCTGGCGGACTTCCTGGATTATGTCGCCGATCGGCGACGCCAGTATCCGGGGATGCACATCTACCACTACGCCAACTACGAGAAGGCCGCTTTGCGCCGGCTGTCGCTGCAGCACCTGGTGGGCGAGGAAGCCGTGGATGACCTGCTGCGCGAGGGCATCCTGGTGGACCTGTACGACACGGTCCGGCACAGCCTGCGGATCTCGGAAAACTCCTACAGCATCAAGAAGCTCGAGCCCTTGTATATGGGCGACAACCTGCGCTCCGGCGATGTCAAAGACGCCGGAGCCTCGGTGGTCGCGTACGCCCGCTATTGTGCGGCCAGGGACGCCGGCAACGACGCCGAGGCGGACACGGTCCTGAAAAGCATTGCCGACTACAACGAATACGACTGCCTCTCCACGTTGGAACTGCGCAACTGGCTTCTGCGGCTGGCGGCCGAGCGCGGCGTTGTGCCGGGGCGCATGGTTGCCCCCGCGGTGGTTGCTGCATCCTCGGTGAGTGGGACGTCGGCTGCTGAGGAGGAGCCGTTGCAGCCAGAGGAGCGGCGGCTGCAGGACTACGTCGCGGCCGCCGCCGAAAGTGCCGCCCGTCGGAACCAAACGCTGTCCGCCGATGAACAGGCCGTCGCCATGGTCGCTGCCGCGGTCGGCTACCACCGGCGGGAAGACAAGCAGTACTGGTGGGCGCATTTCGACCGGCTCGATGCCCCGTTTGAGGACTGGGCGGATACCCGCGACGTCTTCACCGTGGATTCGGCCCGCGTGGTTTCGGAGTGGGAGAGGCCGACGTCGCGCAGCAACCCGGTCCGCGTGCTGCGGCTCACCGGCCGGCTGGCCCCGGGATCCACCATCAAGGAAGGCAGCCTGCTCTGCCGGCTCTACGACCAGCCCTTCCCGGCGTTTCTCTGTGACCAGAACGACGGCGTCAATCACCGTGCGTTCTGCTTCGGCGCCGAAGTGCTGGAACTGGGTGCGGACGGCGAAAAGGACACGCTTCTGGTGAAGGAGCGGCTGCCGCGCGGTGCCGACGAGTACATTGAGCCCCCGGTGGCGCTCACGCCGGACCAGCCGCTGCGCACCACCTCCATCCGCCAGGCCCTCGCGGACCTCGCCGCCGCGGTCGCCGGCACGCTGCCCGGCTTCCCTGCCGAACCGGCGCTGGACCTGCTGCGCCGACGTCCGCCGCGACTGGCCACCCTGCCACGGCTGCCCGAGGTCCAGGACCATCCGGACGGCTATGTTGACGCGATCACTGCCGCCGTCGCAGATCTCCACGATTCCTACCTAGCGGTCCAGGGTCCGCCGGGTACCGGCAAGACGTACGTCGGTTCGCACGCCGTGGCCCGGTTGGTGGCCCGGGGCTGGAAGGTCGGCGTCGTCGGCCAGTCACATGCCGTGGTGGACAACATGCTGCGCGCCGCCATCGAAAAGGCCGGAGTGCCGCCGGAAGTAGTTGCCAAGAAACCCAACGGTGACCATGATCTTCCCTGGCCCAACCGGAGTAATGACGATGTGGCACGGCTGCTCGCGTCCCCCGGAGGCGCGCTGGTCGGCGGCACGGCATGGACCATGACAGGCTCTGCTGTCCCGCCGAAGTCGCTGGACCTGCTGGTCATCCACGAAGCCGGCCAGTTCTCGCTGGCGAACACCCTGGCGGTTTCCCGGGCCGCCAAGCGCCTGCTGCTGTTGGGCGATCCGCAGCAACTGCCCCAGGTGACCCAAGGCACGCATCCCGAACCGGTCGACGAGTCGGCACTCGGGTGGCTCTCTGACGGCCATGCCACGCTGCCGCCGGAGCTGGGCTATTTCCTCGCCCTGAGCTGGCGCATGCATCCGGACCTATGCCGGGCCGTCTCCGTCCTGGCTTACGAGGGCCGGCTCAAGTCGGCGCCGGCCGCCGCCTTGCGGCAGCTGGAAGGACCTCCGCCCGGGGTGCAATGCGTTTACGTGGACCACCACGGCAACGCCACATCGTCGCCCGAAGAAGCCGCCGAAGTACTGGCCCAGGTCCGCCGGCACGTGGGCCTGCCCTGGCGCGAAGACGGCACGGCCCGCCCCCGCGCCCTGGGCGGATCGGACATTCTCGTGGTCGCACCCTACAACGCCCAGGTCCAGCTGATCCGTTCCGTGCTGGACGGCGCCGGGCTGGCGGAGGTCCGGGTGGGCACGGTCGACAAGTTCCAAGGCCAGGAGGCGCCGGTCGTGATCGTGTCCACCGCCGTGTCCGCCGCGGCAGAGGCACCGCGCGGCATGGAATTCGTGCTGAACCGGAACCGCAACAACGTCGCCGTGTCGCGCGGACAATGGCGGGCCGTCATCGTGCGCTCGCGGGCCCTGACCGATTACTTGCCCGCCCTGCCCGCCGGCCTGGAGGAGCTCGGGGCCTTCGCGGGACTTTGCGGCTGCCCGGATGAGCCTCGCTTAAGCTCCTAGCGATGGTCCGGCTACAGTGCCGGCCGCAGACATGTTTGAATGTGAAGAGGCAGCCCCGCGGGCCACCCCGGCCCGCGCCGGGCGGAAGTGTGCACTGAGTAGTTTCCCGCACAGTAATTCCGACGAGAGGAAGAACATGAGCAAGTACGAACTGCCCCAGCTCGACTACGATTACGCGGCCCTGGAGCCGCACATCTCGGCGAGGATCATGGAGCTGCACCACTCCAAGCACCACGCCACCTACGTGGCCGGCGCGAACACCGCGCTGGAGCAGCTGGCCGAGGCCCGCTCCAAGGGCGAATTCGGCAACGTGCCGAAGCTGTCCAAGGACCTGGCCTTCCACCTGGGCGGCCACACCAACCACTCGATCTTCTGGAAGAACCTCTCCCCGGAAGGCGGCGACAAGCCCACCGGCGAGCTGGCCTCCGCCATCGATGAGTACTTCGGCTCCTTCGACGCGTTCCGCGGCCACTTCGGCGCCGCAGCCCTGAGCCTGCAGGGCTCGGGCTGGGCCGTGCTGGCCTACGAGCCCCTGGGCGGCAACCTGGTCATCGAGCAGCTCTACGACCAGCAGGGCAACATCCCGGTGGGCACCATCCCGCTGCTCATGCTGGACATGTGGGAGCACGCCTTCTACCTTGACTACGTCAACGTCAAGGCCGATTACGTCAAGGCGTTCTGGAACATCGTCAACTGGGCCGACGTCGCCGCCCGTTTCGATGCCGCCCGCGCCGGCGCCTCCGCGCTGATCACCCCCGTCAAGTAACACCTGCCGGCCGAGCTCCAGGCACGGAGCTTGACCCAGGCACCGCCGTTGCGCCGGACAACCGGCCTAACGGCGGTGCCTCGTCGTTAAAGCCCCGGCGAGGCACCGCGAGGGCAGCCCATGCCTGGGTTAGGACAAAGATCCGGAACGCTTATAGCCACGGCAAAGGCCCGGTCCGGGTGGTTGCGCTGCGCTGGTGCGCGTCGCTAAACCACTCCCGACCGGGCCTTCGTCATGCTCAGCGGTGGACGTTCATTCAGTGACCGACGCTGGCTAGGATCTCCTCAAAGCTTTTGGATTCGACGCCGCCACGGCCGCGCTCGGTTACCGGAGCGCCCTCCACCAGGTCGACCAGTTCTGCGGCCGCCCGGTCCGAACGCTCGGACAGCCCGCCGGTTCCGGCCTCGCCGGCACCCCAGTCCTCCGGTGCGGCGAAGACTGTTGTCTGCACCGTGCGGGCCCTGAGGTAGCTGAACAGCGGACGGACGGCGTAGTCGAGCGCCAGGGAGTGGCGGGCGCTGCCGCCGGTGGCGGCCATGAGCACCGGCTTACCGGCGAGCGCGCGCGGCTCGACCACATCGAAGAAGGACTTGAACAGCCCGCTGTAGGAGGCACTGAAGACCGGGGTCACCACGATCAGCGCATCCGCTGCCACCGTTGCCTTGAGCACTTCGTCCAGCTTCGGCGCGGCGTAGCCTGTCACCATGTTGTTGGCGATATCAACAGCGTAATCACGCAGTTCCACCATTCGGACCTCGGCCTCGACGCCCTTCAGGCGGAACTGGTCCACGGCAGAGGCAGCCAGTTGGTCGGCCAGCATCCGGCTGGAGGACGGTACGCCGAGTCCGGCGGATATAACAACGATCTTGCGCTCTGACACTGAGGCCCTCCTTGTTTCTTCATGCAATCGCATCTATATGGGTCAACCAAGGCACCGCCAGGATTATTCCAAGGGCGGGACGACAGCGGACGGTCGGTATTCCGGAACATGCCCGACGGCGGACGGCGCGGTCGGCACGCCTGGCGCGGCGGGGCGTCGTGCAGCTGCAGGAAAATCCATGCGGGCCCCACATCCGCTTCCCGCCGAGCGTCTGCTCGCCCCACTTGTTGAGGGCATTGCCGGCCACAAGAGTTGCAGGACTGCAGGGGCAAGAGGCCCCGACCCTAGCCAGCCCCCGGCCGAAAGGGCTACCGTGGCACCCACCACCCTTGACTCCGGATCAGAGAGAATCCCTATGAGCAGCAATCGAGCAGTGGCTTACAAGGAACCCGGCAAGGTCGAAGTGATCGACATCGACTATCCGAGCTTCAAGCTCAAGGACGGGCCGGGCGTCCACCCCGACAACGTGGGCCGGCAGGTATCGCACGGAGCGATCCTGCGCACCGTTGCCACGAACATCTGCGGCTCCGACCAGCACATGGTCCGGGGCCGCACTACTGCCCCGAAGAACCTGGTCCTGGGCCATGAGATCACTGGCGAAGTCGTGGAAGTTGGCTCCGACGTGGAGTTCATCAAGGTCGGCGACATTGTCTCCGTCCCCTTCAACATCGCGTGCGGACGCTGCCGGAACTGCAAGGAGCGGAAGACCGGCATCTGCCTGAACGTGAATCCGGAGCGCCCGGGCAGCGCCTACGGCTACGTGGACATGGGCGGCTGGGTGGGCGGCCAGGCGGAGTACGTGCTGGCGCCCTACGCCGACTGGAACCTGCTGAAGTTCCCGGACAAGGACCAGGCACTGGAGAAGATCATGGACCTGACCATGCTCTCCGACATCTTCCCCACAGGCTTCCATGGCGCCGTCACCGCCGGCGTTGGGGTCGGCTCCACGGTGTACATTGCCGGGGCCGGACCCGTCGGGCTGGCCGCCGCCGCCAGTGCGCAGTTGCTGGGCGCCGCCGTCGTGATTGTCGGGGACATGAACGAAGGCCGCCTCGCCCAGGCCCGCAGCTTCGGCTGCGAGACCGTGGACGTCTCCCAAGGCCATCCGAAGGACCAGATCGAGCAGCTTTTGGGCGTGCCGGAGGTGGATTGCGGCGTGGACGCGGTCGGGTTCGAGGCCCGCGGGCACGGCAAGGACGCCCAGGAAGCGCCGGCAACCGTGCTGAACTCGCTGATGGAGGTCACGGCGGCCGGCGGTGCGCTGGGCATCCCGGGGTTGTACGTCACCGGCGACCCGGGCGGGATCGATGAGGCCGCACAGAAGGGCTCGCTCTCGCTCTCGCTGGGCACCGGCTGGGCCAAGTCGCTCTCCTTCACCACCGGACAGTGCCCGGTGATGAAGTACAACCGCGCCCTGATGATGGCCATCCTGCATGACAGGGTGCAGATCGCGAAGGCCGTGAACGCCACGGCCATCCCCCTGGAGGACGCGCCGAAGGGCTATGCGGAGTTCGACGCCGGTGCCGCCACCAAATACGTGCTCAATCCCAACGGTTACATCAGCTAGGCCTCAACGAGGCTTTGGATTTAGGAGCAAACATGGACACCGTCACTCTGGAAGATGCCCGCCGGGTCATTGCCGCCGCGGAAGCCAAGGCCGCCGAGATCGGCCAGCCGATGAATATTGCCGTGGCCGACGCCGGCGGGAACCTGGTCTCCCATGTGCGGATGGACAGGGCGTGGCTGGGCAGCATCGACATCTCAATCAACAAGGCATTCACCTCGCGGGCGTTCGACATCCAGACCAAGGACCTGGGCGACAACTCGCAGCCGGGCAGCCAGTTCTACGGTATCCATGCCAGCAACCACGGCCGGATCATGATCTTCGCCGGCGGCATCCCGCTTTCCCGCGACGGCCAGGTGATCGGTTCGATCGGCGTCAGCGGCGGCTCCGGGGAGCAGGACCAGTCCGTGGCGGAGGCCGGAGCGGCCGCGCTCTAGCTTGGGGTTTTCGGTCTGGGTCGTCTCCGGATCGTCGGGACCGGGACCGCCGGCACCGGGGTGGCCGGCCGGGACCGGGGTGGCCGGCCGGGACCGGGGTGGCCGGCCGGGACCGGGGTGGCCGGCCGGGACCGCACCTGGCCGCCGGGCTTGGCCTGCTGCGCCAGCCTGCCTGACCGGTACGGGGCTGCATCGGGCGCCAGCCCTGCTTGTTACGTTCATCACGGCAGGCCTTCGCCGCTTCGGCGATCTGCGCCGCCACGATCCGCTGCGTAGATTTTTCCAGGGAGCAGCGTTGCGAAGGCTTGGCGCGCGCCGGGCCGCTAATGCTAACTGGAGGCTGCCCGGCGGCGCGGATACTTCCCGGCGGGGGGGGTTCCAGTCGTCGTGAGGGCCCCTCACTTCCCGGCCGGGTTCCGGTAACGGCCCAGCGCGCCATGAGCTTCGGGGTGCATTCAATACTCGGCCTGATTGAAGGAATCACCACCGCCCTAACGCGCTTCTGGTGATGAGGAACACGGATAACGAATTTGTAACGCCGCGTGTCGCTCCGGTAATTTTGAGTTTGTTCCTATCTATCTAGGTAGGCATCTGGCCCGCCCGTCGAACCCTGCCAGCGGGCCAGAAGTATTCGAGCTTTACATCGAAGGCAGGGGCGGAGGAACCACTTACGGTGCTTGGGGGCACCTTGGGGTGAAGTCCTCACCAGCGCAGTCCGACTCTGACATCCGACTGCCGGCAGGACCGAGTGAACTCTCGCTCGAATCCGACAGCTAACTTCGCAGGCGCAAGAGAGGAAACCCTGTGAAAAACCCTGTGCGCGGTCGTCGCCGTTCCGACACCCCCACGAACTCCCTGTCCAAGATCTCCCGTTCGACCTGGAAGAAGATCACCCGTTCTACCGAGGGCTCCCCTGCCCGCCGCGAAGGGGAAGCGTCCCCGGCGGCCTACTCCCTCGCCCGCAAGACCGGCCTGGCTGCGGTTGCCGCCGGCATCCTGGCCGCGGCAGTGGTTCCGGTGGCCCAGGCTGGCGGCACCGCCGATGTTGGCACTGACCGAGCCTCGGAGCAAAGCCCCATGCAGATTCAGGCCGCCAAGGAGGCCGAACTCGGGTTTGACCGGGCCAAGGTAGACAGCAAGGCTGCCCAGGAGGAAGCCCAGGTTGCCGCCGCGGCCGCCGAAAAGAAGAAGGCCGACGAAAAGGCAGCGGCCGCCAAGAAGGCCGAGGCGGAGAAGAAGGCCAAGGCCGAAGCTGCGGCCAAGGAAGCTGCCGCCAAGAAGGCCGCGGCGGAGAAGAAGGCGAAGGCCGCCGCAGCCAAGAAGGCCGCCGCAGCTAAGGCGAAGACCGCCGGCTTTGCGACCGGCAAGCTGGCCGCTCCGATCCCGAACATGAACCAGACCTCCGGCTTCGGCTACCGGCAGAACCCGATCACTGGGGCAGCCGGCGAGCTGCACACCGGCATTGACTACGCCATGGCCTGCGGCACCCCTGTTCATGCGGCCGACGGCGGCAAGGTCGTTGAGGCCGGCTGGCAGGTCGGCGGCGGCGGCAACCGCATTGTGGTTGAGCACAGCAGCGGCCTCAAGACCACCTACAACCACCTGCAGTCGATCGGCGTTTCGCTGGGCCAGAAGGTCGCCCAGGGCCAGGTCATCGGCCAGCTGGGCACCACCGGCAACTCCACCGGCTGCCACCTGCACTTCGAGGTGGTCAAGGACGGTCAGCTTGTGGATCCGGCCGGCTGGCTGTAACCCACCATTGACGACGGCGGAGCTTCCGCCACCGACGACGGCGATGCCCACGGGCGTCGCCGTCGTCGTTAAGGGCCGGTCAGGCGAAGGGCCGCGACGCCCGGTCCAAGGCGGCAACTTCCTCGGCGGTCAGCTCCACATCCGTGGCGGCCATCAGGTCCGGCAGCTGTTCGGGCGTGCGTGCGCTGGCCAGCGGCGCGGTAATGCCGGGCTTGGTCAGCAGCCAGGCGAGCGCCGTCGTCGTGAGGCAGATGCCGCGTGACTGGGCGACCGTCTCCAAGGCGTCCACCACCGCGAAGCCCTCGACCGTGAGGTAATCACGGAGCATGCCCCCGCGCTGGCTGCTGTCGGCGTCATCCGTCGAGTGGTACTTGCCCGCCAGGAAACCCGCTGCCAGCGAGAAATACGGGAACACCGAGAGGTTGTGCTCCCGGGCCAACGGAGCATAGCCCTGTTCGTAGTCCTTGCGGGCCACCAGGTTGTAGTGCGGCTGCAGCGCGACCGGCAGCGCAAAGCCGTTCTGCAGTGCGATGTTCATCCACTCGGTGATCCGCTCCGGGGACAGGTTGGACAACCCGATCTGGCGGACCTTGCCTTCCCGCACCAGGGCGTCGAAGGCGGCGGCCGCCTCGATCAACGGGGTGCCCTCGTCGTCGTAATGGGCGTAGTACAAGTCGATGTAATCGGTGCCCAGCCGCTGCAGCGAAGCCTCGGCGGCAGCGGCCACGTTCACCGCCGACAGTCCCTGGAGCTCGGGATGCCCGCCGACCTTCGTGGCTATGACCACCGATTCACGGTTTTTCCGGTCCGTCATCCAGCGGCCGATGATCTCCTCGGATTCGCCCCCGCGGTTTCCTGGAACCCATGCGGAGTAGCTGTCCGCGGTGTCGATGAAGTTGCCGCCGGCCTCGGTGAAGGCATCCAGCACCTGCTGCGAACCGGACTCGTCGGAGGTCCAGCCGAAGGTGTTGCCGCCCAGAGCGAGCGGGAAGATCTTGATGTCCGAAGTGCCGATCAAGCGCATCGAAGGTCCTTTCGAAGGTAAGGGGCGGCCTTCGCATGCCGCTTAGGTTTAACCTAGCAGCGGCAGCCGGGTTTCCAGGACGCGGGAACGGCGTACCTTGGCGGCCGGCGGCCCGCCGGGCGGTTCCGTTGTTCCCCTAAACTTTAGCTATGGCCGACTCGCTGACCCCGCAGCAGCGCAGCGCCAACATGGCCAAGATCCGCGGAAAGAACACCAAACCCGAACTGGTGGTCCGCAAACTGCTGCATGCCAGGGGATACCGCTACCGCCTGCATGGCAGCTCAGGCGGCGCGAAGCTGCCGGGCAAACCGGATCTGGTCTTCGCCGGACGGCGGAAGGTGATCTTCGTCAACGGCTGCTTCTGGCACGCCCATGACTGCAAGGTCGGCCGGCATGCGCCGCAGTCCAACGCCGGGTTCTGGGAAGCCAAACGGTCGCGTACGGCGGCCCGCGACGAAGCCCAGCGGTCGGCGCTGGAGGCGGCGGGCTGGCAGGTCCTCACCGTCTGGGAGTGCGAGTTCAAGAAGACCGGCGATCTTGCTGCGCTCGAGGACAGGCTGGTCGCGTTCCTGGCCTGAGCCGTCCGGATGATTACCAGGCCCCCCGCCCACGGGGAGACTCCCGGGGCGGAGGGGCGAGCGTGCCGGCCTGAACGCTGCGCTGGGGCCCCACGGCCTGGGGCGGGGTCAGACGTGCGTGGGGGCGAACATCTTGAGCAGGGTCTCCACGACGACGACGTTCGGTCCCTCGGCGGCAAAGCTTTCCTGAAGCGCGGGGCCAATATCTTCCGGCGCCACCCGGCGAGCCGGCACGCCAAAGGCCTGCGCCAGGGCCACAAAATCCGGCCGGGCCAGTTCCGTGGCCGTCGCCCGGCCGAACGCGCCTTCCATATATTCGCGCAGAATGCCGTAGCCGCCGTCGTCCACAATCAGCCAGGTGACCGGCAGGTTGTGCTGGCGGACGGTGGCCAACTCGCTGATCGAATACATGGCCGAGCCGTCGCCGGAGACGGCCAGCACGCGGGCCGTCTTTCCCTGGCTGGCCAGGCCGACGCTGCCGCCGATGGCGCCGGGAAAACCGTAGCCCAGGCCGCCCGCGCCCTGGGCTGAGTGGAACTCCCCGTCCCGCGAGTCCCAGCAGCTCCAGGCCCAGTAGGCGGAGATGGTCATGTCCCAAAAGGTTTGCATGTCGTTTGGCACGGCCTCGCGGATATCCGCCATGAAGGTCCGCTCCTTGGCCAGATCCTGGCTGTCCAGGCGCGCCTGGACCCTGGCCAGCGTGTCCTTGACCAGCTGCTCGGGCGTTTGGCCGTGCCAGTCGGGTCCGTTGCCTGGATTGCCGGAGAGGGCTGCGTCCAGCGCCTGCAGTGCCTGGCCGGCGTCTGCGCGAATGCCCAGGGCCGGGCCGTTGGATTCGAGGACCCGGGGTTCGGCGTCGATCTGGATGATCCGTCCCCGCGGTTCCATCGTGAAATAGTTGCTCGTCACTTCGCCCAGCGACGAGCCCACGACCACCAGCACGTCGGCATCTTCGAGGACGTCGGTGACGTACCGGTCCTCGACCCAAGACTGGAGCGAGAGCTCGTGGTTCCACGGGAACGCGCCGTTGCCGCCCGGCGAACAGACCACCGGGGCACGCAGCTTTTCCGCGATGGAGCGCAGCCACGGTTCGGCCTTGCCCCGGCGGGCGCCGCCGCCGGCGATGATGGCCGGGCGCTTGGCTTCGGAGAGCCAGTGGACGGCTTCCTTGACCAGCTCGGTCCGCGGCGGATTGTCGAATGCCTCGGCCAACGCGTCCTCCACCGGCGGCACCATGATCGGGTCCAGCAGCACGTTCTGCGGCACCTCCACCCAGACCGGGCCCTGCGGCGACGAGATCGCTTCGGTCCACGCGTCCTGGATGGCCGACGGAATGCCGGAAGCGTGCTGGATCAACCGCTGGCTCTTGGTGACATTGGCCGCCGAGGCCTTCTGGTCGTCGAGCTGGTGCAGCATGCCCTTGCGGCGCGCGCCCAAGCCTTCCAGCGGAATCTGGCTGGCAATGACCACCATCGGCACGCCGGTGGCATAGGCCTCCTGCAGCCCGGCCAACGAGGTCAAGGCCCCGGGGCCGGTGGAGAGGAACAGCACGCCGACCTCGCCGGTGGCACGCGAGAACCCGTCCGCCGCGAATGCGGAGTTGTTCTCCACCCGGGAGGAGACGAAGTGCAGCGACGACCGGGACAAGGCGTCGAACAAGCCCAGGGCATGCTGTCCCGGAATGCCGAACACCGTCGTCGCGCCCAAGGCGCTGAGGGTTTCGACGACGAGGTCCCCGCCATTGCGGACGGTCGGTCCGGCTGAGACCGCTTCGGTGGAGGGGGCTTTCCCTGTTTCTGTCATTCGAAGGACCCCTGATCAGATCCGTTGCCGCTGCCCACCGTGGCGCCGGCGCGCTTCAGCGCCTGGGCGCTGTAGCCGTTGCCGGACCCGCCGCCGGCAGCGTTGTCTGCCATCAACGAGACGAGTTCGTAGGCCACATGGCTGCCGGCCACCCCTGTCATCTCCGCGTGGTCGTAGGCCGGGGCCACTTCCACCACGTCGGCGCCGACGAGGTTCATGCCGCGGAACCCGCGGATGATTTCCAGCAACTCGCGGCTGGTGATGCCGCCGGCCTCCGGGGTTCCGGTGCCGGGTGCGTGGGCCGGATCCAGCACGTCGATGTCGACCGAAATGTAAAGCGGGGTGTCGCCGATCCGGTCGCGCAGCTTGGCCACCACGTCACGGACGCCCTCGTAGTAGACGTCGGAGCTGGTGACAATGCCGAAACCGAAACGATGGTCGTCGTCGAGGTCCCTCTTGCCGTAGAGCGGGCCGCGGGTGCCCACGTGGCAAATGGCCTCGGTGTCCAGGATGCCTTCCTCCACCGCGCGGCGGAACGGAGTGCCGTGCGTGTACTCGGCGCCGAAGTAGGTGTCCCACGTATCGAGGTGCGCGTCGAAATGCAGCATGGCGACAGGACCGCCCGCACGCTCGGCGGCCGCGCGGAGCAGCGGCAGCGCGATGGTGTGGTCGCCGCCGAGGGTGACCAGCTTGGTGCCGGACGCGGTCAGGTCGAGCGCGTTCTGCTGGATGGTCTCGATGGCTTCGTTGATGTTGAACGGGTTCACGGCCATGTCGCCGGCGTCGGCCACCTGGACCTCTTCGAACGGGCTGAGGTCCCAGGCGGGATTGTACGGTCGCAGCAGCCGCGAGGCCTCGCGCACATGGTTGGCGCCGAAGCGGGCGCCGGGACGATAGGAAACGCCGGAATCGAAGGGGACGCCGACGACGGCGATGTCCGCCTGCTGCACCTGGTCCAAGCGGGGCAGCCGGGCGAAGGTGGCGGCTCCGGCGTAACGCGGGATGCGGGACGAATCGATCGGGCCAAGATGGCCGTTGGCTTCCACACGAAGCTCTTCCATGGTTCTCCTCTGAGGGACGCGGGCGGTGGGTCAAATGCGGATCGCGGGCGGCGGGTCAGTTGCGGTTCGGGGCGGCGTCAGCGGGCTGCGACCGACTCGGCGTGGTTGCCTTATGTGCAACATCTGTTGCCTGAGATGTTATTTGTGGTGGGGGTAACAGTCAAGACCGCGGCCCGGGTAGCACGAGCGCTCGCGCGGTCCGGGCTCACTAGCGCGCGGCAGCGCGCGCGGTCCGGGCACACTAGCGTGCGGCCGCCGGGACCAGCGTCCAGGTGACGATGGCCTCTTCGTCGCTCTCGTTGATCCAGGTGTGCGGCTCCCGGCCGGAGAAGGAAATGGTGTCGCCGGCGCCGAGTTCATAGCGTTCGGAGGTGAAGACCAGGGTGATGCTGCCGGCGATCACATGCAGGACGTCCACGTCGCAGTCCACCGAGTAGAGATCGGCTTCCCCGCGGCCGCGCGGTTCGATGACGGCACGGATGATCTGCAGCCGGCGCTCGTGCCGGGCGGTGAGCAACTCCTCCTTGATGCCTTCGCCGCCCAAGTTGATCCGCGGCCCCTCCCCCGCGCGCGAAACATGTGTTTCCGGCATCGAGAAGAGGTCCCCGATGGAAATGGACAGCACCTGGCACAGGGTGACCAGCGATGCCACCGACGGCGAGGTCAAATCGCGCTCCACCCGGCTGAGGAATCCCTTGGTGAGCCCCGTCGAATCCGCCACCTGTTCGATGGTCATGCGCTGGCCTTGGCGCGCGGCGCGGATCCGCGATCCTATGGCCACCGGGTCATTGCTGGGTTCGACTGGCAGTGCCTTCACTAATCATCCTTCTGGGTGCAGAGTCGACGGACACGGCATGCGCGGGCAGGGAAGCACTCCGCCGAAGCCCCGGCAGCCTGCCGAGTTGACCTGTGCCCCGTGCCACATTTAGCTTAACACTCAACACTTGTTGCCTCCCAGGCAATTTCCGGCACGTCGTCCCGCGTTATTCTCGCTTGGAGCCCCCATGGACAATCAAATCGTCAACGTCGTGATTGTGGTGGCCTATCTGGCCGCCATGCTGCTCTTCGGGTGGTGGGGCAAAACCCGCACCAAGAACACCAGCGACTACCTGGTGGCCGGCCGCCGTCTCGGCCCCGTCCTCTACACCGGCACGATGGCCGCCGTCGTCCTGGGTGGAGCCTCCACCGTCGGCGGGGTGGGCCTGGGCTACAAGTGGGGCATCTCCGGCATGTGGCTGGTGGTCGCGATCGGCTCCGGCGTGCTGCTGCTGAGCCTGCTCTTTGCCCCGACCCTGCAGAAACTGAAGATCTACACCGTGGCACAGATGCTCACCCTGCGGTACGGCGTGCACGCCACCAAGGTGTCGGGCATCGTCATGCTGGCGTACACGCTCATGCTCTGCGCCACGTCCACCGGGGCGTACGCCACCATCATGGTGGTGCTCTTCGGCTGGGAGCGCTGGCTGTCCATCGCCGTCGGCGGCGCCATTGTGCTGATCTACTCCACGGTCGGCGGCATGTGGTCGATCACGCTGGCCGACATGGCACAGTTCATCATCAAGACCGTCGGCGTCTTCCTGCTGATGCTGCCGTTCACCTGGTCGGCCGCCGGCGGGCTGGACGGCATCCGCGCGCGCGTCGATGCGGAATTCTTCTCGCTGACCGGCATCGGCGTGCAGACCATCATCACCTACTTCGTGGTCTACACACTGGGCCTGCTGATCGGCCAGGACATCTGGCAGCGCGTCTTCACCGCCCGCAACCCCGGGGTCGCCCGCTGGGGCGGCGCAACGGCCGGCATCTACTGCATCCTCTACGGAGCCGCCGGCGCCATGATCGGCATGGCGGCCTCCGTGGCGCTGCCCGCCATCGAAGTCGAGGACGACGTCTACGCGGACGTGGCCATGAACCTGCTGCCCATCGGCATCGGCGGCATCGTGCTGGCCGCGGCCGTGGCCGCGATGATGTCGACGGCGTCCGGCTGCCTGATTGCCGCGGCGACCGTGGCGCGCGCCGACGTGGTGCCGTTCGTCGCCTCCTGGTTCGGCAAGCACGTCCACTACGACCACGAGAACACCGAACACGACGTGGCCGGCAACCGGTGGTGGGTCTTCGGATTGGGTGCGGTCTCGATCCTGCTGGCCATCGTGGTGCAGGACGTGGTCGCCGCGCTGACCATTGCCTACGACATCCTGGTGGGCGGCCTGCTGGTCGCAATCCTGGGCGGGCTCGTCTGGAAGCGCGGCACCGGCCTGGGCGCCGCGTGGTCCATGGCGGCCGGCACCATCGTCACGCTGACCACCATGATCGTGCTGGAGGTCAACGCCGAGGAACAATATGCCGGCGTTTATGCCAACGAGCCCATCTACTACGGCCTGATCGCCTCCGCGCTGGTCTACGTGGCGGTTTCGCTGCTCACGAAGCCCACCGATGCCGCCGTGCGGCAGGCGTGGGACCGCCGGGTGGCGGGGCAGGCAACGGAGGAAGTCCCGGTCGAGGGCCCCGACGAGGTCGCCACGCGCTGAGGCTCCTGTCCATGTCGCGGTAGGAGACGCCGACGGCGGGGCGGTCCTTAAGGGGCCGCCCCGACCGGCTACAATGGAGGTTGCGAAGGGGAGTAGCTCCACCGCCGCGCGCGTAACGCGCACTGGGCGTGGAGGCCTGTCGACATACTGGCCAGCGTGTGCGGCCCGGCAGTCCACCTGAGCGCACGGCAGGTACCGCCTGAACCGCTGCGCCCGGGCGAGCGAGACCTTCGGTCAGTTGATGGTTAACTGACCGGAGATCGTCGAACCGTCTCCGGTCCGACTCAGGAGCAGCGTGACAACGAGCCCCGATCCAGCCGGCCCCGACCCTATGGACTCCTATCCCGACGGCAAAGCATCGCCGTCGAAATCAGACATCCGGCTGTGGCGCCGCTATCTGGCCGACGAACGCGCCGAAGCCGCCATCTACCGCGACCTGGCAAGGCGCCGCGACGGCGAGGAGCGCGAGATTCTGCTGGCCCTGGCCGACGCGGAGGGCCGGCACGAGAAACACTGGCGCGATCTGCTGGGCGAGCACGCCGGGCAAGGGCTGCGGCCGTCGTTGCGCCGCACCGTGCTGCGGTTCCTGGCCCGCAGCTTCGGCTCGGTGTTCGTGCTGGCTTTGGCACAGCGGGCCGAGAGCCGCTCCCCCTACGGCAGTGAGCCCGCTGCGACCGAGGCGATGGCCGCCGATGAACTAATTCACGAAGAGGTCATCCGCGGCCTGGCCACCCGCGGCCGCGCCCGGCTCTCCGGCAACTTCCGCGCGGCGGTCTTCGGCGCGAACGACGGGCTGGTCTCGAACCTGGCGCTGATCATGGGCATCGGTGCCACCGGGGTCTCCAGCGGATTCATCCTGTTCGCCGGCTTCGCCGGCCTCCTCGCCGGGGCGCTGTCCATGGGCGCCGGCGAATATGTTTCCGTGCGCTCCCAGCGCGAATTGCTCTCCGCCACCCGCCCCACCCAGATCACCCTGCAGGCAGCACCGGACCTGGACCTGAACGCGAACGAACTGGTGCTTGTATACCGCGCGCGGGGCATGACTCCGGAAGCTGCCGAACACCGTGCCGCCGAACGGATGGGCTATCTGGACTGCGACTGCGATCCGAGCCTGTCCCTGCAGCCGCCGGAAACGTACATCAACGACTATCAGGAGATCGGCACCGGCTGGAACGCTGCCCTCTCCAGTTTCCTGTTCTTCTCCAGCGGAGCGCTGATTCCGATCCTGCCCTACATCTTCGGCATGCAGGGCACCGCGGCCGTCGTGGTCGCACTGGTGCTGGTCGGCTTGGCACTGCTGGTGACCGGCGGAATCGTGGGCCTGCTGTCCGGGGCCTCGCCGCTCAAGCGTGCCCTGCGGCAGCTGGCGATCGGCTTCGGTGCGGCCCTGGCCACCTACCTCTTGGGTTCCTTGTTCGGCACCACGGCGGTCTGATCCCGCGTCGGTGGCCGGCTTGTTCACCTGCCGGCCATTGTCCAGACACCTACCGTTTGTCGCACGCTTTGGTTACCCTGAGGCAAGCGGGGCAAGGATGCACCGCCGTCCGCCACGCCAAGGGGGACCATGAGTTGGCCACCGACCGGGGGCCCGGGCCATGCACCGGGCGGGGGCCGGCATGTGCCGGGATCCGGGACGGGGCAGGCACCACAGTTGGTCCCGGCGGACTCCGCCGCGCGCCCGCGTGCGCACGCGGGCCAGGGGCAGGTCTGGATCAACCCGACGGCGCGGCAGGGTCGCGTCCCCGGGAAGCAGCCCATACCGGCCTGGCCGGCCCCGGCCGCAAAGGCCGAACCGAACCCGCGCGGCGGCCCGTCACCGTTCGGCAAGTTCCTCCTGCTGGCCGCGGCTGCGGCGCTGGCCGCGTGGGCCTTCATCTGGATGGCACAACCACGGCTCGCCTCAGCGGTGCAACCCGGCGGGGCCGCCGCCCTTGAGGGTGTTCCGTTTGACGCCGGATCCGCTGTCAAGGGTCCGGGCCACGGCGGGTTTCCGCCGTCGGGAGTCGACGTTGCGGACGAACCGCTGGGGGTGCCCGCGCCGGTCTACGAGGAAAATAACTCCTACCGTTTCCTGGCCTCGCCGTCGACCAGGCAGGACTACATCGCCTACGACCCGTGCCGCCCGGTCCGCTATGTGGTCCGTACGGCAGGGTCTCCCGAGGGCAGCACCGAGTTGGTCCATGAGGCGGTGGAACACGTCTCGGAGGCCACCGGCCTGCAGTTCATTTACGAAGGGACCACCACCGAACAGCCCGCCGAGCGGCGCCGGTCCTACCAGCCCGAACGCTACGGCGAGCGCTGGGCGCCGGTGCTGATCGCCTGGTCCGACCCGGAGCAAAGCCCCTCCTTGGCCGGCCCGACCATTGGATTGGGCGGCAGCGGCTGGGCATCGCGGGGCGGGGTTTCCGCTTACGTGTCGGGCCAGATCGAGCTGGACACCCCGCAGTTCCGCCAGCTGCTCGGTTCGCCCGGGGGCAACGACGCCGCGCGGGCCATCATCATGCACGAGCTGGGCCACCTGATCGGCCTGGACCACGTCGATGATCCCACCCAGCTGATGTACGCCCAGGCCTCGCACGACATCCTCACTTTTGCCGACGGCGACCTCACCGGTTTGTCGTTGCTGGGCCAAGGCGAGTGCGTGCCCGAGCTATAGAACGTCCAGGGCCTGTTCCACGGTGTCCACCAGATGCACCGCGCCCTCCATGGACCGCCCGCGCGCCAGCGCCTGGAGCAACGGCCAGGCCGGCAGCTCCTCGGTCCAGTACGTGCGCCCGACCAACACCATCGGCGAGAGCGCTTCCGGGGTGGCGTAGTAGTTTTCGCAGGCGTCCTGGAAAATCTCCTGCACCGTGCCGCCGGCGCCGGGCAGGAACACGATGCCGCCGTCGCAACGCTGCAGCAGCACCGCCTCGCGCAGGGCGTTGCCGAAGTACTTGGCAACGTGGGTGGCGAACAGGTTCGGCGGCTCGTGCCCGTAGTGCCAGGTGGGTATGCCCAAATTCGCGACGCCGGGTCCGGCCTCGGCGAGCACGTCCGCCGCGGCGCGGGCCCAGTCGGTAATGGACGGCCGGAAGCCGGGGACGCCGGCCAGCCGTTCCAGCGCGCCCGCGAACTCGTCGTCGCCGGCCGCGGAGAGGCGGGCGCCCAGGTTGGCTGCCTCCATCGCGCCCGGACCGCCACCGGTCGCCACGGCATACCCTTCCCTGGCGAGAAGCCTGCCCAGCCGGGCGGCGCCGTCGTAAATGGTGCTGCCCCGGGCGGCGGCGTGCCCGCCCATCACTCCCACCATCCTCCGACCGGCGAATACGGTGGAGAACAGCGCCTCCATGGCGTCGCCGATGGCATGGTCGTGCAGGCTTGCCGCCAGGGTGGAGTCCAGGTCGTGGCGGGTGGCGGAGCGCGACGACCAGGCGTAGACCTGCGCGTCCAGCGTCCCCTCGTATGGTCCGGTGTCCAGCCCGCTGTAGAGTTCCGCGGCGGTGTAGACCTGGCCGCGGTACGGGTCGAACGGGACGCCGGGCAGCGTGGGGAAGATCAGCGCACCGTTGCGGTGCAGCCACTCCTCGGTGGCGGCCTCGAACGCGCAGCCCAGGAACATCGCTCCGGCCGGGTCCATGCTGCGCAGGGCCTCGGTGCGGCCGGTGAGATCCACCGACTGGAAGTGCCAGCCGTTCATCGACGGGGGTCCCCCGCCGGGCCCCGGTCCCCCGGTTGGCCGCGGGCCTCCCGATGGCCGCCGCTCGCCGTCCTCCGTTGCCCTGGCCCGCGGCGCCCGGTCGACGAGCCGGTCGAAGTGCTCGAGCGACTCAATCTCGATGACGCGCGGTTCCTTGTGCAGTGCCGCTGACGCTCCCATGCAGCCAGCATAACCGCGGGGTCAGGCCAGCCCGCCACCGCTGCCGGGCCGGCTTCGCACGCTGGGTTGCCCGCCACCGCCCACGCGGCCTCAGAGCGGTGCGGGCTCCCCCGGGCGCTACCTGTTGCTGGCTTCGGCCTGGCGCAGGTCCGTGTTCGGCGGCTGGTTGCCCTCGGTCGCGGAGGTGATCGCGATATTCCCCTCTGCGGCTGCCTCGGCCAGGACGTCCGACTCCAGTGCGGTGGCCAGCGGCTTTTCCACCACGAACATGCACAGCACGGTGGCGACAACGGCCATCGGCACCATGAACAGGAACAGCGGCATCAGGGCTTCGTTGTAGGACTCGACGATGACATCGTGCACCTGTGCGGGCAGGCCTGCGACCATGTCCGGCGTCAGCGAGTTGCCGCCTCCGGTGGCCGCGACGGCGGCGGCCGGCAGGCGGTCGTTGAGGAGGTCGACCAGGCGGTGGGCGAACAGGCTTCCCACGACGGCCGAGCCGAGCGTGGCGCCGATCTGGCGGAAGAAGTTGTTGGCCGCCGTCGCCGTGCCCACCTGCCGCAGCGGGAAGGAGTTCTGCACGATCAGCACCAGGATCTGCATGTTCAGGCCCAGGCCAAGGCCCAGCAGGCCCAGGTAAACGCAGAGCACCCAGACGGCCGTGTCCGCGCGCACAAAGTACATCAGCAGCAGGGCTACCGCCATGATCGCCGAACCGGCCACCGGCATCCATTTGTAACGGCCGGTCCTGGAGACCAGGATTCCGGAGATCATGGACGACGCGAGCAGCGCGGCCATCATCGGAATCATCAGCATCCCGGCGGCTGTCGCCGATACTCCGGTAGCCATCTGGAAGTAGGTGGGCATGTAGCCGAGGGCGCCGAACATGGCCACCGAGATCAGCAGGCCCGCAATGGTGGTCATGATGAAGTTGCGGTCGCGGAACATGGACATGGGGATGATGGGTTCGGCGGTCTTTCGCTCCACCAGCACGAACCCGACGGCGGCCAGCACGGTGCCCGCTATGAGGGCGATAAGCACCGGATCGGACCAAGCGAAGGTGCTGCCGCCCCAGCTGCTCACCAGGACCAGGCCGGTGGTCGCGGCCGCCATCAGCAGCATGCCCCAGAGATCGAGCTTCGGCCGCACCTTGACCGGCCGGGACTTCAGGAAGAACAGCGCGCCAATCAAGGCCAAGACGCCCACCGGAATGTTGAACCAGAACGCCCAGCGCCAGCCCGGTCCCTCGGTAAACCAGCCGCCCAGCAGCGGTCCGACCACGGAGGAGAACGCAAAGACTCCGCCCATGGCGCCCATGTACTTGCCGCGTTCCCGGGCGGGAACCACATCGGCAATGATGGCCTGCGACAGGATCATCAGTCCGCCGCCGCCCAGCCCCTGCACCACACGGGAAGCAATGAGCCAGCCCATGTCCGGCGCCAGGGCGCCGATGACCGAGCCGATCAAGAACATGATGATCGCGGCGACCAGCAGGTATTTACGGCCGATCTGGTCGCCCAGCTTGCCGTAGATGGGCATCATGACCGTGGCGGCCAGGATGTAGGCGGTGATCACCCAGAGCATCAGGTTGGCGCCGTTGAGCTCGCCCACGATGGTGGGCAGTGCGGTCGCCAGGATGGTCTGGTTCAGGGCGGCCAGCAACATGGCCATCATCAGCGCAACGAACACCAGCAGCAGGTTGCCATGGCTGTGGCCATGCTGCCCCGGCCGGGACGTCGCGGATACCGGTGGGCGCTGTAGCGCCTGTCGGCTGTCGTTCTTCATTCGGATTCCTTCAGAACTGCACGCAGCAAGGCCAGGCTGTGTTCGAGGGCCTCGGTCTGAGATTCCAGGGTGGGTTGGGACATGGTTTTTTGCATGGCAAAGCGGAGAGCTGCGCCTGCCGTCATGACCAGCATGCGGGCGGCGTCTTCGGCGGTGTACTGCCCGCCGACAGGATGTGTGGCCAGCATTCGTTCAGCGTCCGCGAGCCGGTCGGAGCCGGCGAGCAGTTCGGAGACCGCTGTGGTGACCAGTTGCTCCACCTTGACGACGTACTGGACGCGGCGGTGCAGCAGGTGCGGGTACTTGCGCAGGATCCGGTGGCGGGTGGCGTCGTCACCGCCTTGGATGGAGCGGGTGACCGCCAGCATCAACTTGCCGACTTCATCCAGCAGATTGGCGTGGACGTCGAATTTCGCCAGCATGGCATCGTCAAGCACCGGCTCGCGCAGGCCCAGTACCGCGTCTTCCTTGCACGTGAAGTAGTTGAAGAAAGTGCGCGGGGAAACCCCGGCGGAGAGCGCGACCGCATCCACCGTGACGGCCTCGAATCCCTCTTCCAGAGCCGCTTCCGCCGCGGCATCATGCAGGGCTGCCCAGCACTCGGCGCGCTTGCGCTCACGCAGGGAATTTAGTTGACTCACCGAACCAGTGTGCCAGCGCCGCCACTCTTTGCACAAGTGCAAACATTCATTCCTGCAAGAATTTGAGGAACGTCACACCGGCAGGCAGAACCAGCGGGAGGACCGGTGCCGATCGACGAGCGGCGCCGAGCCATGACCGAGCGAGAAAGGTCGGGGCGTCAGGGTCTCCGTGTGGCGACGGCGCCGGCACGATAGGTCCATTGGCCGCCAAGCGGGTGGGCAACCATCCACCCCGCGCTCTTAGCGCAGCACCACGGTGCGGTTTCCGTGCAGGATGACCCGGCCTTCGCAGTGCCACTTGACCGCGTTGGTCAGGGCCTTGCACTCGGTGTCGCGGCCGGCGGCGACCAGGTCCTCCGGCCCGAAGGTGTGGTCGACTTCCACCGTCTGCTGGGCGATGATCGGGCCTTCATCGAGCTCGGCGTTAACGTAGTGAGCGGTGGCCCCCACGGTTTTCACTCCCTTTTCGTAGGCCTGGTGATAGGGCTTGGCCCCCTTGAAGCTGGGCAGGAAGGAGTGGTGGATGTTGATGGTGCGGCCGGTCAGCTCCCGGCTCAGATGGTCACTGAGGACCTGCATGTAGCGGGCCAGCACTACCAGCTCCACGTTGTGGGCATCGATCAGTTGCAGCAGTTCGGCTTCGGCGGCCGGTTTCGTCTCCGGCGTGACCGGCACGTGGTAGTACGGAACCTCATGCCATTCCACCAACCCCTTGTGGTCCAGATGGTTGGACACGACCGCGACGATCTCCACCGGCAGCTCCCCCATCCGGGAGCGGAAGAGCAGGTCGTTCAGGCAGTGCCCGAACTTGGACACCATCACCAGCACCCGCCGCCTGCGGCCCTTGGGTTCCAGCTGCCACGCCATCCCGTACCGCTCCGCCAACGGCGCAAACGCCTCGCGCAGCCGCTCCGTGGAGTTGGTTCCGCCGTTCTCCCCGGCGAAGTCGGTGCGCATGAAAAAATGCCCGTCCCGCCTGTCGTCGAACTGCTTGAGCTCCTGGATGCTCTGGCGGTGCTCCACCAGGAAACCGGAGACCGCGTGGACAATCCCCAACCGCTCCGGGCAGTCGAGGGTGAGGATGTGCTCGTGGTGGATCGGCATGTTGCTACCCCGTTTTCGGTCTGGCTTTTCGTGTGGCAGTCTTGCCGGGACTGCCGTCCGGCTGGAGGTTCAGCGCTGGCAAGTCAGCGCTGGCAAGTCAGCGTTGGCTGTTCAGCATTCGACGACGTTGACGGCCAGTCCGCCGCGCGACGTCTCCTTGTACTTGGACATCATGTCCGCACCGGTATCCCGCATGGTCTTGATGGCCATATCCAGGGACACCCTGTGGTCGCCGTCGCCGGCCAGCGCCAGCCGGGCGGCGTTGATCGCCTTGACGCTGGCAATGGCGTTGCGTTCGATGCACGGAATCTGCACCAGGCCGCCCACCGGATCACAGGTCAGCCCCAAATTGTGCTCGATTCCGACCTCGGCGGCGTTTTCCACCTGCTCCGGTGTCCCGCCGAGCACCGCGCACAAAGCACCGGCCGCCATCGAACAGGCTGATCCGACCTCGCCCTGGCAACCGACCTCCGCCCCGGAGATCGAGGCGTTGGTCTTGAACAGGATGCCGATGGCTGCCGCGGTGAGCAGAAAATCCACCACCGCATCGTCGTCTGCGCCGGGCACGAACCTCGTGTAGTAGTGCAGCACGGCGGGCAGGATTCCGGCCGCGCCGTTGGTGGGCGCTGTGACAATCCGCCCGCCGGAGGCGTTTTCCTCGTTAACCGCCAACGCGTACAGGTTTACCCACTCCATCGCCCACAGCGGATCGGCGTTGGGTGTGCCTTCCGCTGCCAGCGCCGCCTCTGCGGCGCGCAGCCTGCGCCGCAGTCCCGGGGCACGACGGCGGACCAACAGTGAACCGGGCAGGGTCTCCTCGGTGCGGGTACAGCCGTTTTCCACACACTCCTGCATCACGTCCCAGATCCGCAACAGGTTGGCCCGCAGCTCGGCTTCGCTGCGCCACGTGAGCTCGTTGGCCAGCATCACGCCGGCTATCGACGTCCCGGCCTCCCGGCAGCGGGAGAGCAGTTCGGCGGCGGTGGAAAACGGGTACGGGAGCCGCTCGTTGTCCCCGGCATCGCTTCCGCGCGCGGACTCTTCCGCCGCGCCCTCGGCCTCTTCGGCAGTGACCACGAACCCGCCGCCCACCGAGTAATAGGAGGATGCACGCAGCGGTGAGCCACCGGCGTCGTACGCGGTAAAGGTCATCCCGTTGGGGTGCGCCGGCAGCGAACGGCGGCGGTGCAGCACCACGTCGGCCGCAGGGTCGAACTCCACCGGGTGCGTGCCGGCCAGGCTCAGCTTTCGCCCGGCCGCTGCCTCCTCCACCTGCGCGTCCGCGGCGTCCGGGTCAACGGTTTCCGGGTCCTCGCCCTGCAGGCCCAGGATCACGGCCTTGTCCGATCCATGGCCGGCCCCGGTGGCACCGAGCGAGCCGAACAGCTCCGACTTCACCCGGGCCACCGCCTCCAGCAGCCCGTCGGCCGCCAGCGACGCGGCGAACTGCCGGGCGGCCCGCATGGGCCCCACCGTGTGCGACGACGACGGTCCGATGCCGATCGAGAACAGGTCCAGCGCGCTCAGTGCCATCTCAATCGACCTCGGGCGAGGCGAACTCCGTCATGGCATCCAGCAGCCAGCGGGCGGTGTAGTCGGCGAACGAGGCCCGCGGCATGATCCGGTAGACCTGGCCGCCGTCCTGCTCCGCGGTCTGCCACAGCAGCACCGGCACCGGGCCCAGCTGCGTGGTGATCGCCGTGCCGGGACGGAACATCCGCGGGTGCAGGTCCGCGTGGCAGCCCTTCTCCAGCACCAGCCGGGCCGAGGGCCCGGAGAGTTCCAGCGTGGTGCGGTTGGCGGACAGATCGACGACGGCGCCCGGTTCTCCCCCGAGGGCGGCGGTCAGGTCCGGCGTGACATCCGTGCCCTCGGGCCCGACCAGCAGGAACTCGTCCGGCCCCAGCCACAGGATGGCGGTCGAGTCCGCGCCGCCGGAAACCTGGCCGTGGGCGGACGGCAGCGGCAGCCCGGTGGCGGCCTCCAGCGCCTTCGCGCCGGCCGATCCCGGCTCGGCCCGCAGGCCGACCATGTTCAGGAACGGGATTTCACGCAGGCTGACGCCACGTTCGCCGGCCACGGCGCCCTGGCCGATTGCCTCGGTCAAGTGCGCCAGCGGGCTGCGGCGCAGTGCTGCAATGTTGGTTATGACCTGTTCAGCCATCACGACGGCTCCCTTCGGGGTCGTAGAGTACGGGTTCTGCGATGACGACGTCCACCAGCTGCCCGTTGACGGGTGCCTGCAGCGTCTCGCCGATGCGGTTGCGGCCGTTCCTGATCAGGGCCAGCCCGAAACTGCGGCCCAGCGCGGCGCTGTGGTAGCTGGAGGTCACGTGCCCCTCCATCGGCACCGGCGCCTCGGCCGGTGCGATCCGGGTTCCGTGGTTGACCAGCTGCGCGCCCTCCGGCAGGCGGAACGACTTGTCCACCGGCAGGACCCCGACCAGCTGCTTGCGGTCCTCGCGCAGGTTATCGGCGCGGGTGTAGGAACGCTTGCCCACGAAGTCCTTGGCCTTGGACACCACCCATTCCATCCCGGCGTCCTGCGGGGTGACCGTGCCGTCCGTGTCCTGGCCGACGATGATGAAGCCCTTCTCGGCGCGCAGCACGTGCATGGTCTCGGTGCCGTACGGGGTGATGTTGAACTCCGCACCGGCCTCGGCCACGTCTTCCCAAACCTTCAGTCCGTACCAGGAGGACACGTTGATCTCGAACGCCAGTTCGCCGGAGAACGAGATCCGGCAGATGCGGGCGGGGATGCCGGAGGCCAGCGTGGTTTCCTTGAACGCCATGAAGGGGAAAGCGTCGTTGTCCAGGTCCAGCTCGGGCGCCAGCTTGGCGATGACCGCGCGGGACTTCGGGCCCACGACGGCGACGGTGGTGTACTGCTCCGTGACCGAGTTGCACACGACGTCCAGCTCCGGCCATTCGGTTTGCAGCCATTCCTCCAGCCAGTCCAGCACCTTGGCCGCACCGCCGGTGGTGGTCGTCATGAAGTAGCGGTCTTCGTCCAGGCGCAGCGTCACGCCGTCGTCGAAGATCATGCCGTCCGGAGTGCACATCAGTCCGTAGCGGGCCAGGCCCGGCTTCAGCTTCTTGAACGCGTTGGTGTACATCCGGTTCAGGAATTCACCGGCGTCCTTGCCGCGGATCTCAATCTTGCCCAGCGTGGTGGCGTCCATGAATCCGACGGATTCGCGGACGGCGGCGCATTCGCGCAGCACAGCGGCGTCCATGTCCTCGCCCGGCTGCGGGAAGTACCAGGGCCGCTTCCACTGTCCGACGTCCTCGAACAGCGCACCGTGGGCGACGTGCCATGGGTGGATCGAGGTCAGCCGCGCCGGGTCGAAGAGCTCCCCGCGCTGCCGGCCGGCCAATGCGGCGAACGCCACCGGAGTGTAGGGCGCGCGGTAGGCGGTGGTGCCGATGCTTCCGACGTCGGAATTGTTCAGCGCCGCGGCGATGACGCCGATGGCGTTGACCCCGGAGGTCTTGCCCTGGTCGTTCGCGGTGCTGATCGAGGTGTAGCGCTTCACATGCTCCACGCTGCGCATGCCGGCCCCGGTCGAACGCAGCACGTCCGCAACCGTCTGGTCGCGCTGGAAGTCCACGAAGTGGTTCTTCCACCCGGCGGCCTCGCCGTCGGGGGCGGGGACCAGCCACAGCGGCCGGATCGGGGAGACGGTTTCGGCGGCGGCCGCGGGAACCTCCGGGTCCACGCTGAAACCGGCGCGGGTGGCCGCCGCGGCGCCGGCGGCGGCACCCTCCTGCAGGCTGCCGGCCAGATCCAGGGTTCCGTTGCAGGCGCCGGCCGTCTGCTGGTCCTTGACCGCGAGGCCGGGCACGAAGGCCGCCAGCTCGTCGTTCCAGGCCAGGCGGCGCTCGCGCTGGCTGTGCAGGTGCACCACCGGGTTCCAGCCGCCGGAGACCGCCAGCAGGTCCGCCTCGATGGTTTCCGGTTCCCCAGCCAGCTGACCTTCGGCATCCAGACCGCTCACGACGACGGCGCTGATCCTTCCGCCGTCGTTCTGGCCTTCGGTGTCCACCACGGCACTGCCGGTGATCAGACGGGTGCCGGCGGCGCGGACCGTCTCGGCGGCGTCGCCGCCGATTTCGGTACGCGCCTCCACCACGGCCGCGACCTTGATGCCCGCCGCGGACAAGTCCGCGACCAGTTTGTAGGCCGAGTCGTTGTTGGTGGCGACGACCACCTGGTTGCCGGCTGCCACCGCGTACCGGTTGAGGTAGCTGCGGACTGCAGAGGCCAACATGATGCCAGGGCGGTCGTTGTTCGCAAAGACGATCGGACGTTCGTGCGCGCCGGTGGCGAGCACCACCTGCCTGGCCCGGACGTGCCAGATGCGTTCGCGGGAGACACCGGCTCCCAGCTCGCCGGCCAGGTGGTCGGTGCGGCGCTGGACGGCCACGATGAAGTTGCTGTCGTAGCTGCCGAACGCCGTAGTGCGGGGCAGATAGGTCAGCTCGTCGGCGGCGGACAACTCGGCGACGGTCCGGTCGACCCACTCCTGCGCGGGGCGGCCGTCGATCATCTCGGCGCGGCCCGAGAGCAGGGAGCCGCCGGCCTCCGGCTGCTCGTCCATCAGGATCACGCGCGCACCGCTTTTGGCTACCTCGCGGGCTGCGGCGAGACCGGCCGGGCCGGCGCCGACCACCAGCACGTCGGTATGCACGTATTTGCGGTCGTAGACGGCCTCGTCCGTCCGGGGGTCCAGCTGGCCCAGGCCGCTCAGCAGCTTGGCGTCCATGCCGTCCGTCAGTTCCAAGGCCGTCACCGGCAGCATGGACTCGTCAACGTGCCCGGCGTAGCGGGCGCTGACCTTGACCAGGGCGTTGGGCTCTTCCACGCCGGCTGACATGATGCCGCGCGGACGGCCGAGGTAGAGCGAGTCGCCCGCCGTGACCTTCCCGGCCGCGAGCAGCGCGGAGGCCAGGGTGTCCCCGGCGTAACCGGTGTAGGTGTGGCCGTCGAGCGTGAAGTTCAGCGGCTTGGTCCGGTCGATCCGGGCAGCGGCGCCGGCGGGTGCGGCAAGCCGCTGCGACTGGTTGGCGAGGTTGCTGGGGGCGGTCATTTCGCTCCTCCTTCGGCTGGCTGGGCCTTGGCACCCGCGAGGCTGCCGAGGTCGATCGGTGGCTTCTCGCCGGGCTTGTACACGGCCTTGAATTCATAGCTGACGGTGTCGCGCACCGCGTTGAACCAGCGCCTGCAGCCGGTGCTGTGCACCCAGCGTTCGGCGAAGAGGCCTTTGGGGTTGGCGCGGTAGAAGAGGAACTTGGCCCATTCCGCGTCGCTCAGCTGGTTCGGATCCGCCGGGTAGGCCACGTGGGCCTGGCCGCCGTAGTGGTATTCGGTCTCGTCGCGCGGCCCGCACCAGGGGCATTCGATCAGAAGCATCTCGGTCTTCCTTCCTAGTGGGCCACGGCGGCGGCGCCGTGTTCGTCGATGAGGTGTCCGGTCTCGAACCGGTCCAGGGCAAACGGGGCGTTCAGCGGGTGCGGTTCGTCCGTGGCGATGGTGTGGGCGAAGGTGTAGCCGGCGCCGGGCGTCCCCTTGAAGCCGCCGGTTCCCCAGCCGCAGTTCACGTAGAGCTGGTCGATCGGCGTTTTGGACACGATCGGCGAGGCATCCATCGTGGTGTCGACGATGCCGCCCCAGGTCCGCAGCACGTGGGCGCGGGCGAAGATCGGGAAGAGCTCGACGGCGGCGGCCATCTGTTCCTCGATGACGTGGAAGGCGCCGCGCTGGCCGTAGCCGTTGTAGGTGTCGATGCCCGCGCCCATGACCAGTTCGCCCTTGTGCGCCTGGGAGACGTAGACGTGGACGTGGTTGGACATGACCACCGTGGGGTGGACCGGCTCGTGCAGCTCGGAGACCAGCGCCTGCAGCGGGTGGGACTGGATGGGCAGCTCGAAGCCGGCGAGTTCGGCCAGCACCGAGCTGTGTCCCGCACCGGCCAGGCCTACCTTGCCCGCGTTGATCCGGCCGCGGCTGGTTTCGACGCCGACAACCCGGTCGCCGTCCTTGATGAATCCGGTGACCTCGCAGTTCTGGATGATGTCCACGCCCATCTCGTCGCACTTGCGGGCGAAGGCCCACGCCACGTGGTCGTGCTTGGCGATGCCGGCGCGGGGCTGGTAGGTCGCCCCCATCACCGGGTAGCGAATGTCGTCCCCGGTGTTGATGATGGGGCACAGTTCCTTGATCTGGTCCGGGGTGATCCACTCGGCGTCCACGCCGTTGAGCTGGTTGGCGTTCACCCGCCGGATGCTCTCGCGGACATCCTGCAGGGTGTGCGCCAGGTTCATCACGCCGCGCTGCGAGAAGAGGAAATCGTATTCGAGTTCCTCCGGCAGCTGCTCCCAGAGTTTGAGCGAGTGCTCGTAGATTCCCGCGCTCTCGTCCCAGAGGTAGTTGGAGCGGATGATCGTGGTGTTGCGGGCCATGTTGCCGCCGGCCAGCCAGCCGCGCTCCAAGACCGCGATGTTGGTCATGCCGTGGTTCTTGGCCAGATAGTAGGCGGTGGCCAGGCCGTGGCCGCCGCCGCCGACAATCACGGCGTCGTAAGAGGATTTCGGCTCCGGATTCCGCCAGAGGAAGTCCGGGTGCTCGGGCAGCAGATCGGCCATTATTCGGCTCCGTTCGGCTCGGCGTTCAGGTTGGGGTACAGCGGGAACTTCTCCGCCAGCAGGGCCACGCGGCCGCGCAGCTCGGTGAGCAGCTCCGCGTCTGGTGCACGGGTCAGTGCGGCGGCAATGATGTCTGCCACCTCGGTGAATTCGGCGGCGCCGAAGCCGCGGGTGGCCAAGGCAGGGGTTCCGATCCGCAGGCCGGAGGAGACCATCGGCGGGCGCGGATCGAACGGCACGGCGTTGCGGTTGACGGTGATGCCGATGGAGTGCAGCCGGTCCTCGGCCTGCTGGCCGTCCAGTTCCGAGTTGCGCAGGTCCACCAAGACCAGGTGCACGTCGGTGCCGCCGCTGACCAGGCTGATGCCGGCGGCCGCAACGTCGTCGGCCAGCAGCCGCTGGGCCAGCGTTTGCGAGCCCTCGAGGGTCCGTTGCTGGCGGTCCGCGAACTCGTCGGAGGCGGCAAACTTGAAGGCCACCGCCTTGGCAGCCACCACGTGTTCCAGCGGGCCGCCCTGCTGGCCGGGGAACACCGCGGAGTTGATCTTCTTGGCCAGCTCCTGCTTGGACAGGATCACGCCACCGCGCGGACCGCCCAACGTCTTGTGCGTGGTGGTGGTGACGACGTCGGCGTACGGCACTGGGTTCGGGTGCAGCCCGGCGGCCACCAGGCCGGCGAAGTGCGCCATGTCCACCATCAGGTAGGCGCCGACCTTGTCCGCGATGCGGCGGAACTCCGCGAAGTCCAGCTGGCGGGTGTAGGCGGACCAGCCGGCCACGATCAGCTTGGGCTTGTGCTCGACGGCGAGGCGTTCCACCTCTGCCATGTCGATCCTGTGGTCGTACTCGGAGACCCCGTAGGGCACGACGTTGTAGAGCTTGCCGGAGAAGTTGATCTTCATGCCGTGGGTCAGGTGCCCGCCGTGCGCCAGGTTCAGGCCCAGGATCGTGTCGCCCGGGGACAGCAGCGCGAACATGGCCGCGGCATTGGCCTGCGCACCCGAGTGCGGCTGGACGTTGGCGGCTTCCGCGCCGAACAGTGCCTTGACCCGGTCGATGGCCAGCTGCTCGATCACGTCCACGTGTTCGCAGCCGCCGTAGTAGCGCCGGCCGGGGTAGCCCTCGGCGTACTTGTTCGTCAGCACCGAGCCCTGGGCCTCCATCACCGCGGTGGGGGCGAAATTCTCCGACGCGATCATTTCCAGCGTGGACTGCTGGCGCTCCAGCTCCCGGGCAATGGCGCCGGCGACCTCGGGATCCGCTGCGGACAATCCGGTTGTCAGGGTGTTCACCATCCGACTTCTCCTTTTAAGAACCTGCTCAATCAAACTAATATTTGACTGATATATCAGAACTGATTGCAATAGTATGATGGGGATCACAAGACGTCAAGAGGGCCCTTCCAACAGCGCATTTCGAGCTGGCGGGATCCCGAAACAGGCCACGGACGAGTCAGGAGCATCATGAGTATCACCGCGGAACCCGATGCCGGAACCGAGCCGCTGTCGCTGGCCGAGCAGGCCTACCGTGCGGTGCGGGACAAGCTGATCATGTTGGATATCCGCCCCGGCGCCCCGATCAACGACGGACAGCTGGCGGCAGAACTGGGCTTCGGGCGCACCCCGGTGCGCGAGGCCCTGAAGAAGCTGGAGATCGACCACCTGGTCATCTCCTATCCGCGCCGCGGCACCTTCGCGACCATCGTGGACATCACCGAACTGGCCGCCGTCTCGGAGCTGCGCCGGGTGCTGGAACCGCTGGCCGCCCGGAAGGCCGCGGAGTCTGCCGGCGAGGCCATGCGAGGCGAGCTTTCGCAGCTGGCCCGGGACATCGGGAAGCTCGAAGACCGCCTCCCGGACAAGCACGACCTGATGCGTTACGACCTCAGCGTGCACCGGGCCATCTACCGCGCCGCCGGCAATCCCTACCTTGAGGACACGCTGATCCGGCTGGACAACCTGGCCACCCGGATCTGGTGCCTGGTGCTGGATAAGGTGCCGTCCGTTGCCGGCCACATCACCGAGCACGTGGAACTACTGGACTCAATTGTCGACGGCGATGCCGACCACGCTGCCCGCCTCGCTCTCGAGCACATCGCAGGCTTCGAACAGGCCATCCGCGCGGTACTGTAGCCCGCTCCGCCTGCCCAGGCGCTATTGCCCGCCGGGAGAGGGATTCTTCGCGAGGTGGACCGCCAGGTTGAGTCCCGGCATCTTGGCACTGCCACGAGGGTCCCCGCCGATGAGATCGAAAATCTTGCGCAGCCGCTTATGCAGCGTTTGGCGTTCCACAAAGAGGACCCGCGCAGTCTCGGCGGAATTGCATCCGCTCATGAGCCAGGCTTCGAGGGTGTCCAGCAGCCGCGTACCCCGCCTGCGGTCATAGTCCAGCAGCTCACCGAGCAGTTCCTGGGTGATGCGCCCGACAACCGGCCCGGAGAGCTCCCGGGCCGCCAGCCGCTCCAGGACAAAATCCTCGCAGTCACGAATGTTGCTTTCCAGGTCATCAGGGGGCCCCACCGCCTGGGTCAGCCTGGCCTCGACTAGGGACGAGTGGGCATCCAACGGCGTGGCCACCGTCGGCCCGACCGCGCCCGCCACCGCCAAGCCACGGAAGTCCGCGCGCAACCCCTCCAAGATCTCCCGTCGCTCCCGGCGCGTGCCGCTGATACTGAGCTGGACCAAGGCGCACAGGCTCTCGCCGTCCAGATAGGTCCGGGCGTCGGGACACCGCTTTGTGAGGATCCTTCCGGCCACTCCGCGTACGCTGCTCAGACCGATTTGACGGAACACCATGACAAAGGCCGGCTGCACGGTCGACAGGCCTGCCGCGTCGCACAGTTCCTGGATTTGGGAGGCGCCTGCGCCGCCGACGACGGCCCGCATCAGGGCCGTGTGGGCAATTTGCTGCGCTGTCGGCCGGTGCTGCTGGGACACGGCGAGGGCCAGAATGCCGCCGATCCGCTCCCCCACCGTCTTCAGCAACTCCGGGGTGACGTCCCGCCGGCTTTGAAGCCGCAGCCGGGCAGATAGCAGGCTGCCAACGAAGATGTCCGACTCCACGTCCACAGATGTGGAATCGGGAGGGAAGCCGCCGGCGAACTCCAGGATGGTGCCATTGGGGTCCAGCAGTGCCGCCTCGATCCGCAGCGCCTGCGAGACAATCCCGACCAACGGGCCCAGCGCCGGACCGGAAGAAGCCAGGTGCCCCGCCAGGCGCTGCGAGATGGAATCCGCCGTCTGCAGGGCCGTAACATGCTCAGAAACGACTTGCCGGTTGACCTCCTCCGCAATTTCCACGAACGGAACTACGCGCCGCAGTTCGATCAGCGGCAACCCGGCCTCCTCCGCCGTCTGCACGAGCTCGTCGGACAGCGAGCGGCCGGAGCCCGCGGTCTGGATGGCCAAGGCCGTCACATGCCGGGCCGCCAGGCTGCGGATATATTCGTGCTGCGCGGCCGGCCTGAGGTTTAACAGGGCGTCCCCACCACTGAGAAGCAACTCCTGGCCCCGCAGCAGCGGCGCTATCTCCAGCACTTCGCTCGAATGCACCCACCTGACTTTGCCGGCCGGGATCTGGCTTCTGCCGGCCCGAACCACCGGACTGGCCCGCTGCATCAGTTCAAGCTCCAGCACATCCGACAACATCACGACCATGATTTTTTCCTTCAAACGCCCGAAAACGATGCCGAAGCGACAATGTGTCACCTGTTGGGAACCTAAGTGGTTACGGTCTGAATATACGCTGTGAGCTGCATCACCCATAGTCTGGGTGGAGTCCTGCTCCCGCCTCGCGTTGCAATCGTCAGGAGACCCGCATGAGCCAGAGATCCGCCACTAAATCCGAACAGGCCACCCAGCACGTAGAAGACATTCTCCAGCCGGTTCCCGAATCGGCCCGCACCACCAAGCTTTCCGGCCAGTTCTGGATCTGGGCAGGTGCCAACGTCGCCCCGATTAACTGGATCCTGGGCGCCCTTGGCATTCACCTCGGATTGAGCCTTGCCGATACCCTAACCGTACTCATCGCCGGCAATGTCATCGGCATGCTTGGCTTTGGGTTCTTCGTAATCCTCGGGCAGCGCACAGGAGCCACCGGCATGTTGCTGGCCCGCGGAGCGTTCGGCCGCAGGGGCGCCTACCTGCCCGCAGCCATCCAGGCTGTGATCGCCATCGGCTGGTCCGCCGTCAACACGTGGGTCATTCTGGACCTGATCATGGCGCTGTTCGGAATGATCGGCTGGGTCGATCCCGCGGCCTCCAACTTGGGCTGGCGCATTGGCACGGCCGCCGTCATCATGTCGATCCAGGTGGCCATTTGCTACCGCGGCTACCGTGCCATTTCCCGCTTCGAGCGGATCACCATGCCGCCCACCGTCCTGGTCCTCATTGCCATGTCGATCGTGGCATGGACGCAGCTGGATATCGACTGGAGCTACCAGGGACCCGTGGGCGAGGTTCTCACCGGCATGCCGCGAATCGCTGCCATGTCCTCGATCATGACCGCCATCGGCATCGGCTGGGGCATCGGCTGGTTCACCTACGCTCCCGACTACTCCCGCTTCGTGAGCAAAAAGATCCGGCCCGCAAAGCTCTATGTGGTCAGCGTCCTCGGACAGTTCCTCCCGGTGGTCTGGCTCGGCGTCCTTGGCGCCAGCCTGGCGACAAAGAACGGCACGGCCGATCCTGGCCAGCTGATCGTGGAAAGCTACGGAGCATTCGCCATTCCGGTGATCCTGCTGGTCATCCACGGACCCATCGCAACCAACATCATCAACATGTACACGTTCGGCGTCGCCACGCAGGCCCTGGACATCCAAATCTCCCGCAAGAAGCTGTCCATCGTCGTCGGCGGCTTGGCAATGGCGGCGGTCATCGGTTTCATGTTCGCGACTGACTTTGCCCACATGCTGCACAACTGGATCATCGCGATCGCAGCGTGGGTCGCCACCTGGGGCGGGATCATGGCTGTTCATTACTTCGTCTTTGAGCGCCACCATAAGAACTTCAGCTACCTCTTCCGCTCGCCGTCCGACACCCAGCTCAAAGCCTTCAACCCGGCGGCCTTCATCGCCTTTTTCGCCGGTATCTTCATGACCTGGATGTGCATGTACGGTTCGGTTCCGGTCCTGCAGGGACCCCTCGGAAGCGCCGTCGGGGGCATTGACTTCTCGTGGCTGGGCGGAAGCGTTACGTCTGCGACCGTGTACTTCCTGCTCGGGTATCCCCGGTTCCGTTCGCGGATCGCCGCCGGAATCCCACTCGGATTGAAGCAGGATAGCTCCGACCAGGAGTACCTGGATAACCACGGCGACTGCGAAACAGCATTAGTCGAAACAGATAACTCCGACGACACCGGCGCGCAGCTTGTACCGGAGAACAGAATTCCCGCGCCCACGGCCTAGCCCTGCCGGGCCACACATCAGCACGGCGCGGCGGCACGCATCCCAAGACCACCTGTCCCGTACCAGAAACACCACGAAGGAGATTCAATGACCATCACCCCCAGCACCACCAGCACCGTCGCAGACCTGGAGCGTTTGAAGGTTCTGCACATCGGCGAAAAGCAGCAGCTGACCTTCTCCGACGCCGAGTTCGAACGCCGGCTGAGCGGCCTGCGCCAGATCATGGCCGCCAAGGACCTGGACGCCGTGATCCTGACCAGCTACCACGGCATCAAGTACTACTCGGACTTCCTCTACACCACCTTCGGCCGCAATTACGCCCTGGTCGTCACCGCCGACGACTCGGTCACCGTCACCGCGAACATCGACGCCGGCATGCCGTGGCGCACCAGCTACGGCGAGAACATCGTCTACACGGACTGGAAGCGCGACAACTTCTACTTCGCCCTGCAGGAAGCACTGCGCCAGCGCGGCGTCACCGCACGCCGCCTCGGCGTCGAAGACGACGCCCTGCCGCTGATGACCCGCCAGCGCATCCAGGCCGCGTTCGAGGGCGCCGAACTGCTCGACGTCTCGCAGGACGCAATGCGCCAGCGGATGATCAAGTCGGCCGAAGAGATCGAGGTCATCAAGCACGGCGCCCGCATCGGTGACCTCGGCGGCGAGGCCATCAAGGCCGCGATCCGCGAAGGCATCAGCGAATACGAAGTCGCGCTGATCGGCACCGAGGCCATGGTGCATGAAATCGCCCGCACCTTCCCGCACCGCGAGGTACGCGACACCTGGGTCTGGTTCCAGTCCGGCATCAACACCGACGGCGCCCACAACTGGGCCACCACCCGCAAACTGCAGCGCGGAGACATCCTGTCCCTGAACTGCTTCCCCATGACCTCCGGCTACTACACCGCACTCGAGAGAACCATGTTCCTGGGCCAACCGGACGAACGCTCGCTCGAACTCTGGAACATCAACGTCGAAGTCCACCGCCGCGGCCTGGAACTGATCAAGCCCGGCGCCGTCTGCAAGGACATCGCCGCCGAGCTGAACGAGATCTACATCGGCCACGGACTGCTCCCGAACCGCACCTTCGGATACGGCCACTCCTTCGGCGTCCTCTCCCACTACTACGGACGCGAAGCAGGCCTGGAACTGCGCGAAGACATCGAGACCGTGCTGGAACCGGGCATGGTCGTCTCCATGGAACCCATGATCACCGTCGCCGACGGCGAACCCGGCGCCGGCGGCTACCGCGAACACGACATCCTCGTGATCGGCGAAAACGGCGCCGAGAACATCACCAAATTCGGCTTCGGCCCCGAACACAACATCATCGACGCCTGATGCCGCGAGGCTGCGTGCGGCAGGACCGTTGGGTCCCGCCGCACGCAGCCACGAGCACGTGCTGAATCAAACACTTCCTCCTGATTCCAGCGCCGGCACACTCGATCATTCTTTAATGGACACCGACCGGCGGTTGAACCCAATAAGCGCCCTCCCTAAACAGTCCGGTTGCGCCAAGGCGATCTGCGCCCCGATGCAGGGGCCACCCCAAGCACCAGTTGACGCCAAGAACCTCCCCTTGACTGTGACTTCGTTCACTGTATGCTTTGCTGCAACTGTGTTGCCGCTACTGCAACATCATGTTGCGTCACCCTGCTCCTCACCCGATAGACACCATCGCAGCCGACCACGTATTGGTCGCCCACCGAAAGGGACGCTGGCATGTCCGTTCATGAGCAAGAACAACAACCCATTGGCACCACTCCTGCCGGGGCCGGGGATGACACCGCAGTCACTCCCGACCAAGCCGAGGAAAAGACCACGGCCGGGCACAAGGCAGTGCCGTCCACAGTAGAACTCCCGCGATTCCGTGGCCGACTAATCCCGCCGCTTGATCGGGCGATCATCAAAATCCTGCCGCCCGTCCTGATCATCGCCCTCATTGTCGCCGTCACCACGAATCCCAGCGGCGCCGCGGATGTGATCGGACAACTGCGCACGTTCGTTACCTCGGGCTTCACCTGGCTCTTTGTCCTCTATTCGATCATTGCTGTGGTCGTTTGTGTTTGGCTGACGGTCAGCAGGGTGGGCAGGATCCGCCTGGGCGGCCCCAAGGCCAAGCCTGAACACAGCAAGTTCGCGTGGTACTCCATGCTGTTCGCCTGCGGGCAGGGCATCGGTTTGATCTTCTGGTCCGTCGCCGAACCGATCATGCTCCGCGATGAAACCCCTGTTATTCCTGCCGCCGCCGGCGAGGGCGGGATGGTGTGGACGTACTTCCACTGGGGGCTGACCGCCTGGGCCATGTACTGCGTCGTAGCGGTTTGCCTGGCATACTCGCACCATAATCTGGGCAAGACCCTCACCTTCCGGGAAGCCACGGTGGATATTCTGCCCAAGCGCGCCCAGCGTGGCGCGGGGGTCGTCGTAGAGCTCCTGGCCATCATGGCCACGGTCCTCGGGCTGGCCACCTCCTTCGGATTCGCCGCCCTGCAGTTCACCTCCGGCCTCTCCTCGTTTACCGGCCTGCCGTCCGGGCCCGCACTCTGGATAGGCGTCATCATTGCCCTGGGCGGTCTGACGGCGGTGTCCGCCTTCCTGGGCGTCAACAAGGGCATGAAGCGCATCAGCGAAGCGAACTCAATCCTGAGCATCGTCCTCATGGCAGCCGTCTTTATCTTCGGGCCGGCGGCCTTCATTATCTCCAACATGTCGCAGACCTTCGGCTCGTTCTTCTACAACTTCATCCCGATGAGCTTCTGGACGGATGCGCCAACCTCAGCCGCCCCCCTGGAATCCTGGCAGGACAGCTGGAACGGGTGGTGGACCGTCTTCATCTGGTGCTGGGTCATCGCCTTCTCACCGTTCGTCGCCGGATTCATCGCACGGATTTCCCGCGGCCGGACCATCCGCGAGTTTGTCATCGGAGTAACCGTCGTCCCCTCCCTGATCGTCATGGTCTGGGTGGGAATCCTCGGCTCGACCGCCATCCACTACGACAACATCTCGGACCGCTCCATTTCATCTGATGTCGCCGCGGACACGTCCAGCGGCCTGTTCTCCATGCTCACCATGATTCCGGTTGTCGGCGGGCTGCTCCTCGTCGTCGCCACGATCCTCGTCGCCACTTACTACGTCACCAGCCTCGATTCCGGCGCCTACGCCCTGGCGGAGTTCGTGTCGGCGCCGAAAAAGTCCGGCCCCTGGTTCCGCGTGGTCCTCGTAGCGAGCATCGCCGCCGTGGCGCTGATCCTGCTGTCCATCGGCGGCACCTCGGTCGTGGACACAGTGCAAACCGGCACCATCATCGGCGGCTTCCCCTTCGCGTTCGTCATACTCCTCATGATCGCCAACCTCATCCGGCGGCTGAGGATACGGAACAAGGAAGTGAAACGCCTCGAGAAGGAAATCAACGACCCCAACCACCGCGTCGAAGACGACTTCGTTGACGCGGACGGACTGCCCACCCGGCAGATCGACTAGCCCCACCACCAATGGCTCGGCGGGGCCGCCGCCCCGCCGAGCCCGCACCCTTCAGGAGAAGCAGAATGGATCCAGACCTGCCCACGCCGGCACGCCCATCCAGTATCCACATGTCCGAAACCGACGCCCATACCTTTAATGAATGGCTGAACGCCGGCTCCGGCGGAGTCGTACTGGTCCCGGTCGGAGCCCTGGAGCAGCACGGGCCGCATCTGCCCTTGGGGACAGACGCCTTGTTATCGACCAGCATCGCCGCGGCTGTTGCGGAGGCTGCCGGAGCGCTGGTCGCACAGCCCATCACCTACGGCTACAAGTCCCAGCAAAAATCTGGCGGAGGCAATCATCTTGCCGGCACCACGAGCCTCGATGCTGCAACGATGATCGGCCTCACGAGAAGCCTGACGGTTTCGCTCTTCCGGCAGGGCGTGAGGAACATCGTCTTCGTCAACGGCCACTTCGAGAACTACCAGTTCCTCTACGAAGGCATAGATCTCGCGCTCGGCGATTTGGGCATCTGCCAGGGCGACGACCGCAGCGTGCTGCTGCTGTCCTATTGGGACTACGTTTCCCAGGAGACGTTGCAGACCGTCTATCCCAACGGCTTCCCCGGATGGGAGATCGAACACGGCGGAGTGTTGGAGACATCGCTCATGCTGCACTTGGAGCCCAGCTTGGTGAACCTGGAACGAAGCGTCGACCACCCACCCGCAGACCTGCCCAGGTTCGACCGCCTGCCCGTCGTTGCCTCGCGGACGCCTGCCACCGGATGCCTCTCCTCCCCCACTGGCTCTGACGCCGTCAAAGGCAAGCTCCTGTTCGACCAAGTCGTAGACGCTCTTGCCATGGACATCGTTCAGGAACTTCAGCTCAAACGATGACCCGCTCACGGCACGGCAACTCTTGACGTGGCGCACATCACAAGACATACTCAACGCAACAGAGTTGCAGTAAATGCAACAGTTCCGCACCTTCTTTAGCTGGCATTTATCCCCCTCCGGCATCGCCGAGGACGGGCCGGTACCTCCAGGCCACTTGGCCCACACACCCAGAAGGAGTCATCATGTCCCTCGAAGCATCGACCACGAATTCGGTTTCCGAGCTCGAACGCCTGAAGGTTCTGCACATCGGCGAAAAGCAGCAGCTGACCTTCTCCGACGCCGAGTTCGAACGCCGGCTGAGCGGCCTGCGCCAGATCATGGCCGCCAAGGACCTGGACGCCGTGATCCTGACCAGCTACCACGGCATCAAGTACTACTCGGACTTCCTCTACACCACCTTCGGCCGCAATTACGCCCTGGTCGTCACCGCCGACGACTCGGTCACCGTCACCGCGAACATCGACGCCGGCATGCCGTGGCGCACCAGCTACGGCGAGAACATCGTCTACACGGACTGGAAGCGCGACAACTTCTACTTCGCCCTGCAGGAAGCACTGCGCCAGCGCGGCGTCACCGCACGCCGCCTCGGCGTCGAAGACGACGCCCTGCCGCTGATGACCCGCCAGCGCATCCAGGCCGCGTTCGAGGGCGCCGAACTGCTCGACGTCTCGCAGGACGCAATGCGCCAGCGGATGATCAAGTCGGCCGAAGAGATCGAGGTCATCAAGCACGGCGCCCGCATCGGTGACCTCGGCGGCGAGGCCATCAAGGCCGCGATCCGCGAAGGCATCAGCGAATACGAAGTCGCGCTGATCGGCACCGAGGCCATGGTGCATGAAATCGCCCGCACCTTCCCGCACCGCGAGGTACGCGACACCTGGGTCTGGTTCCAGTCCGGCATCAACACCGACGGCGCCCACAACTGGGCCACCACCCGCAAACTGCAGCGCGGAGACATCCTGTCCCTGAACTGCTTCCCCATGACCTCCGGCTACTACACCGCACTCGAGAGAACCATGTTCCTGGGCCAACCGGACGAACGCTCGCTCGAACTCTGGAACATCAACGTCGAAGTCCACCGCCGCGGCCTGGAACTGATCAAGCCCGGCGCCGTCTGCAAGGACATCGCCGCCGAGCTGAACGAGATCTACATCGGCCACGGACTGCTCCCGAACCGCACCTTCGGATACGGCCACTCCTTCGGCGTCCTCTCCCACTACTACGGACGCGAAGCAGGCCTGGAACTGCGCGAAGACATCGAGACCGTGCTGGAACCGGGCATGGTCGTCTCCATGGAACCCATGATCACCGTCGCCGACGGCGAACCCGGCGCCGGCGGCTACCGCGAACACGACATCCTCGTGATCGGCGAAAACGGCGCCGAGAACATCACCAAATTCGGCTTCGGCCCCGAACACAACATCATCGACGCCTGACCCGTCTCGGGCTGGTGAAATGCTGTGCGGCGCAACTGGAACCGGTTGCGCCGTACTGCCTTTTAACTGGCAAGAATGGAACGCACTATGAATAAAACTGCAGATGCCACCAACAAGAAGGGCACTGCCGGTTCCTCCGATGCACGCGGGACCTCCGTCATCCTGAATGCGATCGAGGTGATGCGCTGCTTTAGTGTCGAAACGCCGCTGCTGGGCGTCACCGAAATTGCCTCTCGCGTGGGACTGCACAAGAGCACGGTTTCCCGCATCCTGGCCACACTGGAGCAGGAGGATCTTGTCGAGCGGGATCCGTCGACGCGCCGGTTCAAACTCGGCCTCGGCCTGATCGCCGTGACCGGCCCCCTGCTCGCCGATCTCGATGTGCGCCGGGCAGCGTATCCGGTGCTGCAGGAACTCACGGACCGCATCGGCGAGACCAGCGCGCTGATGGTCTGGAACGGCAGCGAGTCGGTCTGCGTCGAACAAATTGCGAGCCCACAGCAGGTCAAACACACGACCCCTCTGGGTACCAGGTACAACACAGCTCTCAGCTCGTCCGTCCAGGTCTTCCTGGCGCAAGTCAGCTCGGACACGGTCCGTAGCCTGATCGCCCAAGGGGACGTGATCCTCCCCGACAGCGGGGTCGGCGCCCTGGATGCCTACACCGTCCGGCTCCAAGAGGTCGCAGCCAATGGCCTGGCCACCAACTACGGCGAGACGTCACCGGAGGAAGTCGGCGTTGCTGCTCCTGTCTTCGATCACCGCGGAAACGTTGCCGGCTGCGTCATGCTTGCTGCGCCCCGATTCCGGATTTCCGAAGACGTGTTGGGCACAATATCCGAAGCCTGCCGCCAAGCTGCTCGCCAGGTTTCGGTCCGGATGGGGAGCCACCCCGCAGCAGCACTGCCTGCCGGCGAGGAGACCTAACTTGCTGGAACGACGCGGCGAGTTCGCCTTCGCCTACAACCTCCACGAAGGCAGCGCCCCGGTGAAGATGCAGTGGCTGTTTCAGGATCAGTCCCGCCTGCCCGTGGCGGTTCAGACGTGGGAGTTGCCGCCGGGCGGGACCGAAGGCATGCATTCCCATCCCAGTGGCGTCCGCGCGCTCGAAGAACTCTACGTGGTGATGGAAGGAACGGCCCGGATGACCGTGGACGGCCGGGTCCACCGTCTGCACCCGGGTGACGCCGTGCTCGCCCCGGTGGGGTCTGAGCACGATCTGGCGAACACCGGCGGCGGACCCCTGCGGGTGCTCGTGGTCTGGGGAGAGCCCGGCTCGGCCGACTACTCATCCTTCGGCTCACACCGTGCCGCCCGGGCCGCCCGCTCCCCCGAGGCAACGTCGGACTGACGGCGCTCCGGATCATTCCCTCCGCGGCGGCCCCACGTCCGCGCAGGCAATGAGATTATGGTCCTATGGCCGATCCTGAAGAGTTCGACGACGAGGCGTCGCCGGAGAACCTGAACCGCGGCGTGCAGTCTGTGGACCGCGCCATCACCGTGCTCGAGATCCTGGCGCGCCGTGGCGCTGCCGGTGTCAGCGACATCGCCGAGGAAATGGGCGTCCACAAGTCCACCGCCTCGCGGCTGCTGGCATCGCTGGACCAGCGCGGCATGGTGCAGCAGAACAGCGAGCGCGGCAAATATCAGCTGGGCTTTGGGATCCTGCGGCTCGCGAACTCGATCCCGGGGAACCTGAGCCTGGTGCGCGAGGCCCGGCCGGTGCTGGAACGACTGGCAGAACAGTACAAGGAAACCGTGAACCTGGCAGTCCTGCGTTCCAATTTCGCCGTCAACGTGGACCAGGCCAGAGGTCCGTCCACCTTGGCGACCTACGACTGGATCGGCAGCCTGACGCCCCTGCACGCCACATCCAGCGGGAAAGTATTGTTGGCGGGGCTCACGTCCGAAGACCGGCTAAAGATCGTCAAGGAAACCCGGTTGCCGGCGCAGACCGCGAACACCATCACCTCCCGGCAGAAACTGGAAAAGGAACTGCTCCAGGTCTCCGCCCAGGGCTACGCCGTCGTCGAGGAAGAATTCGAGATCGGCCTGAATTCCATTGCTGTTCCGGTATGGGACCACCTGGGAACCGTTATCGGGTCGGTCAGCATCTCCGGCCCGGCCTTCCGGTTCAAGCCCGAGCAGATTGACGGGCTGGTCGAGGACATCAAGCAGGCCGGGCAGGACATCAGCGCCCGGATGGGCCACTCACGGGAAATCTGACCGCCCCGCCGCCGGCCGCTGGCAGCTGACGACGGCGTCCGCGGGTTCCACCGACAAGCGGTCCGTGACCCACGCGTGGAAGGCGCTGATGTGGTGCTCGCTGGGCACCAGCACGCCGCCGTTTGCGTAGATCTTTGATCCCATCGCCGGCTGGCAGCGTTCGCACGCATCGAAGTCCTGCTGGTTCACCCGGTGGAAGAGTTCCACGGAGGCCGTGAGGTCCTTTCCGGCTTCCACCACGCTGGGCATGTACAGCCAGTCGCATTCCACCACGGTCCGGTCCACGGCCAGCGGGAACATCCGGTGGATGATCACATGGTCCGGCACTAGGTTGACGAAGACCGTGGGTTTGATCGTGACGGCGTAATACCGCCGGTCCTGGTCGTCGGCGATGCCCGGAATCCGTTCCAGGCCTTCCGACCCGTCCACCGTGAAGCCCTTGACGTCCTCGCCGAATTCGGCGCCGTGGCCCACGAAGTACTGTGCGGCCAGTCCGTCGGCGAACTCCGGCAGCACCTCCGTCAACTCCGGATGGATGGTTGCGCAGTGATAGCACTCCATGAAGTTCTCAATGATGAGCTTCCAGTTGGCCTTCACGTCGTAGGTGATCCGCCGGCCCAGGCTGAGGTTGGCGATGTCGTAGCCGTCGATTGCGCCGGCGTCGCCCAACCGCTCTTCGATCGCCCCGACCACATCCTGGTCGAACGACGGCGGTTCATCCGCGAGGCACAACCACACGTAGCCCAGGTATTCGCGAACCGGGACGTCCACCAACCCGTACTTCTGCCGGTCGATGTCCGGCATCTTGGTCAAGTTGGGCGCAGCGATGAGCTTGCCGTCGAAGTCGTACGTCCAGGCATGGTACGGGCACTGGAAAGAACGTCCCGCCTCCCCCTTTTCGTCCACGCAGAGTTTGACGCCGCGGTGTCGGCAGATGTTGTAATACGCCCGAACCGCACCCTTGCGGTTGCGGGTGACAATGACCGATTCGCGCCCGATCTGCACGGTTTGGTAGGCGCCGGGCTTGTCCAGATCGGCCGACCTGACCGCGCAGAACCACATCTCTTCGAAGATGTGTTCCTGCTCAGCACGGAAGACGTCGTCGTCGACGTAAGTCCGGCCGGGCAAGGTGGCGATCAAGCTATCCGAAACCATCTCGGCGGTCATGCGAACTCCTTTGGGCAGAACTGGCAGGGAGGGAATTGGTGATGCGGATCAGGAGGCGGTGGCGAACTCGCCCGACCGTGCGTCCATGGAGCGTTCGGCTTCCCGGTTGAGGAACTTGCGCCATCTGGTGAACTGGCGGATCTGGTTGACGCCCAGCACGGCAACGGGGTCGGCTCCGGCGTAGTAGACGGCCAGGAAACTGTTGTCTTCGACGCAGCCGTGCTCAATCTCAACCCGGTCGTGTCCGTGCACATGGCCGGCAAACTGAATTCGCGAGCCGTATTGGTCGGACCAGAAATAGGGCGGATTCACCGGCGCCGCTGCCGCTGCGTCATTCAACAGCGCTGCCACCGCCACGGCAGGTTGCTCAAGGGCTCCGGTCCAGTGCTCAACACGTTCGTGCGCCCCTGCCCGCGGGTTCCACCAGGCCGCGCAGTCGCCGACGGCCACCACCGAGGGGAGATTGGTGCGGCCCATCGAGTCGCAGAGCACGCCGTTGCCCAACCGGATTCCGGAGCCGAGCAGCCAGTCGGTGTTCGGCTGCCCACCAACGCCCACCAACACGATGTCCGCGGGAAGCTCCCGTCCGTCGTCGAGCACCACGTGGCTGACGTTTCCGCCGCTGGTCCGGAAGGACCGGATGGATTTGCCGCACAGCATCTCCACCCCACCGGCCGAATGCAGTCCGGCGACGGCCGCCCCCATCTCTGCGCCCAAGGCTCCGGACAACGGAGCAGCGGACCGCTCCACGACGGTTACGTCGAGTCCCGCTGCACGGGCCGTCGAAGCTGTTTCGGCGCCGATGAAACCCGCCCCGATCACCACCATTTTCCGACCGGGCAGCAGGTGCCCGCGCAGCGCCCGGGCGTCGTCCAGCGTGCGGAGGGTGAACACGTTCTTGCAGCCATCGACTTCGGGCAGCACCCTGGCGGAGGAGCCGGTGGCCACGACAAATCCGTCCGCGGAGAGATTCCGTCCGTCGCTGAGGGATACGGTCATCGACTCAGGGTCGAGGCCTACGGCCTTCACACCGAGGATCCATTCGGCGTCCAACTCGTCGTCCCCGGCGACCAGCGCCAAGTCCGCCTCCGAAATCCGGCCGGCCAGGAAGTCCTTGGACAGCGGCGGGCGGTCGTAGGGCGGATGGATTTCCTCCCCAACGACGATCAGGCGGCCGGCAAAACCTTGGGCGCGTGCTGCCCGGGCGGCAGAGAGCCCTGACAGCGAAGCTCCAATGATGACGAGGGTCTGCATGGGTAGGCCTTTCACGGCAGGAGGATCGACGGCAGTTCCAACAAGCAGCACACTGCGCAACTCGATGCGCTATGTGAAACAGAGTGAAGAAAGATTCCCCTGGTGTCAAGGGTTCACGACGTCAAGTGGATGAAGATTTTCCCAAGACCCTTGACAACAGATCGTGACCCGGCACACTGTTGCCTATCGTGGACAACGTTGTTCATGACGGAACTTGCCACGCTGTGGCGTTGCGAAAGAAGCCGCTCCATGCACAAAGCCTGCCCGTTGAGCCAACTAGCCCCCGGCGACGCCATCCGGCTGGATACCTCGCCTCCCATCGCTGTCTTCCACACAGAAGAGGGCGAACTCTTTGCCATCGACGACACCTGCACGCACCAAGACGCCTCGCTTGCGGACGGCTGGGTGGAGGGCTGCGAAGTCGAGTGCCCGCTGCACGCGTCGAAGTTTGATCTGCGCACCGGCGTAGTAGACGCGCCGCCGGCCAAACTCCCGGTCCGCGTCCACGGCGTCTCCGTCGTGGACGGCATCATCATGGTCCAGGAATCAGAAGAGGTCCCGAATCTCCCGCCCGGCCTGCGGGTCGACGGGCACGTGTAGCCGGGCCTTCGTCATCCAACAAAGGAACTTACATGTCAGTGAACAAAGATCTTGCAGTTGATGATGGCCCACCCGACAACGAGGTCCGGCAGGTGCTTGGCCAGGAGCCCTCGGGCGGACCGCTTGCCGCGCCGCCGGGGCGAGAGGACACCGAGGACGACGCCCGGATCCTGGCCGAGCTTCGTGCGAGCGAGAACGAGCAGGCTGTCGCGGGCAGGCAGCGGACGAGCGGTGGCTTGGACAAGACGGTTTTCGCCGTGGCAGGCGTCCTCGCCGTCGCGTTCGTAGCCTGGGGCTTCCTGGCCACCGAGCACCTCGGCACCACCTCGGTCACCGTCCTGAACTGGGTGATGGAGAATACCGGTTGGCTGTTCATTCTGCTGGCCTCGCTCTTCGTGGTTTTTGTGCTGTGGCTGGCGATCGGCCGGTTCGGCAACATCCCGTTGTCCAAGGACGGCGAAAAGCCGGAGTTCCGCACCATCTCCTGGATCTCCATGATGTTCGCTGCCGGCATGGGCATCGGCCTGATGTTCTACGGCGTGGCGGAGCCGATGTACCACTACATCGCCCCGCCGCCCGGAACCGTCGACGGGCAGACGCCAGAGGCCATCCAGACGGCGATGGCCACCTCGCTGTTCCACTGGACACTGCATCCGTGGGCGATGTACGCCGTCGTCGGCATTGCCATGGCCTACGGCACCTACCGGCTGGGCCGCAAACAGCTGATCTCGGCAATCTTCACCTCCCTGTTCGGCAGCAAGACGGTGGAGGGACCGGCAGGAAAGTTCATCAACATCCTGGCCATCTTCGCCACCCTCTTCGGCACCGCCGCGTCGCTCGGCCTTGGCGCCCTGCAAATCGGCAGCGGGCTGGCCTTCAACGGCTGGGTTGGCGAGCTGGCAACGGGCGTGCTCGTGGTCATCATCGCCGTGCTCACGGCATGCTTCATCGCCTCGGCCGTCTCCGGAATCCGCCGCGGCATCCAGTGGCTGGCCAACATCAACATGGTGCTGGCCGTAATCCTGGCGCTGATTGTGTTCCTGGCAGGCCCCACGCTGTTCATCCTGAACCTGGTGCCGGCCGCCGTCGGGGATTACGCCCGCGACCTGGCCGAGATGGCCTCCCGCACGGAAGCGGTGGGCGACGAGGCGCTGCGCAGCTGGATGTCCGGCTGGACGGTGTTCTACTGGGCCTGGTGGGTGTCCTGGACACCGTTCGTCGGCATGTTCATTGCCCGGATCAGCCGCGGCCGCACCATTCGCCAGTTCGTCACCGGCGTGCTGCTGGTGCCAAGCATCGTGAGCGTCGCCTGGTTCGCGATCTTCGGCGGCGCCAGCTTCGGCGTGCAGGCCGCGGCGGATGCCACACCGGATACCGGCGACGGGCTGGTGGACATGGTCGACGGCGAACCGACCATCTCCTTCGACGGCGCCCTCTTCGATCTGCTGCAAAACCTGCCGTTGCCGAACATCCTGGCCGGCGCGGTGGCGATCCTGGCGATGGTGCTGGTGGGGATCTTCTTCGTCACGGGCGCCGATTCGGCCTCGCTGGTGATGGCTTCCCTCAGTTCCAACGGGGCCGAAGAGCCCTCCCGCGGCGTCGTGATCTTCTGGGGTGCGCTGACCGGTGGGGTGGCTGCGGTGATGTTGCTCGCCGGCGGAGACCAGCCGGCCGAAGCCTTGAACGGACTCAAGAACATCACCATCGTGGTGGCGTTGCCGTTCGTCCTGGTGATGCTGCTGATGTGCATCGCGCTGGCCAAGGACCTGCGCCGTGATCCCTTGGCGCTGCGCCGACGGCTGGCCGATTCCGTGGTGGAGCGCGCCATCCGTTCCGGGGTGGGCCAGCACGGCGGCAGCAGGTTCGATCTGGTCACCAAGCATGAATGCGACGACACCTGTCCCGAAGGGAAGTGCCCGGCAGCGTCTCCGCCCGCCTAGGCCGCCCTGCGGCGGGCGGACCGGTGCAACCGGGGCGCCCGCCGCACCTCACAAACGCCTGACCCTTCATCCCTTGCCCCGCCCTGCTACCTCAAGGAGCATTACCGCATGAGCACTACCCCGCGCATCGTCATCATCGGAGCAGGGATCGTCGGCGCCAATCTGGCGGACGAACTGGCCACCCGCGGCTGGACGAACGTGACCGTCCTGGAGCAGGGCCCGCTGCATCTGGCCGGCGGGTCGAGTTCGCACGCCCCCGGCCTGGTGTTCCAGACCAATCCGTCCAAGACCATGACCGAATTCGCCGGCTACACCGTGGGCAAAATGCGCTCGCTCACGGCCGACGGCATCTCCTGCTTCAACCAGGTGGGCGGGCTGGAGGTGGCCACCACGCCAGCGCGGTTCGAAGACCTCAAGCGCAAGGCCGGCTTCGCCGCGTCCTGGGGCGTCGAGGCCCGGCTGATCGATCCGGATGAGTGCGAGAAGCACCATCCGCTTCTGCCGGCCGGGAGCGTGCTGGGCGGCCTGCACATCCCCTCCGACGGGTTGGCCCTCGCGGCCCGCGCCGTCCGGCTGTTGATCGCCCGCGCCTCCGCCGCCGGCGTCGAGTTCCGCGGTTCCACCACCGTGACGGGCATTGAGCACGACGGCGGACGGGTCACCGCGGTGGCGACCGACGCCGGGAGGGTGCCCGCCGACATCGTGGTTTGCTGTGCCGGGTTCTGGGGGCCGAAGATCGGCGCCATGGCCGGCATGACGGTGCCGCTGCTCCCGCTGGCTCACCAGTACGTCAAGACCTCGGCGTTGCCCGCGCTGGCCGGTCGGAACGAGCTGCCCAACGGCGCCCGGCTGCCGATCCTGCGCCATCAGGACGCAGACCTGTACTTCCGCGAGCACGGCGACCGGCTGGGCATCGGTTCCTACGCGCACCGGCCCATGCCGGTGAACCTGGGCGAACTCTCCGCCGTCCCGCCGGCGGACGTGTCCGAAGACCGCATGCCGTCGCGGCTGGATTTCACGCCGGAGGACTTCGAACCGTCCTGGCGGGAAAGCCTGCGGCTGCTGCCGGCACTCCACGGCGCGCAGATCGCCGACGGCTTCAACGGCGTCTTTTCCTTCACCCCCGACGGCGGTCCGCTGATCGGCGAGTCCCCGGAGGTTGCCGGCTTCTACCTGGCCGAAGCCGTCTGGGTCACCCATTCGGCGGGCGTGGCCAAGGCAGTGGCAGAGCTGCTGGTGGACGGACGGTCGCGGACGGACCTGCATGAATGCGAGGTGCGCCGGTTCGAAGATGTGCAGCTGGCGCCGGAGTACATCAGCCAGACGTCGCAGCAGAACTTCGTGGAGATCTACGACGTGCTGCATCCGCTGCAGCCGCGCGAATCCCCGCGGAACCTGCGCACCAGCCCGTTCTTCGGCCGCCAGCAAGAGCTCGGCGCGGTCTTCCTGGAATCCGGCGGCTGGGAGCGGCCGCACTGGTACGAGGCCAACGCGGCGCTGCTGGCGGCGCTGCCGCAGGACTGGCGGGAACCGGAGCGCGATGCTTGGGCGGCCCGCTACCACTCCCCCATCGCCGCGGCCGAAGCCTGGAGGACGCGCATCGCCGTCGCCATGTATGACATGACCCCGCTCAAGCGGGTGGAGGTGTCCGGGCCGGGCGCCCTGACCTTGCTGCAGCGGCTGGGCACCGGGCAGCTCAACAAGAAACCCGGGGCGGTGACCTACTGCCTGTTGCTGGATTCCGGCGGCGGCATCCGCAGCGACATCACGGTGGCCCGGCTGGCGCCGGAGCGGTTCCAGGCAGGAATTAACAACAACGCCGACTACGAGTACCTGCGCGGCGAGGCAGCGGCACAGTCGCACGCCGACCCGGCCCAGTGGGTGCGGGTCGAGGACATCACCGCCGGCACCTGCTGCATCGGGCTCTGGGGGCCGTTGGCCCGCGAAGTGATGGCCAAGGTCAGCAGCGACGACTTCAGCAACGACTCGCTCAAGTACTTCCGCACGGCCCAGGTGCGCATTGCCGGCCTGACCGTCACCGCGATGCGGCTCTCCTATGTGGGCGAGCTGGGCTGGGAACTGTACACCACGGCCGACCAGGGGCTCAGGCTCTGGGACGCGCTGTTCGAGGCCGGGCAGGAGCACGGGATCATCGCCGCCGGGCGGGCCGCGTTCAACAGCCTTCGGCTGGAAAAGGGGTACAGGCTCTGGGGCACCGACATGACCACCGAGCACACGCCGGAGGAGGCGGGTCTCGGGTTTGCGGTCAAGTCGGACAAGGGCGGATTCGTCGGCGATGCCGCGCTGGCCGCCGCGGGCGCTCCGGCCCGCCGGCTGCGCTGCCTGACCATCGACGACGGCCGGTCGGTGGTGCTGGGCAAGGAGCCGGTATACGTGGACGACATCCCGTCCGGTTACGTCACCAGCGCGGCCTTCGGCTACACGGTGGGTCGGCCGATCGCGTACGCCTGGCTTCCTGCCCAAACCGCGGAGGGAGACGGCGTCGAGATCGAGTACTTCGGCCGCCGCATTCCGGCCACCGTCGCCGCCGAACCGCTGGTCGATCCCGGCATGGAACGCCTGCGCGGCTGACTGTCTGCGCTGGCGGGGAGCCTGGCCGCGGCTAGGGCCGCAGCAGCACCTTGATGGCGCGGCGTTCGTCCATGGCCCGGTAAGCTTCAGCGGCGTCGGCGAGGGGCATGACCACGTCGAAGACCCTGCCGGGGTTGATCTTCCCGGCCAGGACGTCCTCGAGGAGTTCCGGAAGGTATTCGCGGGTGGGCGCGGCGCCGCCGGCGACGGCAATGTTCTTGGAGAACAGCACCCCGATGGGCAGTTCGGCGCCGCCTGCGGGGACACCCACGAAACCGACGGATCCGCCGGGCCTGGTGCAGCGCAGCGCCTGGTCCATCGACTCCGCCGTGCCCACGCATTCGAGCACAGAATCCGCCAGCACGCCGCCGAGCAGCCCTTTGACCCTTTCGGCGGCGGCCTTGCCGCGTTCCGCCACGACGTCTGTCGCTCCAAATTCGCGCGCCAGTGCCGCCCGGTCGTCGTGGCGGGACATCGCGATGATCCGCTCGGCCCCCAGCCGCTTGGCTGCCAGCACTCCGCACAGTCCGACGGCGCCGTCACCCACGACGACGACGGTGCGCCCCGGACCAACCTTGGCGCTGATGGCCGCATGGTGTCCCGTGCCCATCACGTCGGAGAGCGTGAGCAGGCTCTTGGCCAGTTCTTCGCCGGGATCGGTCACGCCCGGCACCGCCACCAAGGTGGCGTCGGCGTGGGGCACGCGCACGGCTTCGCCCTGGCCGCCGTCGACCGGCAGGCCGTGCTCGTCGCGGCCTCCCCAACTGGCCCGGTGTTCGCAGGAGGTTTGCACGCCGTTGCGGCAGGGCGGGCACTCGCCGCAGCTGATCGCCCACGGGGCCACCACGAAGTCGCCGGCCGACAGCGTCCGCACCGCGTCGCCGGTGGCCTCGACGACGCCGATGAGTTCGTGGCCGATGGGATGCGGTTTGCCCGGCTCGCGGATGCCGCGGTAGGGCCACAGGTCGGAACCGCAGACGCAGGTGGCCCTCACGCGCACGATCGCGTCGGTGGGGGCAAGGATTTCCGGGTCGGGGCGTTCCTCGACCCGGATGTCGCCCGGTCCGTGGATGATGGCAGCGCGCATGTAACCTCCTGTGCAGTGGGTGTCTTTCCAGCCTAGCCGGGTCCCGGTGGCCGCCGGGAACAGGCGAAGCCAGCCGCTTCTCCCGGTGGCCGCCGGGAACAGGCGAAGCCAGCCACCTCTCCCGGTGGCCGGCCGGAAACGGCGAAGCCCGCCACCTTGCGCAGGTGGCGGGCTTCGGTGCTGTTGGCGAGGGGCCTAGAGGTTGGAGGCTTCCTCGCGGTCCGGGTAGACCTCGCGCAGCAGGTGCGCGGTCTCGGAAGGCGTCTTGCCGACCTTCACGCCCGCGGCCTCAAGGGCTTCCTTCTTGGCCTGGGCCGTGCCCGAGGAGCCGGAGACGATGGCGCCGGCGTGGCCCATGGTCTTGCCCTCCGGCGCGGTGAAGCCGGCCACGTAGCCGACAACCGGCTTGGTGACGTTGGCCTTGATGTACTCGGCGGCACGCTCCTCGGCGTCGCCGCCGATTTCGCCGATCATCACGATCGCCTTGGTATCCGGATCGGCCTCGAACGCAGCCAGGGCGTCGATGTGGGTGGTGCCGATGACCGGGTCGCCGCCGATGCCGATGGCGGTGGAGAAGCCAAGGTCGCGCAGCTCGTACATCATCTGGTAGGTCAGGGTGCCGGACTTGGAGACCAGGCCCACGCCGCCCTTGCCGGTGATGTTCGCAGGGGTGATGCCCACCAGCGACTCGCCCGGCGTGATGATGCCCGGGCAGTTCGGGCCGATGATGCGGGTGATCTGGTTGCCGTCGGCGTCCTTCTTGGACTGCGCCAGCGCCCAGAACTCGGCCGAGTCCTGAACCGGCACGCCCTCAGTGATCACCACGACCAGGCCGATTTCGGCCTCGATCGCCTCGACCACGGCGTCCTTGGTGAAGGCCGGCGGGACGAAGACGATGGAGACGTCGGCACCGGTCTCGGCGACGGCTTCCTTGACGGTGCCGAACACCGGCAGGGTCTTCTCGCCGTGGGTGACCGTGGTGCCGGCCTTGCGCGCGTTCACGCCGCCAACAATGTTGGTGCCGGCGTGCAGCATGCGTGCCGTGTGCTTGGAGCCTTCGCCGCCGGTGATGCCCTGGACGATGACCTTCGAGTCCTTGTTGATGAAGATAGACATGTTTTAGTTCCTCGGTCCTTAGGCGTTGGCCAGTTCGGCGGCCTTGTCGGCGCCCTGGTCCATGGTCAGGGCCAGGGTGACCAGCGGGTGGTTGGCGTTGAGCAGGATCTGCCGGCCTTCGTCCACGTTGTTGCCGTCCAGGCGGACAACCAGCGGCTTGGTGGCCTTCTCGCCCAGGATTTCCAGGGCCTTGACGATGCCGTTTGCCACGGCGTCGCACGCGGTGATACCGCCGAAGACGTTCACGAACACGCTCTTGACCTGCTGGTCGTTGAGGATGACGTCCAGGCCGGCGGCCATGACCTCGGCCGAGGCGCCGCCGCCGATGTCCAGGAAGTTGGCGGGCTTGACGTTGCCGTGCTTCTCGCCGGCGTAGGCGACGACGTCCAGGGTGGACATGACCAGGCCTGCGCCGTTGCCGATGATGCCGACCTGGCCGTCGAGCTTGACGTAGTTCAGGTCCAGTTCCTTGGCCTTGGACTCGAGCGGATCTGCGGCGTCCTTGTCCTCGAGCTCCTCGTGGCCGGGCTGGCGGAAGGAGGCGTTCTCGTCCAGCGAGACCTTGCCGTCCAGGGCGACGATGTCGCCGGCGCCGGTCTTGACCAGCGGGTTGACCTCAACCAGGGTGGCGTCTTCCTTGATGAATACGTCCCAGAGCTTGATGATGACCTCGGCGACCTTGGGGCGAAGGTCCTCGGCGAAGCCGGCCTCGGCGACGATCTCGTCGGCCTTGGCCTGGTCGATACCCACGGCCGGGTCGATGGCAACCTTGGCCAGGGCGTCCGGGCGCTCCACGGCCAGCTGCTCGATCTCCATGCCGCCCTCCACCGAGCACATGGCCAGGTAGTTGCGGTTCGAGCGGTCCAGCAGCACGGAGAAGTAGTACTCCTCGGCGATGTCGGCGCCCTGGGCGATCATGACCTTCTTGACGGTGTGGCCCTTGATGTCCATGCCGAGGATGTTGGAAGCGTGTTCAAACGCCTCGTCCGGGGTCTTGGCGACCTTGACGCCACCGGCCTTGCCGCGGCCTCCGACCTTCACCTGAGCCTTGACGACAACTACGCCGCCAATTTTCTCAGCAGCGGTCTTGGCTTCTTCTGGGGTGTACGCAACGATTCCAGCCAGCACGGGTACTCCGTGTGCCTCGAAGAGATCGCGCGCCTGGTATTCATACAGGTCCACGGGTTGTGTCCTTCTACGTCGAAGTCGTTTCTGACTCGGAGCGGCATCCGCGGTTGGCCGTGGCGGTGACCACGGACGGGGTGCGGATGCCTGCAGTGCTCCATGGGGAACTCTAGCCCCTTTGGCCTCGGGCGCCGGTCCCAGAGTACCGCTTTAGTGGCCAAGGGCACACTTCTACAACTTGTAGAATCGTCACGGCTTGGGGTAACGGGGCGGCACGGCTAACGCTTGCCGCTATCTTCCCGAGGGGCGACGGCGGTGTCCCCACCCTGGGCGGCATCGTCGGCCTGTGCGGCGCCGCCACCCTGCGCTATAGCGGCGGACGGTGCACTGCCCCTGATCACGGTCTGGTTCAGCAGCGGAATGCGCAAGCCTTCTGCGGCCAAGGCTTCCTTCAGGCGGGCCCGCATCTTGCGCGCGATCGCCCACTGTTCCAACGGTTTGGTGCGGATGGCCAGCCGGATCACCACGGATTCGCCGGTCAGCGCCTCCACACCCCAGACCTCCGGGTCGTCCAAAATCAGCCTGCGGTTGTCCTCGTCCATGCGCAGTTCCATGGCGGTCTTGAGAATCAACTCGGAGACCTTCTCCACATCGGCGTCGTACGGTACCGGGATGTCCAGCACGGCCCGCGCCCAGCCCTGCGAGGAGTTGCCCACCCGCAAGATCTCCCCGTTGCGAACGTGCCACAGCGTGCCGTCCACGGCGCGCACCTGGGTGACCCGCAGGCCGACAGACTCCACCGTGCCGGATGCCTCGCCCAAGTCGACCACGTCGCCGATGCCGTACTGGTCTTCGGCCACCATGAACAGGCCCGACAGGTAGTCCTTGACCAGGGTCTGGGCGCCAAAACCAATGGCGACGCCGGCAATGCCGGCACTGGCCAGTACCGGGCCGAGGTTGAAGTCGAGCTCCGTGAGCACCATCAGCGCGGTGATGCTGGCCAGCACGATGGTGGTGATCGAACGCAGCACCGATCCGATCGTCTTCGAGCGCTGGGCCCGGCGAACCGCGGCGATCGGCGAGTCCTGAATCAGCCAGTAGCGCGGGTCTTTTGTGTTCTTGGGCGCCGCAGGGTCGAATTTGTCCAGCTTGGCGGTCTCGCCGTCGGCGATCTTTCCGGTGACGCGTTTGATCACCATCCGCAGCACCATGTTCAGCAGGAATCCACCCAGCAGGATCAGCGAAACGCGCAGCGGCTTGTCAAGCCAAAAATCGGGGGTTGCCAGCCGTTCCAAAGTCCTAATGTCCACGTGGTCCATGGATAAGAACGGTAAGCGCCCCGTCATGCCGCTGCCAAATGCGCGGTCGCAAACGTGGCTAATCTCCCAGCGGAGGTCAGCCCATCTTGGTCAGCGGCGCATAGCGCAGCAGCAGCCGCTTCTCGCCGGCGTCGAATTTCACCTTGGCCACCGTCTTGTCGCCGGCTCCCTCGAGGCCCAAAACCGTCCCGTTGCCGAAGCTGGCGTGGTTGACCTTGTCGCCGATGGACAGCGCAATGACTTCCTTCTGCGGCTGCACGCGTCCGGCCCGCGTCTTGGCGCTGGTGATCGAGGGCACCGATCCGCGCATGTTGCTGATGTCCTGGCCGCCGGAGGCCCCGGCACCCCAGTGCGATCCGCCGTAGCGGCTGGACCCGAAGCTGCCCGCGGACGCAAACGTCGGGCGGGCCGTGCCTTCGCGCTTCCAGTCGATGAGTTCGGCCGGGACCTCTTCGATGAACTGGCTGGCCGGATTGAACTGGCTCTGGCCCCACATGCTGCGGGACTCGGACCGGGTCAGGTACAGCCGCTGGCGGGCGCGCGTCAGGCCCACGTAGGCCAACCGCCGCTCTTCGGCCAGCTCCGCCGGGTCGGTCATGGAGCGCTGGTGCGGGAAGATTCCGTGTTCCATGCCGGTGAGGAACACCACCGGGAACTCCAGCCCCTTGGCGGTGTGCAGGGTCATCAGCGTCACCACGCCCTGGTCCTTGGCCAACTGCGCCGCCTTAGCGTCCGGGGCGTCCGGAATCTGGTCCGCGTCGGCCACCAGCGCCACCTGCTCCAAAAACTCGGACAGCGACCCTTCCGGGTTGTCCCGTTCGTATTCGCGCACCACGGCCACGAGCTCGGCCAGGTTCTCCACCCGGGATTCATCCTGCGGGTCGCTGCTCTGGCGCAGCATGGCTAGGTAGCCGGTCTGCTCCAGCACGGCCTCCAGCGCGGCGGCCGCACCGGATCCGGCGGCGACTTCGGCCAGGTCGTCGATCAGCTTCACGAAGCCGGCGACCGCGTTCACCGACCGGGTGGCCATGCCGGGCGCCTCCTCGGCACGGCGCAGCGCCTCCATGAACGAGATCCGGTCCCGTTCCGCCAGCGCGGCGACGGCGTACTCGGCGCGATCGCCGATCCCGCGTTTAGGTTCGTTGAGGATGCGCCGCAGGTTGACGACGTCGTCCGGGTTCGCCAAGACCCGCAGGTAGGCCAGCGCGTCCTTGATTTCCTTGCGCTCGTAGAAGCGGGTGCCGCCGACCACCTTGTAGGGCAGTCCCACCCGGACCAGCAAGTCCTCGATGGAGCGGGACTGGGCGTTGGTGCGGTAGAAAATGGCGATGTCGCCGGGGCGGATTCCTTCGGAGTCCTGCAGCCGGTCGATCTCGCCGGTGATGAAGCGGGCCTCGTCGTGCTCGTTTTCGCCCACGTAGCCGATGATCTTCTCGCCGTCGCCCTCGGCGGTCCAGAGCCGCTTGGCCGGGCGGTCCGGGTTCCGGGAGATCACCGAGTTGGCTGCGGTCAGGATGGTTTGGGTCGACCGGTAGTTCTGTTCCAGCAGGATGGTGCGCGCGCTGGCGTAGTCCTTCTCGAAATCGACGATGTTGCGCACGTCCGCCCCGCGGAAGGCGTAGATGGACTGGTCCGAGTCGCCCACCACGGTCAGTTCGCCGGCCGGCACCGACCCGTCCTCGGACTCCTTGGTCAGCTCGCGCACCAGCCGGTACTGGGCATGGTTGGTGTCCTGGTATTCGTCCACCAGCACATGGCGGAAACGGCGGCGGTAGGAGTCGGCAATCGCCGGGAACGCCTGGAAGATGAAGACAACCTGCGCGATCAGGTCGTCGAAGTCCATGGCGTTGGCCTGGCGCATCCGCTGGGTGTAACCGGTGTAGACCGAGGCCACCGCCTGCTCGAACGGATCCGAATAATTGGCGCTGGAGGCGTAGGACTCGTCGTCGATCAGCTCATTCTTCAGCGCCGAGATCTTGTGCTGAATGGACTTGGGCGGGAAGCGCTTCGGGTCCAGGTCCAGCCCCTTGGCCACCTGGCTGACCATCCGCAGCGTGTCGGCCGAATCGTAGATGGAGAAGTTCGAGTTCAGCCCCACGTGCTTGGCTTCGCGGCGCAGGATCTTCACGCAGGACGAGTGGAACGTGGAGATCCACATCCGCTTGGCCGGGTCCCCCACCAGCGACTCGATCCGCTCCCGCATCTCCGCCGCGGCTTTGTTGGTGAAGGTGATGGCGAGGATTTCCCCCGGCCGCGCGCGGCGGGTGGCCAGCAGGTACGCGATGCGGTGGCTGAGCACCCGGGTCTTGCCGGATCCGGCACCGGCGACGATCAGCAGCGGTGAGCCGGCATGCTTGACCGCCTCTTCCTGCTGCGGGTTCAGCCCCGAGAGCAGCTCTTCGGCGCCGGGCAGATGCGGAGCGGGCGGAGAGGCAACATGCTGGTCGAAGTCCGGGTCGGTGAGGAAATCCATGGTTCCCTAAGTCTATTAGCCGCCACCGACACTGCGGGACGCCGGCGGCGACTTCCGCCAACGGCCGACGCATGACCGCCAGCGGCATAATGGGTGCATGTCCAAAACCCCAGCACAGCGCGCGAAGAAACACGGTGCGGCGGCGGCCCCGGTCCCGGGCGGCGCCGCGTTGAAGCCTGCCGTTCCCGGCAGCTCCCGGTCTCCCCAGCGCGCTGCCGGCAACGCGAACCTGATCGTGATCGCCGGAGCCGCGGTCTCGGCCCTGCTGTTCGGCTACTCGTTCCTGCTGGTGATGCCGCAGTTCTCCCAGCTGACCGGAGGGCTGGCCATGCCGGACACGCTCATCGGCGGATATTCCACCGAGTACGTCCAGCAGGTGCGCACCGCGTTCGGCGAAGACGGCGCCGGGCAATACAACTACTGGCACAAGACCGCAGACACCATCTTCCCCTTGCTGTTCGGCTTCACCTGGTTGATCCTGCTGGGGCAGCAGATCCGCCGGCGCAGCTGGCGCTGGCTCGCATGGGCCGTCGTCGTGCTTTATGTGGCAGCGGACCTGGGCGAAAACAACGCCATCGACGCCATGCTGGCCACGGACCCGGTGGGCGACGCGTCGCTGGCGAGCTTCCTCACTGTCGCCAAGTCCATCCTGTTTGGGCTGAGCCTGGTCGCCGCCGTCGTCGCGGTCTTCACGCGTAAACCCAAACCGGCCGGCGGCTCGGCCGCCGCGCCAGCCGGCAGCGCCACTTAAGCTAAGCTTTTGGCGTTGCCCCCGTAGCTCAGGGGATAGAGCACCGCTCTCCTAAAGCGGGTGTCGGCAGTTCGAATCTGCCCGGGGGCACTTCCTGCCGGGCCCGTCGGCGAAATGCCGGGCGGCCTTGAAGGCCGCATGCCGGGCGACCGCCAGCGGCCGTTAAACGGGGCAGCCGACCGCCGCCTGTGCAACCCCCCACGGAAGCACAGACGGTAGCCGGCTGTAGTGCCTTCCACCGAAGCGGCCAGGAATCCCTGTCAGCTGGGACCGCTGGTTCCGGTTCTTCCCGTTCGCCGGAGCCAGCAGCATCTTCCCGCCGCTTTGTTGGCCGACGGCCGCGCCGTTCCCCTGAAGCACGCAAACACTGTAGGGACCGTTCCTTTCCCAGAGTGTGCGCACCCCAGGCACTGCCGTCACCATATATCTAAATCGATTGGATTTAATAAAGCAACTCTTGGGACCGGTTATGGCGTGAGGGCGCGTCTATTGACGCGGCGTCGCCGGGTGAAGCGCGGCCAGCGTCCCGGCTAGTTGCCCAGGAGCAGCCCGCTGGCCTTGGGTGAGAGGGCGTCGTCGAGCACCAGACAGGCGCCGCCGACGGCCCCCACCTCGAATCCCAGCGAGGAGGACACCACGTCGACCCCGTGGATCGCCCGCGAGACGAACCGCTTGTTGATCTCCTCGCGCAGGATAGGCAGCGCCAGTTCGTCCAAGCCGTCCCACAGCGGGCCGCCAAAGATGACGCGGTTCACGTCCAGGATATTGGCCACCTGCGCGACGGTTCCGCCCAGCAACCGGGCCGCCCGGGCGATGATGGCCGCGGCCGCCGGCTCTCCTTCGCTGGCCATGCGGCAGAGGGCGACGATCCTTTCCGTGGCCTGGTGCCGGTCCCCCAGATCGGCCTCGGCCGGGAACAGCCCGGCCTCCACCGCCTGTTGGAACAGCGTGCCGAAGTTCAGCGCCATGCCCACGCAGGTACGCTTTCCGCAGTCGCACGGCGGGACCTCCTCCTCCACCGGGAAATGGCCGATCTCGCCGATGTTGCTGGAGGCGCCGCGCAGCACCTGGCCTTCGAGCACCACGCCGGCGCCCAGGCCCGTGCCCAGGTAAACGAACACGAAGTTCTCGGGCTCCCGCCGTCCGCTGGCCCACAGTTCCGCCACCGCCGCGGTTGTCGTGTCCTTGTCCATCAGCACCGGCAGGCCCGTCAGGTCACGCAGCGGTTCGCGCAACGGCACCGACGTCCACTCGCGCATCATCGGCGGATCCACCACCGTCCCTTCGGCCGCGTCGATCGGCCCGGGTGCGGCCAGCCCGATGCCCAGGATGCGGTTGCGCTTAATGCCGGAGGCGGCGATGAGTGCCTCGGTTGCGGCGGCCATGGCAGCGGCTATGCCGTCCGGTTCCCCGGCTGTGGGAACGTCGTGCCGGGCACGTGCCACCACCTCGCCGTCGAGGTTCAGCATGACCAGGGTCATGACCACCGGGTCGAGGTGGATGCCGATGGCCAGCCGGCTGGAAACCTCCAACTGCAGCACGGTGCGCGGCTTGCCGGGCCCGCTGACGGTCTTGCGGTCTTCGCGCACCAGGCCTTCGTCCACCAGCCGGCGCACCACATTGGAGATCGTTTGCGGGGAGAGCCCGGTGCTCTCCACCAGTTCCACCCGGGCGATTCCCTCGCGGGCACGGCGGATGGCGTTAAGGATCACGGCCTGGTTATAGCCGCCGAGGCGGCCAAGGTTGGTTCCGCGCTGCATCGCACCCGCTTTCCACTCATTCGACGTGTGGGACCCAGAGCAACTCTAGCCATTGAGCGGGCGCACCACACTGGCGGCGCGGCTGCCTTTCTCGTGCAATCCGGACAGCCGCCCTCAGGCCAAACCTGCCACCCGGGTATCGCTGAGGAACTGGGTCCGGTACAGCTCGGCGTAGCGCCCCTCCAAGGCCAGCAGCTGGGCGTGCGTGCCCTGCTCCACAATCCGGCCGCCCTCAATCACCAGGATCCGGTCAGCAGAGCGCACGGTGGATAGCCGGTGGGCAATAACGACGGCGGTGCGCCCCTCGAGTGCCTCGGTGAGCGCCGCCTGCACGGCCGCTTCGTTGGTGGAGTCCAGCGCGGCTGTCGCCTCGTCCAGGATGACCACCCGGGGATGGCCCAGCAGCAAGCGGGCGATGGTCATCCGCTGCCGTTCGCCGCCGGAGAGCCGGTAGCCGCGCTCCCCCACCATGGTCTCCAGGCCATCCGGCAGGGACCGGATCAGGTCCTCCAGCCGGGCACGGCGGAGCACGTCCCAGATCTCGTCGTCGCTCGCCTCCGGCCGGGCCAGCAGCAGGTTGGACCGGATGGTTTCGTGGAACAGGTGCCCGTCCTGAGTCACCATGCCGATTGTTCCGCGCAGCGCCTCGAAGCTCAGGTCGCGGACATCGGTGCCCGAAAGCTCAACGGAACCGGAGTCCACGTCGTACAGGCGGGCCAACAACTGGGCCATGGTGGACTTTCCGGCGCCTGAGGACCCCACCAGCGCCACCGTCTGGCCCGGTTCCACCCGGAAGCTGATCCCGTGCAGCACCTCCTCGCCGCCGCGGGCGTCGAGGGTCGCTACCTCCTCCAGCGAGGCCAGCGACACCTTCTCGGCGGACGGGTAGGCGAACCGTACGTCCTTGAACTCGACGGAGACCGGGCCCGGCGGCACGGCACCGGCGTCGTCCTTTTCCGTAATCAGGGGCTTCAGGTCCAGCACTTCGAAGACGCGCTCGAAGCTGACCAGCGCACTGGAGATCTCCACCCGGGCGTTCGCCAGGGCCGTCAGCGGCGCATACAGGCGGGTGAGCAGGAGCGCCAGCGTCACCACGTCGCCCGGATCCAGTTGGCCGATGATCGCGTAGAAGCCGCCGAGCCCGTAGACCAGGGCCAGGGCCAGCGCGGAAACCAGGGTGAGCGCCGTGACGAACACCCACTGCATGACCGCGGTCCTGATGCCGATGTCGCGCACCCGCTGGGCCCGGAGCTTGAACTCGCGGGATTCGTCGGCGGGCCGGCCGAACAGCTTGACCAGCGTGGCCCCGGGCGCGGAGAACCGTTCGGTCATCTGCGTGCTCATGGCGGCGTTGTGGTTGGCGGTCTCGCGGCGCAGTTCCGCGAGCCTGCTGCCCATCCGGCGGGCCGGCAGCAGGAACACCGGCAGCAACAACAGCGCCAGCAGGGTGACTTGCCAGGAGGTGTTCAGCATGACGATCAGCGTCAGGATCAGCGCCACGAGGTTGCTCACCACACCGGAGAGCGTTCCCGCGAAGGCCCGCTGCGCACCGATCACGTCGTTGTTCAGCCGGCTGACCAGCGCGCCCGTGCGGGTGCGCATGAAGAACGCGATCGGCATCTTCTGGACGTGGTCGAACACCGCGGTGCGCAGGTCCAGGATGATGTCCTCGCCCAGCCCGGAGGAGATCCACCGGGTCACCATGCTGAGTCCGGCGTCGGCGATGGCCACCAGGGCGATGACCACGGCCAGCCAGGCCACTACCTCGACGCCGGTCCTGGCCACGATCGCGTCCACCACCTGGCCGGCGAGCACCGGCGTGGCAACGGCCAACGTGGCGGTCACCACGGAGAGCAGCACAAAGACCACGATCTTGCCCTTGTAGGGCGCGGCGAACGCAAAGGTCCGGCGGACAGTCTCCCGCGAGAAGGACTTCTGGTCCTTCGAGTGCGAAAGCCGGTACAGCGAACTCCAGGCTGCCCCTTCCATGGACATGATGGCTCCTAACGGCTGATGGTGCTACTGCAACCCTAGAACCATTCCGAGCGCCCTGGTGTTCCTGCCGTCGGCCATGCGGCCGGAAGCTGTCCTGGATGGCTGGCGTCAGCTGAGCTGCTTCTCCTCGTGCGGGACGAAGCGGACCGTCATCGCCTTGAACCCGGGGGTGTTGGACTCCCGGGCCACGAGGTCCCGGTGGACCAGCGCGTTGGCCTCCGGGAAGTAGGCGGCCGCACAGCCGCGCGCCGTCGGGTAGGACACCAGGCGGAACTCGTCCGCCCGGCGTTCGTTGCCCTTGAACGTACTGATCACGTCCACCACGTCGCGGTCGGCGAACCCCAGTTCGGCCAGGTCGTCCGGATGCACCAGGATGACCCGGCGCCCGTTGGAGATGCCCCGATAGCGGTCATCCAAGCCGTAGAACGTGGTGTTGTACTGGTCGTGGCTGCGCATGGTCTGCAGGATCAGGTGTCCCTCGGGCGCCTCGAGGTACTCCAGCGGGCTGACCGTGAACCTTGCCTTGCCGATGTCGGTGGCGAAGGACCGGGTGTCGCGCGGCGGGTTGGGCAGCACGAAGCCGCTCTTGTTCCGGATCCGCGTGTTGAAGTCCTCGAACCCGGGCAGCACCCGGGAAATGTGGTCTCGGATCACGTCGTAGTCCTCGGCCATCGCCCGCCAGTCCACCGGGTGGTCGTCCCCGAAGGTGGCCTGGGCCATCCTGGCGATGATCACCGGTTCGGCCAGCAGGTGCTCGCTGACCGGTTCCAGCCTGCCCTGGGTGGAGCGGACGACGGACATGGAGTCTTCCACGGAGAGGAACTGCGCGCCCTTGGGGTGCTTGTCGTCCCGGTCGGTGCGGCCCAGCGTCGGCAGGATCAGCGAGGTCTTGCCGTGCACCACGTGCGAGCGGTTGGGCTTGGTCGACACGTGCACCGTCAGGCCGGCCTTCTTCATGCCTTCTTCCAGCGCCTCGGTCTCCGAGTTCGCCAGCGCGAAGTTGCCGCCCATGGAGACGAAGACATCCACCTTGCCGTCGGCGAAGGCGTCGAGCGCCTCGGTGGAGTCGACGCCGTGCTCCCGGGGCGAGGTGATGCCGAATTCCTTGTCCAGCGCGGCCAGCAGCCATTCCTTCGGCTTTTCCCAGATGCCCATGGTGCGGTCGCCCTGGACGTTGGAGTGGCCGCGGACCGGGCAGGCGCCCGCGCCGGGCTTGCCGAAGTTGCCCTGGAGCAGCAGCAGGTTAATGATCTCGCGCAGGGTGTCCACCGAATGCGGCTGCTGGGTCAGGCCCAGCGCCCAGCAAATGATGGTCGCCTTGGACTTGGCCAGCAGCCCAGCCACCTTGGCGATGTCCAGCCGGGACAACCCGGTCGCCTTCTCGGTTTCGGCCCAGTCGATGTGCCGGCGTGCTTCGACGTACTCCTCGAACCCTTCGGTATTCGCCGCGATGAAAGCCTTGTCGACCACGGTGCCCGGGGCACGGTCTTCTTCTTCCAGCAGCAGGTGTCCCAGCGCCTGGAACAGGGCGAGGTCGCCGCCGACCTTGATCTGCAGGAACTCGTCGGCCAACGCGGTGCCGCCGCGCAGCAGCCCGTCCACCGACTGCGGGTCCTTGAACGCCATGAGCCCGGTTTCGGGCAGCGGATTCACCGCCACGATGGTGCCGCCGTTGTCCTTGCACTCCTTGAGCGCCGAGAGCATGCGCGGGTGGTTGGTCCCGGGGTTCTGTCCCACCACGAAGATCAGCTCCGAGTGGTGGATGTCCTCCAGCGACACGGTGCCCTTGCCGATGCCGATCGTCGGATTCAGCGCGCTGCCGGAGGACTCGTGGCACATGTTGGAGCAGTCCGGCAGGTTGTTGGTGCCCAGCGAGCGCGCGAAGAGCTGGTACATGAACGCGGTCTCGTTAGCGGTCCGGCCCGAGGTGTAGAACACGCAGCGGTCCGGCGTCGTGGCCCTGATGCGTTCGCCGATCAGGCTGAACGCGTCCGCCCACGAGATCGGCGAGTAGTGCGTCTCGCCCTCGCGGATGATGACCGGTTCGGTGATCCGGCCCTGCTGGCCCAGCCAGTATTCGGTCTTCGTGGAGAGCTCTTCGATGGAGTGGCGCGCCCAGAACTCGGGGGTGACGGTGCGCTTGGTGTTCTCCTCGGCCACGGCCTTGGCGCCGTTTTCGCAGAACTCGGCCGGCTTGCGCGGACCCGTGATGGACTCCGGCCACGCGCAGCCCGGGCAGTCGAAGCCGCCACGATGGTTGATCCTGAGCAGCGACCGGGCGGTGCGGACGACGCCGGCCTGCTCAATGCCGCGCTCCAGCGCAACCTTCACAGCCGAAAGACCGGCGGCGGCCTTCTTCGGTTCCTTGACCTTCAGGGTGCTTTCATCAATGTCATTCACGGGTCCGGGACGAGTCATGCCCCTAATGTATCCCGGCTCACACCGGTTCTCCGACACGCTCGGCGAGTCTTACACGAAATGTCCGACGGCGGCGCCAACCCGCCCGGGGTGCGCATACACGTTAATGCTGCGTCCGCGGCTGAAACCGGCCAGCGTCAGCCCCACCTCTTCCGCCAGTTCGACGGCGAGAGAGGACGGCGCGCTCACGGCCGACAGGACGGGGATACCCGCGAGATAGGCCTTCTGGACGAGTTCGAACGAGGCCCGCCCGGAGACCTGCAGCACCGTGTTCCGCAGCGGCAGCCGCCCCTCGCGCAGCGCCCACCCCACGACCTTGTCCACCGCGTTGTGGCGGCCCACGTCTTCCCGCAGGCAGAGCAGTTCGCCCTCGACGCTGAACAGGCCGGCGGCGTGGACGCCACCGGTACGCTCGAACACCTGCTGCTGTTCGCGCAGCCGGTCCGGCAACTGCAGCAGGATGTCCAGCGGCACTTCCCCGCCACCGCCGGCGCCGTCCGGGCCCGGGGAGGCTCCGCCGTCGTCGTTATGCAGCGGAAAACGGGAGCGCTTGGTCACGGCGTCAATCGAGGCGGTGCCACAGATGCCGCACGCGCTGCTGGTGACCACCTGCCGGTCCAGCCGCGGATCCGGCAGCGCCACCCCGGGCGCCAACTGGGCCTCCACCACGTTGAAGGTCTGCCGGCCGTCCTCGTCCTCGCCCGCGCAGAAGCGCATCGAGACGAGGTGTTCGGGCGACCAGACGATGCCCTCGGAGACCAGGAAGCCGGCCACCAGGTCGAAGTCGTCGCCCGGGGTGCGCATGGTGATGGAGAACGCGCGGCCGGCCAGCCGGACTTCCAGCGGCTCTTCCACCGCCATCACGTCCTCGCGGCGGCGCGCCGGCGCATCGAGACTGAGTTTGAGCACCTTGCGGCGCTGCGTCAAGCGGCCCATGAAGTTCTCCTCTACTGCCTTGTAACAAGGGTAAGCCACCCATTACCAGGGCAGGTCGAGGGCCGGCAGCTGCTCGCCGGGCTCGGCGCCGGCGGCCGGCACCACCATCACCCCATCCGCGGCTGCCAGTCCGCGCATCATGGCCGAACCGATGCGGTCCGCGGGGACGGCACCCCCGTCCGGTGACAGGCCGTAGGGCACCAGCCGGTCCTGGTCGTGCAGCGGTGGCATCGCAGTTCCGGCGGGCACGGTGCGCAGCGGGGCCAGCGGCCGGCCGGTCATGCCCGCCAGCAGCGGAGCCGCCAGGGTCAGCAGCGCCATCATGGCGGCCAGCGGATTGCCCGGCAGGCCCACCAGCAGCCGCCCGTCGGCCAGCCGGGCCAGCAGTGCCGGATGCCCCGGGCGCATCCGGATGGACGGGACGAGGATCGTCGCGCCGTCCGCGTCCAGCACCCGGCGCAGGTGGTCGGCGGAGGAGTGGCCGGTTCCGCCGGTGGTGACCACGACGTCGCCGCCGCACCCGGCGATGGCTTCCTCGGTGACCGCGAAGTCGTCGGGCAGCCGCCGGCTGTCCGTGACCCGGCCGCCGAGCCGGGCGAGGATGGCCGGCAGCGTGGGGCCGAACGTGTCCCGGACCCGGCCCGGTGCGGGGATGCCGGAGGTGACGACCTCGTCGCCCGTAAGCAGCAGGGCTACCTGCGGCACGGGCGCGACGGGGAGCCTATCGTGGCCGCACACCGCCGCGACGGCCAGATGCGCAGGGGTCAGCACGGTGCCGGCGGAGACCACGACGGCGCCGGCGGCGGTCTCCTCGCCGGCCGGACGGATGTGCCGCCCGGGCGCCAGTTCCCGCCCGTCCGTGCCCGCGCACGGCTCCAGCCGGTCCGTCGCCGCGGTCCCGCATTCGCTGCGCAGCACGCTGTCCGTGCCGTCGGGGATCAGCCCTCCGGTGACGACCGGGGCGGCCAGCCCGGGCCGCAAGGCGCTGCCGCTCGGGACCAACCGCCAGGGCCCGGTGCCGGCAATCGCCCAGCCGTCCATGGCGGAGGACGCGTAGTGCGGGACCGGCACCAGGGCCGCCACGTCGCGGGCCAGCGTGCGTCCCGCGCAGGCGGCCAACTCTACGTCTGCGGCGTCCGGCCGCCACGCTTGCCGGCCGGCTGTGTAGGCGGCGCTCCGGGCATCGTCCCAGCGAAGGCCGGAGCCGCTCACTCCTGCACTGCGCCGTGCCGGCGCGCCACTTCGTCGGCCACGCGGGAGGCCGCACGCATGGCCACCTCGGGTGTTGCCTGTCCGGTGGCTGCGGCAAGGCCGGCGGCGTAGCCCACCACGAAGGTGGTCAGGGGCGCCGCCGGGCGGACCACGCTGTGCGCCGCGACGCCGGCCAGCCCCAGCACGGCGTCGATGTCAACCGGCGTGTCTTCGATTTCCAGCGCCTGGAGCAGTTCGCTGACATAGGGGGAGAGCTTTTCGGCCGCTCCGGACACAATGGCCTCCGATCCGCCCGGTGCGGGCAAGTACAACGTTTGTTTCAGGCTACGGCGCGGGCCGGGCAATGCCAAAGCGGCCCGCGTCGTCCCAGGTGTCGACGTCGGAGGTGTGGTCCCCTGATAGACCCTCAAGCCTGATCTCGGCGGCCGGCAGGCCGCCGAGCAGCCGCCTGACCGGCTGGCCGGCCAGCCCGGCGGCTCCCCCGGCGTTCCGCACCGCCGCCTCCAACGCTGCGCTGTCCGCGCAGCAGGCCAGCGGCTGCTGTTTGCCGTCGGCGTCCACCGGGATCCAGAGCCTGGCCTCCGGCCGAAGGACGGCGTGGCGCAGCAGCAGTTCCGGCAGCCCGGCCAGCATCGGCATGTCGCAGGCAAAGAGCAGCGTGTACGGCGCCCGCCCGGAGGCACCGCCGTCGTCCTCCCGCGGCCGCCCGGAGGCACCGCCGTCGTCCTCGCGCGTTCCCGGGAAGGCACCACCGTCGTCCTGGCGCGTTCGCGGGAAGGCACCACCGTCGTCCTCCCGCACCCGCCCGTAACCACCACCGTCGTCCTCCTGCACCCGCCGGTAGCCACCGCCGTCGTCCTCGCGCGTTCCCAGGAAGGCGCCGCCGTCGTCGTCCTGTACCAGCCCCTGGATTCCCGCCGCAATGCCCGCCGCCGGGCCGGAGAACGGCGGGTCTTCCCGGGTGAGCCGGAGCCTGAGCGGCTGCGGAACGAGCGTGCGGCGGAAAGCTTCCACTTCCTCCAACAGGTCATCGGGGCCGACGACGGAGATCCGCTGGGCCCCGCGGACAGCCTCCAGCGTGCGGCGCAACAAGGTAGCTCCGTCGAGCTGCAGCAGCGCCTTGGGGCTGCCGCCCAAGCGCGAGGAGCGGCCGCCGGCCAGCACGACGGCGTCGAAAACCGGAGCCGTCACGCGGCGGTATGGGTGTCGAGGAACTGGCTCCAGGCCGGGGCCGGACGGTCCAGGTCGCGGATCCGCCAGCGGGCGCCGCTGGGCGGCCGGGGTGTGAAGCGCAGGCTCCAGCCCATTTGGGCCAGCGTGCGGTCGCCCTTGGCGTTGTTGCAGCGCAGGCAGCAGGCCACCAGGTTCTCCCAACTGTCTTCTCCCCCGCGCGACCGGGGCTTGACGTGGTCCACGGTGGTGGCCGTCTTGCCGCAATAGGCGCAGAGGTGGTTGTCGCGGCGCAGGACACCGCGGCGCGTCACCGCGGTGTTCTTGTTGTACGGCATCTTAATGTAGCGGTTGAGCAGGATGACGGAGGGACGGCCCAGGATGTCGTTGGGGCCGACGACGGGGTCTCCGTCTTCGGCAATCACGCTGGCTTTGCCGGTGAGCACAAGAAGCAGCGCCCGGCGGAAGGTGACAACCGCCAGGGGTTCGTAACCAGCATTCAGAACGAGTGTGCGCATGCACATTCCTCTAGGTCTGGCCAACCCGACCGGTGCTTCAGATCCCGGTCCGGGACTGGATTTTCTGCACTGACAGTCAAAGAGTATGACGGCGGGTGCGTTCTGCGCTAACTTTTTCGCCACCTGTGGGCCGTCGGGATGATGCCGCCGGCGGTCAGGCGAAGGTCGCGGCGGCCGTCCGGCAGCCGGACCGTTGGCGCCAGCACGGCCAGTCCCCCGATGCCAGCGGCTGCTCCCGCGGCGCCAGAACGGCCGGTCTTGCGGTGCCAAGGCGGCCGGCCGCGGCGCCTACCCGCCGCAACAACGCCGCCGGCCCCGGTGCACGCTCTGGGCGTGTGCCGGGGCCGGGGGCGGTCCTGGGGACCGGGAAGGCTGTTGCCTAGTTGACGCGGATGGCTACATAGCCGGATCCGACGTCTGCACTGGCCAGTGCGGTGGTGTAGCCGGTCCAGCCGCCGTGAATGGCCTGGCCGTTGCCCACGTAGATGGCGATGTGCGCAACGCCGGCGCCGCCGTCGGAGTAGTACAGCAGATCGCCCGGCTGCGGGGTGGAAACCTGGGTGCCGTAGCTAAAGAACTGCGCGGGGGCGAGGTCGCCCACAGAGAAACCGGCGGCGCGCAGGGCCTTCTCCACCATGGCGGTGCAGTCCTGCGAGATGCCGATCTGGCCGTAGGCGGAGGACACCAGGGTGGAGGCTACTCCGCTGGCGGAAGCTTCGGCCTTGGCCGGCTCTGCCTTGGCCGCGGGGGCGGCGGCTGCGGCCTTGACCTCGACCGCGGGAGCGGCGGCCTGGACGGCGCCCTGGGCTGCGCCTGCGGCCTCCTCGACGACCGGGGCCACTTCCTCGGCCACGGCTTCGACAACAGGCTCAGGCTCCGGGGCCGGAGTGGACTTGATGGCGGGACGCGAGAAGGTCAGCTCGACGGCACTCGAAGCCTGGACGGTGTCCACCTGCACGCGGCTGGGAACGGACACGGTGGATGCGGTGCGTTCGATGGAGGTTGACTGCGCGGGAACCGCGGCGGTCAGGGCCAGTCCGGACGCGGCAGCGATGACGGCTGCCGAGCGACCCATGGATCCGGCATTGGACGAGACGGCTTTGGAAATCGTCTCCAGCGGGTTGGTGCGGACGGAAACGGCGCGGTGGCGCCCCGTAGCGGTGTCATTGAACACGTTAAAGGCCTCTCCCAATGCCTGCGAGGTGAGCTGTCGGATTCGGATGGGAGTGCATCCGGCCGCAGCCCTCTCCGGCAAAGCCTGAGAGCGCTAGCGACTTAACCCCAAGGGTTCCTGTACGAAACCCGGAATTGGTTCCCCCGCCTCTGCCCGCGAAGTTTTTTGCGAACGGACTCCGGACGGTGGCAGAGCTCGGCAATCCACCCGGAGGTCCCAGCCGTTTGGCAACTGGCACGCGTTAGAGCGTATACGATCAATCACGCATTGTCACATTCTGATCACGGCGCGGTGATTTTTTGATTACGGAGGTCCCGGCACCCTGCTTCCCGGGCGGTTCGGGGATGGTGCTGGTACGAAGGGTGCCACGTGGGGTCTCGCGGCTCCGGGCGGTTCGGGGACGGCACTTGTGCGAAAGGGCGCCGCTGGGGTCTCGCGAGCTCCGCTCAGTCTTCCGCGGGCGCCGCTTAACGGCCGCAGCGCGCCCCGAAGGACGCGCCGCGAGAAGACCGTGGAAGGAAGGAATTAGCCTGCCGGACGGATGAAGACCGGGCCGGAGCCGATGTAAGCGTTGCCCAGGACGGTGTTGTAGCCGGCCCAGCCGCCGTGGATGGCCTGGCCGTTGCCGACGTAGATGGCCACGTGGGCCACACCGGCACCGCCGTTGGCGTAGTAAATGATGTCGCCCGGCTGCGGCGTGGACACCTGGGTGCCGTAGGCAAAGAACTGTGCGGGGGCAAGATCGCCCGCCGCGAAGCCTGCCGCGCGCAGGGCGTTTTCGACCAAGGCGGTGCAGTCCTGGCCGACACCGATCTGGCCGTAGGCGGCCGCGACGATGGCGCCGGCGGCGCCGCTGGCGGCAGCCTCGCCGGCCTTTTTGACGGCCTTGGTTTCGTTCGATCCGGCGTCGTTGCCGGTCGTGGGGGTGATCTCATTCGAGACGGCCTGGACAACTGCCTCCGGCGCGGGGGTGGAGGTGATCCCGGCACGTTCGAAGGTCAGCTTTACGGCTGCGGAGGCCTGCACGGCTTCCACCTGCACGCGGGCCGGGGCATCGACCCCTCGGTCAGCGCTGACAGCCTGGGCCGGGATGGTACCGGTCAAAACCAGGCCGGTAGCGGCGGCGATCACGGCACCCTGACGTCCCATGGTTCCCGCATTCGCGGACACAGCCTTGGAAATCGTCTCAAGCGGGCTCGTGCGGACGGGGGTCGCACGATGGCGGCCCGCAGTAATGCTCTTGGACACGGTCTGTACCTCTCCCAAATGCCTGCGAAGTGAGCTGTCGGGTTCGGATGGGAGTTCATCCGGCCGGCCGGCTTGCGGGCTGGTGGCCCGGGCCTGATCGGCTTTACCCCAAGGACACCGTGCGATGTCCGGGAAGTGGTTCCCCCGCCTCTGCCATGCGAATCGGTGCGAACGAACTTCGGGCGACGGCAGAGTTCGGCATTCCGCCCGAAGGTGCCAGGCTGTTGGCGACTGGCACGGGTGAAACCTTATAACAGTTTGGGGGCTGTGTCACGTTCCGGTTACGGCGTGTTTGGTCACAGCCACCCGGTGGGGTCCACCAGCTTGTCGTTGACCATCACTTCGAAGTGAAGGTGGCAGCCGGTTGAAGCTCCGGTCGTGCCGCTTTGGCCCACCATCTCCCCGCGCTGTACGGTGGCGCCGACCGACGTGTCGATGGTGCTCAGGTGGTTGTAGGTGGTCTTCAGGCCGTTGCCGTGGTCCACTACGATCCGGTTGCCGCCGCCGCCCACCTGGAATCCTGCCTCGACGACGGTTCCGCCGGCTGCCGCGTGGACCGGAGTGCCACACGCTGCTCCGTAGTCCTGGCCGGTGTGCAACTCCCCGGCATAGCCCGTGATGGGACTGACGCGGTAGCCGAACGGCGACGTCATGGTCAGCTCGTCCATCGGCTGCGAAAGGGAGCCTTCGCTGCTGACAACCTGCGCGTTGCTGCCGGAAGCGACCATGACCTGCTTCAGCTTCGTGTCCGGGTCGAACTTGCTGGTCAGCCCGGCACGCTCGAACGTCAGGCGCGCTTCGGTGGCGGCGGAGATGCTGCTGGCGGCCGGAGCCTCCTGCGGGGCGTCGGCGGTGGCGCCGGCCGTCGTCGGGAGCATCACGGTCAGGGCCATCCCGGACGCGGCTGCGACGATCGCGGTTTTATGCCCGACGTCGCGTGCGGCTGCTGCTACCGACGACGGCGCCGGCTGGGCGCGGCGGCGGCCGGGTGTCGCGGCACGTGGGCGTGAGTGTTCGACCGGGGCGGATGAACGGCGCCGTCCCGAGGCTTTGTGTCCTGCCAAAATTCTTTACCTCTCCAAAGCGCCTGCGAAGTTAGCTGTCGGATTCGAGTCAAGAGAAAACTCGGCCGCACCGCACAGAGCATCGGTGGAACGATTCACCTACGCTCTGCCCGCTGCGGCTTCACCCCAAGGCAGCGAACAAACTGCCGCTTGGTGGGTCCTCCGCCCCTGTCTCACGGATACACGCCTCCGCCGACAGGGCTCGGCTTGCGGAGGGTGTGGGATCGATGTCTCGATACCCGGGTCAACTATACGTAAAACACCCCGAAAGTAATAAATCCGTTATCCGCGGTGCGTGTTTTCAAGGGTCAAAGTTTCATCGCATTGATACAAAGATGTGCGCGGCAACTTCCGGAGGCAGTTCCAAGGCCCCTTCGATCCCCGGCACGCGCACGGAAATGTACTCGCCGGCAGTCTCCAGCTGAAGGCTTGCACCGGGCTTCAAGCCGCCCTCTTCCAACTGGAGCAACAGTTCCGGCTCCACCTGGATGGGCTCCGCCAGCCTGACGATGCTGACCTGTTTATCGGCCGTGTAGCTGCCCATGGCCTGCGCGAGATTGAGCACGCCGGAGGTGAACTCTTCGGCCGGCTGGCCCCCGAGCGCTTCCAATCCGGGGATGGGATTGCCATACGGCGAAACCGTCGGCCTGCCCAGCAGTTCGTAGAGCCGCTGCTCGACCCGTTCGCTCATCACGTGTTCCCAGCGGCAGGCCTCGTCATGAACGTAGGCCCAGTCCAGTCCGATGACGTCGGAGAGTAACCGCTCGGCCAGCCGGTGCTTGCGCATCACTTCGGTCGCTTTGCGCCGGCCCAGTTCGGTCAGCTCCAGATGCCTGTCGCCGGTGACGACCACGAGACCGTCCCGCTCCATCCGCCCGATCGTCTGCGAAACCGTCGGGCCCGAGTGGCGCAGCCGCTCGGCGATCCGGGCGCGCAGCGCAACGATGTTCTCTTCTTCGAGCTCGAGGATAGTGCGCAGGTACATCTCGGTAGTGTCGATGAGATCAGTCAATGGCTTCTTGCTCCTCGGCGCGGTGAAAAGGCTGCTCCAGCAGCATGCATGAGGGTGTTTTCCCCTCCCCAGCCTAGCCTGTTTTCCGTGCCGGACCGGCAGCTACGCCGCGAGCTGACGCGCCATGCGGCCAACGCAACAATGCCGGGTTCAACTAACGGCGGCCCTCGGCGTTGGGGCAGAATGAAACGGGCGTTCAACGGCGAACCGCCATCGAGATCATTGCCCCCACGCCAGGAAAGGTATTCATGAGCGATACCCAGTCCATCAGCATTCCCGCCGACCTGCTTCCGAAGGACGGGCGCTTTGGCGCCGGACCGTCCAAGGTCCGTCCGGAACAGGTCGACGCCCTGGTCGCCGCCGGCCGGAACCTGCTGGGCACGTCGCACCGCCAGGCACCGGTGAAGAACCTCGTGGGCAGCGTCCGCGAGGGGCTCAAGGCGTTCTTCAAGGCGCCGGAGGGTTACGAGGTCATCCTGGGCGTTGGCGGCTCGACGGCATTCTGGGACGTTGCATCCTTCGGACTGGTGGAGCAGAAGGCCCAGCACCTGTCCTTTGGCGAGTTCAGTTCCAAGTTCGCCGCGGCCACCAACAAGGCCCCGTTCCTGGCCGAGTCCAGCATCATCACCTCGGAACCCGGCTCCCGGCCGGAGCCGCGGGCAGAGGCCGGCGTGGATGTTTATGCCTGGGCGCAGAACGAAACTTCCACCGGTGTGGCCGCTCCGGTGCAGCGCGTGAATGGTGCCGACGACGGCGCGTTGGTCCTCATCGACGCCACCTCCGCAGCGGGCGGGCTGGACGTGGATGTCACCCAGAGCGACGTCTACTATTTCGCGCCCCAGAAGAACTTCGCCTCCGACGGCGGCCTGTGGCTGGGCGTCTTCTCCCCCGCAGCGCTGGAACGGGCGGCCCGGATCGGTGCCACCAACCGCTGGATTCCCGACTTCCTCAATCTTGAAACGGCCATCGACAACTCGCTGAAGAACCAGACCTACAACACGCCCGCGCTGGCCACCCTGGTCACGCTCAATGCGCAGATCGAGTGGCTGAACGGCAACGGAGGCCTGGACTTCGCTTCCGGCCGCACCGCCGATTCGGCAGGACGGGTGTACCAGTGGGCGGAGGCTTCTGCGGTGGCGACCCCGTACGTGGCTAACCCGGAGCACCGCTCCAACGTCATTGCGACGGTGGACTTCGACGAGTCGGTTGATGCCGCGGCGGTCGCCAAGGTGCTGCGCGCTAACGGAGTGGTGGATGTGGAGCCGTACCGCAAGCTCGGCCGCAACCAGCTGCGCATCGCCACCTTTGTCGCCGTGGAGCCTGAGGACGTCAGCGCACTGCTGGCCTGCATCGACTACGTGGTGGACCGGCTGCAGGGCTGACTCCCCCGACGACGTGTCGATTCGCTAAGGTCCGGCTTCCGTTCGCGGCGGCCGGACCTTTTTCGTTGGCAGCAGTTGTGTGGAGCGTTACCAGCAGGGTTGCCTTGGCAGCGCTGCGTCACCAGCGCTGCGTCACCAGCGTTTCATCGGGAGCTTTACGTTGGCAGCTGCGTCAGCAGCGTTGCGTCAGCAGCGTTGCGTCAGCAGCGTTGCGTCAGCAGCGGTTCATCGGCAGCTTTACGTTGGCAGCTGCGTCAGCAGCCGTTCCGTCAGCGGCCGTTCCGTCAGCGGCGTTCCGTCAGCGCCGTTACACAACGGCGTTTCGTCACCAGCGAAGCGTCGGCAGCGTTCCGTCAGCGGCGTTACACAACGGCGTTTCTTCACCAGCATCTCGTCAGCAGCGATGCGTCGGCAGCATTGAACCGCCCGTCCAGCGAACCTGATTGCTCAACGTCAAACTGTCCGAAGCAGCCGGTAGCGTGAGGATATGGACGGCGAGGGCGGCGAGCTTCGGTTCCCGGTTCCGGGACAGGGACTGGTGATGGACCTGGGTGTGCCCTCGCGTCCGGACAGTTCCCTGCAGGAGGCGCTGCTGCAGCGAGTGTTGGCTGATGCGCTGCTGCGACGTTATGGCATCGTGCCTGATGGCGCCGGATTCTTTCCGGCGGCCGCCGACCTGGGTGCGTCTGCCGCCGTTGACGCCAGCTCTGCAGAGGTTTCTTCCCCAACCGAAGCCACCGGCGGCGAGCCTCCCGTGCCCGAGGACGTCGAAGCAGCTCAGGGATTGGGCAGCGGACTGCAATCGGCCGGGACCGGGGAGGACGGTGTAGGCCTGCCGTTGGTGCCGGAGGGCGCCGCGTGCAGGCCGGTGGTGCCCGAGGGTGGCGTGGGCGTGCCTGCCGTGTTGGCCGGCCTGTTGGCGGTGGTGGAGCCGGCGGAACTGGATGACGTGCAGACCATGGATTATCTCTTGGCTGCGGCGCGGGTGGAGGCGTGGGTGCAGTCGTGCCAGGTCAAGGCGTTGCACCGCTTCGCCCGGCTTCGTCCCGGCGTTGGCGCCGACTGCGACCCGGAAGGCTTTTCCCGGTTCGCGCCGCAGGAGATCTCGGCACATCTCTGCACGGGGGATGCCGCGGCGCGGGCCATGCTGGCCGATGCCCGGCACATCTGCACGCACCTGCCTGGCACTCTCGAGGCGATGGGCCGCGGTGACCTTGACTTGCCGCGCGCGAAGGCGCTGGCCCGCGGCTCCGCCGACCTCCCGCCGGAGTGTCTCCAGGACTTCGAAGCCGCGGTGCTGCCCGGTGCCGGGGACATCACGCTGGACGCGGTCCGGTCCCGTGCCCGGCGGATGCGGGACCGGCTGCACCCGGAGTCCTTGGCGGAGCGGCACCGGCGGGCGAACGAGTCCCGTAACGTGCAGCTGACCGAACAGGACGACGGGATGGCCGAACTGTGGATCCGCACCAGCGCGGACAAGGCGCATCTGGTCTTCGACCGGATCCAGTCCACGGCCCGCTCCCTCCAAGGCCCCGGCGAAGAACGGACTCTGCCCCAGCTGCGCGCCGACGTGTTCACCGACCTGCTGCTGACCGACGGCACCGGCGCGGCCAGCCCCGCGAAGACTGCGAAGGCGGAAGACACAGTACCGGCAGCACCGGCACCTGCACAGATATCCGCCGGCAGCGGCAGCTTCGCTGGAGGCACGTCAGGGGACGGCGGTGTTGCGGTTCCCAGGCCGGCACCGGCCGGCGGCGGCGGTGGTCGGTCCGCACCCGTCTGCGGCGGCGGTGGCCGGGCCGCACTCGGCGGCGGTGACCGCGCCGGTGCTGGGCCGGGGATGCTGGTCACCATGCCCTTGACCACGCTGCTGGAAATGAGCGAGGAGCCTGGGGACTTGGCGGGGCACGGGCCGATTCCGCCGGACATGGGACGGCAACTGGCCCAGCTGGCGAGATCCTGGTTGCTGGTGCTCACCGACGACCATGGTCAGGCGATCGCGGCCGCCCGGAAACTGCGGATCCCGCCCGAGTGGCTCAAACGCCTTGTCCGTGTCCGGGACCGGCACTGCCGTTTCCCCGGATGCCGCCGCGCGGCCAGGTACTGCGAGATCGACCATGTCCTCGCGTGGGACGACGGCGGGCCGACCGTGCTGGAAAACCTGCAGTGTCTGTGCAGCGCGCATCATGCGGCGAAGACCGGCGGGCACGTCCGCGCCGCTGCCGGGCCACACGGTCAGATCACGTGGACCACGCGCACCGGCCACCGCAAGACCACGCATCCGGACGAGGGCTGGGACACCCTCCTGCCCCGGCCGAAGGAAACGGAAGCCGCCGCCCATGGCGGAAGCGGAGACAACACCGACGGCGCCGAAGATACAGCCGGAGACGACGTCGCCTGGGACACCATTGACCGCGGTGACCAAAGACCAAAACGTACTCTCGGCGGCATCGAGCTGCCTGACGACAACACCGACCCCGACGCACCACCGCCTTTCTGAGCTTCCCGCGGCACGAGCAGAAGAGGTCGGGGCGCCAGCAGAAACTGCCGAAGGCAGGTTGTCTGCCGTCGCTGCAGCTCTTAGACGGGCCGGTCCGGCACGCCGTAGGTGATTCTCAGTTTCCGCACGGCAGAGCGGTCGAAGCGCAGACGCATGTGGTGCGCACGCCAGGCCCATACGATCCCGATGGCGGCGGCGGCCATGCCTGACAGCGCGGCTACGCCCAGCCCCCAGCGCGGTCCGAAGCTGTTGGCCACCAAGCCGACCAGCGGCGCACCGATCGGGGTGCCGCCCATCAGGATGGCCATATACAAGGACATGACGCGCCCACGCATCATGGGAGCAGTCGTGGTCTGCACGTAGGCATTGGCGCTGGTCATGATCGTGATGGCCGCAGCACCGACCGGCACCAGCGCCAGCCCGAAGAGCCAGACCGTCGGGGCCAGCCCTGCCACGGTGCAGGCGATGCCGAAGGCCACCGACGCGCCGAAGATATAGCGCAGCCGGGGCCGGTCGCGCCGCGCGCTAAGCAGCGAGCCGGTGACCGAACCCGCTGCCATCACCGAGGAGAGTATGCCGAAATCACCGGCGTGCCCCCCGAATTCCGTGCGCGCCATGGAGGCGACAAAGACGGAAAAGTTCAGGCCGAAGGTACCGATGATGAAAATGGCGGCCAGCACCACCACCAGGTCGGGCCGCTGCTTCACATACCGGAAGCCTTCGAGGATCTGTCCGCGCCCCTTGGCCGCCTTCTCCCGCAGGTGAAGCTCCTGGCGTCGGATGGCGAGCAGCGCCGCGATCATCGCCGCGAAGGTGGCTGTGTTGATGAGGAACACCGGGCCGGGCCCGATGGCGACGGTAAGCACACCGGCAATGGCCGGCCCGACCATCCTGGCCAGGTTGAACGAGGTGCTGTTCAGCGCCACCGCATTCGGCAGGTATTCGTCGCGCACCACGTCCGAGACGAACGTCTGCCGTGCGGGCGCGTCCACCGCTGTCACCATCCCTAGTGCCAGGGCGAAGGCGTAGACGTGCCACAGCTGGGCGACGTCGGCGATCACCATCAACCCTAACGCCAGGCCCAGCACGGCCATCGAGATCTGGGTGGCCATCAGCAGCTTTTGCCGGTCAAACCGGTCGGCAACCAGCCCGGCCCAGGGAGCCATGACCAGTTGCGGTCCCATCTGCAGAGCCATCACGATGCCCATGGCAGCGGCGTCCTGCTCGGTCAGGATGTCGTAGACCAGCCAGTCCTGCGCCGTACGCTGCATCCACGTGCCGATATTGGAGACCAACGCTCCAATGAACCAGATCCGGTAGTTGAACAACCTCAGTGAACGAAACACGCTTTACCGCCCTTTCCGGCTGCATACCTGCCTCGTCGATGGGTCGCGTCAGGACGTAGTTTCGGCGCCGTCCTCGGTCGCGGTGATGTCGGACGTCTCGGCCCGGTTCCCGGGGGCTACGTCCTCGGTGGCCGGTCTCGGGTCCACAGCTGCAGCCATGCCGTCCGCGGCTGCACCGGCGTTGTCTGGCGCACCCGTATCGGGGGCTGCACCGGCGTCGTCTGGCGCATCTGCCGCAGCATCTGCCTCGGTGTCCGTCGCCGCTGCCGCATCTCCCGCAGCATCTGCCTCGGTGTCCGTCGCCGCTGCCGCATCTCCCGCAGCGGCTGCCTCGGTGCGTTCCGCCGCCGCTGCCGCATCCGCCGCCTCTGCTTCCGCCGCCGCGGCCGCGGCTTCTTCAGGCCGAACCCGGTCGGCCCACGGCACCCACTCGGGAGCGAGCAGCGACTTCTCCGAGGGAAGCAGGCCAACTTCGCAGACCGTAGCATCCTTGCCGCGCGGCACCCGGGCCAACGTGGCGTACCACTGCCAGCCCACATAGCCCGCCAGTTGCGCCTCGAACCGATGGGTGACCAAGCGGTCGCCGTCGGCAAAGCTGCCGACGTGCGCGCCGATTTGCTCGGACGGGGCGATCTCCAGCACACCGTCGCGCGCACGGTCCACCGCGGCGGCCAGCACAGGGTCCAGTTTGGGAGCGCGCTTCGCGGGACGACGCCGGGGCGCGGCCTCGGCCTGCGGCTCGCCGGCGGCCGCCTGTTCCGCGTCAACCGTTTCAGCGCCGGCGTCGGTCACGTTTTCAGTCATCAAGGCCGCTTACGCGTCCAGGTCGTCGGCCACGCGGCGGAGCACCGCTGCGACCTTCGACGCGTGGGAGCGCTCCGGGTAGCGGCCCTTGCGCAGGCCGTTGGAAATTTCGTCCAGCAGCTTGATCAGGTCTTCTGTGATCACGGCCATGTCCTCGGCCGGCTTGCGCGTTGCCCGGACCACCGAGGGAGCGGCGTCGAGGATGCGCGCCGAGAGCGCGGACGGGCCACGCCGGCCATCGGCTATGCCGAATTCCATCCGGGTGCCTGGCTTGACGTCCTTGACGCCGGCCGGCAGCGCCGACGCGTGCAGGAACACTTCCTGTCCGTCTTCGCTGGCCAGGAATCCGAACCCTTTATCCGTGTCAAACCACTTGACTTTGCCGATGGGCACTTTGCTTACCTCGTTCTGCTTCATGATGCAGCGGTACCGCACGCTGCTGCGTTCTTACCATGGGCCCCGCCGGTAGCACAGCGGCCGCACACGCGACCGCGCCGAATCGGGGAAAGTCTGTCTCTAGGTTATCGTGTTCCGCCGACGGCCGAGCCCGTTGCCCACAGCTTTCCGCTCGTGGCGTGAGCGTCGGGAATGGGGCCGCGGCAGGCCGCTGTAATCTGGTGTCATGCCCGGAACCGTCCCCGCCCAGAATGCGTCCCGACCCGCCGAGTCCGGTGCGTTGCACCGAGCGCTGGTCGTTGCCGCCGTCGTCGTGCTGTTGGTAGGGCTGGGCAGCCTGGGCGTGATTCTGGCCGGCGCCATGGCCGGCACCGAGGTGTGGACGGGCTTCCTGGGACTGGCCTGGTTCTGCTTTCCCATCGCCTTCGTGCTGATGGTGCTGCTGGTGGCCGGCAGCGTCCGCCGCCGCCGCCGCAGCTAGCGGCAGCAGCCGCTCCCGAGACCGGCCCCTCCCGGCACCGCTGCGCCGCAGAGGCGCGGGGTAACGTTAATCCGGTGTCCTCCATCCGCGCCTTGGCTGGCCAGTTGGCCGCCCGCAGCGACACAGAGCTGCGGCAGCTGTTCAGCGCGCGCCCGGATCTGTGCCTACCGGCCGTGCCGGACTTTTCCGCCCTGGCGGCGCGCGCGTGCACGCGGATTAGCCTGCAGCGAGTGCTGGAACAGCTGTCCCGGCCCGAGCTCGAGGTGCTCGAAGCGGTAGCGCTCAGCACCGATGTGGATGCCGGGCGCGCCGCCGACGCAAGTTCCCTGCGCCCGCTGCTCGTGCCCCCGGCCGGCATCGCGACGCCGCCTCACGAACTGGACTCCTGCCTGGCGCGGCTGCATGGCCTCGCCCTGCTGCTGTCCGCGGAACCGCCCGCCCACGACGACGGCGGTGCCACCTCTCCTTCCCCGGCCTACCTTCCGGTGGCGAGCCTGGCCGAAGCGCTGGGACCGTATCCGTCCGGCCTCGGCCGCAGCTACGCGGCCCTGGCCGCCGCAAGCCCCGTGGCCGCCGACCATCTGGACGGTACGGTGCGGCTGCTGCGGGAGGCCGGTTACGCCCTCCCCGCCGATTCTCCGGAGCCGGAACTGGACGAAGGCCCCGGCGCGCCGTCCCCGGGCATCCGGGCCGCCGCCGTGCTTGAGGGCTGGCTCGCCGACCCGCGGACCTGGCCGGCGCTGATGGCCAAGGCGCCGGAGCATACGGACGAGCTGCTCGGGAAGTTCCGCCGCTCCCCGCTCGGGGCGCTTCCGCACCGGCTGGCCGGAACGGGCCCGCGCGACGCCGCCTCACCGATCGACTGGCTGGCAGCCCATGCCCTCCTGGTGCCCATCGACGCGTCGCACGTGGAACTCCCCCGGGCGGCGGGTCTGGCGGTGCGCGGCGGCGCCGTGGCAGATCCCTGGCATACGCGGCCGCCGGCCATTGCCGCCCGTCAGGTCCGGAATTCCCTGCGTGACAACGCGGCGTTCTCCGCCGCAGCCGAGACGCTGCGGCTCGTGGCCGAGCTGTTGGAACAGATACGCCGGGGGCCGGTGGCCACCCTGCGGGCCGGCGGTGTGGGCGTCCGCGAAGTCCGGCGGCTGGCCGAGTCGCTGCGGATCGAACCGGGCGTGACCAGCTGGCTGCTGGAACTGTCCGCCGCGGCCGGACTGGTCGTCCTGGACGTAGATACCTCCCGCTGGGTGGTTTATGCGAACGCCAGTTTCGGTTCCCTGGAGCGCCGGGACCAATGGCAGCTGCTGGTCTCGTCCTGGCTGCAGCTGGACCGGGCACCCTCGCTCGTGGGCGGGCGGACGCCGTCGGACACTGCCATTAATGCGCTGGCCGCCGAAGCGTCCCGGCCTGACGCCCCGACAGTCCGGCGCCACGTGCTCGAGGCGCTGGACGAACTCCGCGGCCCGGCTGATTCCAGCGGCGGCAGGGCGGGGCACGGCAACCCGGAGCAGGAGGAGGGATCCACCGGCGGCCGCGCCGGGCACTGCACCCCGGAGCAGGGCGGACCGACCGGCAGCACGCCGGCGCCCTCGCCTGAGGACGTTACCGCCTATCTCGTCTGGCGGCGACCCCGGCAGCAGCGCCGGTTCAAGCGGCTGGTTCCGGGCGTCCTGACCGAGGCCGCGCGGCTGGGCCTCGTGGGCTCCGGCGCGTTGACCGGGCTGGGTCGGGCGACGGCGCAGGGCCGGCTGGCCGAGGCCGCCGCGCTGCTGGCCGAGCAGCTGCCGGAACCGCTGGACAAGTTCATGCTGCAGGCGGACCTGACGGCCGTTGCTCCCGGGTATCTGGCCCCGGATATCGCCGCGGAGCTGTCCTTGCTGTCCGATGCCGAAGGCCAGGGCCCGGCGGCCATCTACCGGTTCTCGGCGGACAGCATCCGGCGCGCCCTCGACGCCGGCCGGGACGCCGCCGGGATCCTCGGCTTTCTGGTCCGGCATTCGGCCACCGGCGTGCCGCAGCCGCTGGAGTATCTCGTGGCGGATACCGCTTCCCGGCACGGTGCGCTGCGGGTCGGCGCGGCCGCCGGCTTCCTGCGCAGCGACGACGAAGATGCCTTGACGGATCTGCTCGCCGACCCGCGCGCGGCTCGGCTGGGCCTGCGCCGGCTGGCGCCTACGGTGCTGGTGTCGCGTACCGGAGCCCGCGGTCTGCTCGCCTCCCTGCGCCAGCTCGGTTACGCGCCGGCTCCGGAGGCCGACGACGGCGTGGTGCTGGGCGGCGTGGCGCTGGGCGGCGGGGCGGGCACCGGCGGGGCGGCCACCGGCGGGCGTGCTGCTGCGGAGGGCACCCCGGCGGATGGTTCCGCAGCTGCGCAGGCCGGCCGCGCGTCGTCGTCGTTCCCGGTCAGGACGAACCCCTGGGAGCTCACCGCCGAAGATGCCGATGCCCAGCTGGCGATGCTGCGGAGCAGCGGCGTTCCGTCCCGCCCGGCCGCCGAGGCCGGGCCGCTGCTGGCGCTGGAAACGCTGCGCACTGCGGTCCGGTTGAAACAAAAGGTCCGGATCGGCATCGTGGACCCGGACGGCAACCACCGGCGCCAGGTGATGCTCCCGCTGTCCGTCAGCGGCGGGCGGGTGCGCGTCTTCGACCCCGACCGTGACAGCGAGCGCACCGTCTCCATCCACCGCGTGATGGACATTGAACTAGTGGAGGGCAGCTGAATGGCCAACGGACCCCTGATCGTCCAAAGCGACAAGACGATCCTGCTGGAGGTGGACCACGAACAGGCCACAGAGGCCCGGCACGCCATCGCCGCGTTCGCCGAACTGGAGCGCGCACCCGAGCACATGCATTCCTACCGGATCACTCCGCTGGGGCTGTGGAACGCCCGCGCCGCCGGGCTGGACGCCGAACAGGTGCTGGACACGCTGCTGAACTACTCGCGCTTCCCGGTGCCGCACGCGCTGCTGGTGGACATCGAGGACACCATGTCCCGGTACGGGCGGCTGCGGCTGGAGAAGGACCCTCAGCATGGCCTGGTGCTGCGCACCACCGACTACCCGGTACTCGAAGAGGTCATGCACGCCAAGAAGATCCAGCCGCTGCTGGGTCCGCGGATCGATGCCGAGACCACCGTGGTGCACTCCTCGCAGCGCGGCCAGCTCAAGCAACTGCTGCTCAAGCTGGGCTGGCCCGCGGAGGACCTGGCCGGCTACGTCGACGGCACGCCGCATCCGATTGCGCTGGCCGAATCCGCGGAGCCGGGCGGCTGGCAGTTGCGGCCGTACCAGCGCCTGGCCGTGGAGAATTTCTGGGCCGGCGGTTCCGGCGTCGTCGTCCTGCCCTGCGGGGCCGGCAAGACGCTGGTCGGCGCGGCCGCGATGGCCACCAGCTCCACCACCACCCTGGTGCTCGTGACCAACACCGTCTCCGCACGGCAGTGGAAGGACGAACTGGTCCGCCGGACCTCCCTGACCGCGGAGGAGGTGGGCGAATACTCCGGCTCGGTTAAGGAAATCCGGCCGGTCACCATCGCCACCTACCAGGTGCTGACCATGCGCCGCGGCGGACTGTATCCGCACCTGGAGCTCCTGGATGCCAACGACTGGGGCCTGATCATCTACGACGAGGTGCATCTGCTGCCGGCCCCGATGTTCCGGATGACCGCGGACCTGCAGGCGCGGCGGCGGCTGGGGCTGACCGCCACGTTGGTGCGCGAGGACGGCCGCGAGGGCGAGGTGTTCTCGCTGATCGGCCCGAAGCGCTACGACGCGCCGTGGAAGGACATCGAGGCGCAGGGCTACATCGCGCCCGCCGACTGCGTCGAGGTCCGGGTGGACCTGCCGCGGGACGAGCGGGTGGCGTACGCCATGGCCGACGACGGCGACAGGTACCGGCTGTGTGCAACGTCCCCGACCAAGACCCCGGTGGTCGACGCCTTGGTGCGGGCGCACCGGGGCGAGCAGCTGCTGGTGATCGGTCAGTACATCGACCAGCTGGACGAGATTGCCGCGCACCTGGACGCGCCCGTGATCAAGGGCGAGACGTCGGTGAAGGAACGGCAGCGGCTGTTCGACGCTTTCCGCCGCGGTGAACTGCAGACGCTGGTGGTCTCCAAGGTAGCCAACTTCTCCATCGACCTGCCCGAAGCCACCGTGGCCATCCAGGTGTCGGGATCGTTCGGCTCACGGCAGGAAGAAGCCCAGCGGCTGGGCCGGCTCCTGCGCCCCAAGGCGGACGGCCGGTCCGCCCGGTTCTATACCCTGGTCGCGCGGGACACGTTGGACCAGGACTTCGCGGCCAAACGCCAGCGCTTCCTGGCCGAGCAGGGCTACGCCTACACCATCAAGGACGCCAACGACGTGCTGCAGCCGTAGGTCGGCCCTGCGCCCCGGGGACCCTCGCGGCATCGCGACGGTGGTGGCGGGCGGCGCCGTGACCGTTGTGGCGGGCGGCATGGACATCGAAATCGGCGTCACCGACCGCTGCCGGCGCCCCGAAGGGGAGCTCATCAAGGGCTGCAACGCCTGATGATCATGCCCCTCCGGGGGTTGCCGCCAGCCTCAGCGCAGGCCGCCGTTTCGGTACAGCTGGAGGAAGGCCTCTTCGCGGACCTCCTCCAGACGCTGGTAATCAACCGCCCAGCGGCGCCGGTCCATGCGGCGACGGGCAAGGCTGCGGCGTGTGCTGGCCGCCGCCGCGCTCAGCGCCCTTGCCGTGTCGTGGAGCAGCTGCCGGAGGTCAAAGGTTCGGGAGCCCTCGAACTCCTCGACCGTTTCGTAGATATTGGCTGCTTCGGATTCGCTGGCCATTACTGCTGACTGCATGATTTCCCTTTCGGCTTTGCCGGACTTTCGCCGACCACTCAAGAATCCGCCTCCGACAGGTGGGGCAGCATCGGGCAAACGCCCCATTTGCCCGGGCCCGGAATGGGTCATCAGGGCCGCCCTCCGCGCGCAGCATTCATTCAGCAAACTCCCAGAAACCGGGCGCACACTGGAAGGGTGAAAAAGCCTGAGCCCGAAGCCAAACTGTTGGTCGTCGACGACGAGCCGAACATCCGGGAACTGCTGTCGACCTCGCTGCGGTTCGCAGGATTCGAGGTTGTGGCTGCCGCCAACGGCCGCGAGGCCCTGGACGCCGCCGAAGAACATTCACCCGATCTGGCGGTGCTGGACGTGATGCTTCCGGACATGGACGGCTTCACCGTCACCCGCAAACTCCGGGCCTCCGGCCGTCATTTCCCGGTAGTCTTCCTCACCGCGCGCGACGAGACCGAAGACAAGGTCACCGGCCTGACGGTCGGCGGCGACGACTACGTGACCAAGCCCTTCAGCTTGGACGAAGTGGTGGCCCGGATCCGCGCCGTGCTCCGCCGCACCCGGCCGCTGCTGGAAGACGACGCGATCATCCAGGTGGACGACCTGGAGCTCGACGACGACGCGCACGAGGTGCGCCGGGGCGGCGACGTCATCGACCTCTCCCCTACCGAGTTCAAGTTGTTGCGCTACCTGATGCTGAACCCCAACAGGGTGCTCTCCAAGGCGCAGATTCTGGACCACGTCTGGGAATACGACTTCAACGGCGACGCCTCAATCGTCGAGTCCTACATTTCCTACCTGCGCCGGAAGATCGACACGAATCCGGACAATCCGCCGCTGATCCAGACCAAGCGCGGCGTGGGGTACCTGCTGCGCACGGCCGACCGCCGCTGATCCATGCTGGATCGATGGAAGTCAGCATCCCTGCGGTCGCAGCTGGTGCTGATCATGGGCGTGCTCATGGTCGCCACCCTGACCCTGACCTCGGCGCTGATCCTGACCCAGCTTCACGACACGCTGGTGAGGCAACTCGACGAGGACCTGCTCAATAACCGCCAGTCCATCTCGTCCTTCCTGGTCCGTGAAGCGACCTCCCCCAGCGGGATGTCCTACTCGTCGAGGTATTACGGCGCCTTGTTCACCCGGGACGGCGAGCTCACGATTGACACGAACCCCGCCGGTGACCGCCCGAATCTGAAGGACATCACTCCGGACAGGGCCCAAGCACTCGAGGGCCGGGGTTTCCACGTGCCCGGTACCGAACGGGACAGCCAGGGCTGGCGCGTGTGGGTCACGCCCCTCCAGAACGATTCCGGCTCGGTCGCCGTGGCAGTGAGCTACAACGAGGTGAACGGCACCTTCGACAAGGTCGCGGCGAGCACGCTTCTCATCGCCGTCTCGGCCACGGTCGCCGCCATCGGCATAGTGTGGCTGGCCGTCACCCGGTCCTTCCGGCCGTTGGCCCGGGTGGAGAAAACGGCCGCGGCCATTGCCGCCGGGGACCTCTCGCGCCGCGTCGACGTGCTGAACCCGGCGACCGAAGTGGGCCGGCTCTCCAGCTCGCTGAACGCCATGCTCGCCCACATCGAAACCGCCTTCGCGTCCCGAACCGCATCCGAACAGCGAATGCGGCGTTTCGTCCAGGATGCCTCGCACGAACTGCGCACCCCGCTGGTCACCATCCGCGGCTTCTCCGAGCTGTACCGGCACGGCGCGCTGCAGACGCCGGACGACGTCGGTGCCGCCATGGGCCGGATCGAGAGCGAAGCCAAGCGCATGGGCCAACTCGTGGAGGACCTGCTGACCCTGGCACGGGTGGATGAACAGCGTCCGCTCGAAACCAAGCCGCTGGATCTCCTCATGCTCGGCAACGATGCGGCTTTGGATGCCCGCGCCAGCGCCCCGGACCGCGCCATCACCGTCGTGGGGCTCGACGGCGGAGCGCCGCGGCCGGCGCCGATCGTGGGCGACGAGGCCCGACTGCGCCAGGTGGTGGCCAACTTGGTCACCAACGCCCTGCGCTACACGCCTGAAGGCTCACCGCTGGAGATCGCCGTCGGCGTTCAGCCGGTGATCGACGACCGCTTGGATTCTGTCCTGGAAATCCGCGACCACGGACCGGGCATCTCCGAAGACGAGGCCTCCCGTGTGTTCGAACGTTTCTACCGGGCGGACACCTCCCGGTATCGCGAGACCGGAGGCACCGGGCTGGGCCTGGCCATCGTCGCGGCCCTGGTGGCCCAGCATGACGGCACCGTCAGGTTGACCGAGACCCCGGGCGGCGGCGCAACCATGTCCATCCGGATCCCGTATCATCCGCCCGCGGACGAGGACGGCGCCTTCAACCTCGAGTGACCGCAGGGGCATTCCGCGCCGGGCTTTTCCACAGCCGGCGGCTTGGGCCTCGCGGCACCTTTGGCCGCTGCCTAGCCTGAACCGTGTCGGATAGATCCACCCACGAGCGGAGGACACCATGGCCGTATTCCAGGTAGACAGCGAGGCTCTTGCCGCCAAGAGCATGGCCGTGCAGGGCACCATCGGACGGCTGCAGGTGGAGGTGAACACAATGCAGTCCGGGTTGCGCGAATTGGAGTCGCTGTGGACGGGTTCGGCGGCGGCGAACTTCCAGCAGTTGATCACGGACTGGCGGGCCACCCAGCTGAAGGTGGAAGAATCCCTGGCCAGCATCAACGCGGCGTTGTCCCACGCCTCGCAGCAGTACTCGCAGGCCGAGGAGGCCAACGCGAGGATGTTCCTGGCCTGACGATAGTCGGGCCGGAGTGCGGGTGCACGGCCGCAGGGTGGGCCGCTGGCGCCGGGTGCGGTGCCGGGCCGAGGGGGTGCCGGCGCGCGACGGCGCGGTGTGCGGGCGCGGTGTTGGCGCGCGGGGGCACATGGCCGGGCGCGCGGCCGGCGTTCAGTCCTGCTCGGGCGTGCCCTGGTGGAAGCGCAGGCGCCACCGCCCGCCATCGCGCAGCCAGAGCGAACTGCGCAGTGCCGACGCGTCGCGGCGGATGCTGCGGTAGGTCAGCAGGATGCTGTCTTCACCGAGCCGTTCGACGGCGAAGACCTCCATTGAGGCGTCCAGCTCAGGGCTTTCCTGGAGTTCGCTGATCATGGCGTCCCGCGTCCACATCCGGCCGGCTTCGCCAATCTCGGCGAAGTCGGGGTGCAGCAGCACGGCCAGGCGCCCGTAGTCCGCCCGGACGGCGGGACTGAGCAGCTCCTGCTCCAGCCGCACGACCAGCTCTTCCGCGGCGTCCCCTTCTGCGGCGGCATCCGCGAAGTCTTCCAACTCGGAGAACAGGTCCGGCTCCGGCACGACTGCTGCTGCCGACCGCCCCGCTCCGTTTCCGGGAGAACCCGGCTCCGCTGCCGCCCGGGCCGCCGGTGTGTTTCCCGTGCGGGCGGCAGCAGCCGGCGCCGATTCGAAGACGGCGCTGCCGGAGGTTCCCGGTCCGCCGGGAAAGCCCGGGCCGGCCGGTGCGCCGGTGCCGTTCTGGAAGGCGAGGGCCACCGCGCGGGCGCGTTCGTCGGCGGCTTCGTTCAGCTTGTGTCCGGCGTGGCCCTTCACCCACTCGAACTCGTAGCTGCGCCCCTTGATCGCGGCGTCGATGTCCTTGAGCAAGTCGACGTTCAGCACCGGCTTGCCGTCGGCCTTTTTCCAGCCGCGCCGCTTCCAGCCCGGCATCCACTTGGTCACGCAGTTGATCACGTACTGGCTGTCGCACAACACGCGCAGGTGTTCCTGCGGCAGGTGCGCCGTGGCCCGGAACAGGTCCAGCACGGCCATCAGCTCGCCCTGGTTGTTGGTGCCGTGCGGCCAGCCGCCGGCAGCCCACGCGGTGTCGTCGATGTACCAGGCCCAGCCGGCCGGACCGGGATTGCCGAGCGCGGAGCCATCGGCGGCAGCAGTGATAGTCATGAGCTCCATCTTTTCAGATCCTGCCACCGTTCCTGGCCCTGGGCGGGGCACATGGCAAACATTCCTGGCCCTAGGCTGGGCACGTGGCAATACTCATCGATCCTCCGCTCTGGCCGGCGCACGGCACCCACTTTTCCCACTTGGTCTCTGACACCTCGCTGGCCGAACTGCACCGCTTCGCGGCGGCCGCCGGCATTCGCGAGCGGGCCTTCGACCGGGATCACTACGACGTGCCGGCCAGCCGCTACGGCGAGCTGGTCCAGCTGGGTGCCGTCGAGGTCAGCGCCGGCGACCTGACCCGCCGGCTACAGGCGAGCGGGCTGCGCGTCCCGGCCCGTCAACGCCCGGAAAAACTGCGCCGGGTACTGCTGCGCCGGTGGAACGAGCTGCTGCCCGGGCAGCAGGACCTCGGCCGCGACCTGCTGGACCGCTGGGCAGAACCGCACCGGCACTACCATGGCCCCGGACACCTGCTGGCCGTCCTGGAGGCGCTGGAGCAGCTCACTTCCCCCGCCGCGTCCGGTCCCCGGCCACGGGCGGTGTGGTTGGCGGCATGGTTCCACGACGCCGTCTACAACGGCCGGCCCGGCGTGGATGAACAGGAATCGGCAGACCTGGCGGCTGCCTGCCTGCCGGCGGCCGGCTGCAGCAGTGAGGAGACGGCCGAGGTGGTCCGGCTGGTCCTGCTCACAGCCAGCCACTCGCCCGGCCCGCAGGATGGGTCCGGTGCCCTGCTGTGCGACGCCGATCTGTCCGTCCTCGGCGCAACACCGGCGGAGTACCGCAGCTATGTCCGGGACGTCCGCAAAGACTATGCGCACGTGCCCGACGCCGACTTCGCCGCCGGGCGCACGGCCGTCATCCGCCGTCTCCTGACGCTGGATCCGCTGTACCGGACACCCGCGGCCCGGGAGAAGTGGCTGGAGCGTGCGAGGCAGAACCTCTACGCGGAGCTGGACGCCTGGCGGCACGAGGGGCCGGCCTGGCTCCGCCCGGAGAGGGGTTGAGGCGAGGAGTTAAGGCCGCAAGGCGCGGCTCCCGTGAAGGGAACCGCGCCTCGCTAAACCGTGGCCCGTTGTCGGGCCGAGGTGGTGGCGGGGAAGCTTAGAAGCCGCCCATGCCGCCCATCTCGTCGCCGCCCGGCATGGCCGGAGCGGCCTTCTCCGGCTTGTCGGCTACAACGGCCTCGGTGGTCAGGAACAGGCCGGCGATGGACGCCGCGTTCTGCAGGGCAGAGCGGGTGACCTTGACCGGATCGTTCACGCCCGCAGCCAGCAGGTCCTCGTAGACACCGGTGGCAGCGTTCAGGCCGTGGCCGTCGGCCAGCCCGCGCACCTTGTCGGCCACGACGCCCGGCTCCAGGCCGGCGTTGAGGGCGATCTGCTTCAGCGGAGCGTCGATGGCAACCTTGACGATGTTGGCGCCGGTTGCTTCGTCGCCTTCGAGGTTGAGGTTGGCGAACGCCTTGGCGCCGGCCTGGATCAGGGCCACGCCGCCACCGGCGACGATGCCTTCCTCAACGGCAGCCTTCGCGTTGCGGACAGCGTCCTCGATGCGGTGCTTGCGTTCCTTGAGCTCGACCTCGGTTGCGGCACCGGCCTTGATGACTGCAACGCCGCCGGCCAGCTTGGCCAGGCGCTCCTGCAGCTTCTCGCGGTCGTAGTCCGAATCGGAGTTCTCGATCTCGGCGCGGATCTGGTTGACGCGGCCAGCGATGGCGTCGGCTTCGCCGGCACCTTCGACGATGGTGGTCTCGTCCTTGGTGACAACCACCTTGCGGGCCTGACCCAGCAGGTCCAGGGTGGCGTTCTCCAGCTTGAGGCCGACCTCTTCGGCGATGACCTGGCCGCCGGTCAGGATGGCGATGTCGGCCAGCATGGCCTTGCGGCGGTCGCCGAAGCCCGGAGCCTTAACGGCAACGGACTTGAAGGTGCCGCGCATCTTGTTCACGATCAGGGTGGCCAGGGCCTCGGCCTCGACGTCCTCGGCGATGATCAGCAGCGGCTTGCCGGACTGCATGACCTTCTCCAGGATGCCAACCAGGTCCTTCACGTTGGAGATCTTGGAGTTGACGATCAGGATGTACGGATCCTCAAGGACCGTCTCCTGGCGCTCGGCGTCGGTGACGAAGTACGCGGACAGGTAGCCCTTGTCGAAGCGCATGCCTTCGGTGAGTTCCAGCTCCAGGCCGAAGGTGTTGGACTCCTCGACCGTGACGACGCCTTCCTTGCCCACCTTGTCCAGGGCCTCGGCGATCAGCTCGCCGATCTGCGGATCTCCGGCGGAGATGGACGCGGTGGCGGCGATCTGTTCCTTGGTCTCGATTTCCTTGGCGGAAGCGATGAGCTCGGCGGTGACGGCGTCAACGGCCTTCTCGATGCCGCGCTTCAGGCTCAGCGGGTCGGCGCCGGCAGCAACGTTGCGCAGGCCTTCCTTGACCAGGGCCTGGGCCAGGACGGTCGCGGTGGTGGTACCGTCACCGGCGACGTCGTCGGTCTTCTTGGCGACTTCCTTGACCAGCTCGGCGCCGATCTTCTCGTACGGGTCGTCCAGCTCGATCTCCTTGGCGATGGACACACCATCGTTGGTGATCGTGGGGGCGCCCCACTTCTTCTCGAGCACGACGTTGCGGCCACGCGGGCCGAGGGTCACCTTCACGGCGTCAGCGAGGATGTTCAGTCCGCGCTCGAGGCCGCGGCGGGCCTCTTCGTCAAATGCAATGATCTTTGCCATAGCGGCTTACGTCCCTTCTGGACAATAGACACTGGACGCAGCTTTTCACGGCTGCTGGCCACCTGCGGTGCCCGCGACGGACGGCTCACGACGACGGCGGTTTCTGTACGCCGCGCCGCTCACCTCACCGAGGTGGCGGGTTTCACTCCCTACGGGCTTTCTTAGCAGTCAGCCCGCGAGAGTGCTAACTCAATAATTAGCACTCGCAGGTGTCGAGTGCAAGCTGTTGGCGGCTGCCGGCCGGACCGCTTCGCGGATCGCGATTCCCCTGAGCGCCCCCGGTCCAACAATCAGGGTGGACCCCCATGGAAACGGCCGGCACGTCCCGCGTAGATTGGCAGGTAAGACAGCGCAAGCAAACTATCGGCCCCGCACCGGGCAAAGGTCGGAGAACCATGTCTGAATCACCGGACGAAAAGAACACCAGCAACCCCACCGAACCCCTGGCACCGGGCCCGAACCCGACGAGGCCGCTCGGCGGTCAGCGGCCGTACGGCGCATCCGGCCCGCAGCCTTCCGGGCAGCCCGGTTACGGGGTTCCGGGGCAGCAGCAGCCCGCTCCCGGGCAGCAGCCCTTCGGCCAGCAACCCTACGGCGCCCCGGGACAGCAATACTCGCAGCCGGGCCAGCCGGGGCAGCCCTACGGCCAGCAGCAGTATTACGGGGCTCCCCAGGGCTACTACTACCCCGAGCAGAAGTCGCGGCTGATCGGCGGCCTGCTGGGCATCCTGCTGGGCGGCCTGGGCGTGCACCGGTTCTACCTGGGCCACGTCGCCATCGGCGTGGTGCAGATTGTGGTCACCTTCCTGACGTTTGGCTTCGGCGCCGTCTGGGGCTTCGTCGAGGGCATCATGATCCTGGTCGGGGCGGAACCGTTCAAGCGCGATGCCCGCGGAGTCCCGCTGAAGGAGTAGGCCCCATCGGCGCGACGAACCGGCGGCGGAGGCACCCCAGCCTCCGCCGTCGTCGTCGTTGCGGGTCTGCTACGGCGCGACCCGGACCTCTTCTGCCTGCGGGCCCTTCTGGCCCTGGCCGATCTGGAACTCTACGCGCTGCCCCTCATCCAGGGAACGGTAACCATCCATTTGAATAGCGGACCAGTGGACAAAAACATCGGAATTTTCTTCGTCCACGGTGATAAAGCCGTAGCCCTTTTCCGCGTTGAACCATTTGACGGTTCCCAGCGCCATAGCGTTCTCCATACTCAGTAGTTCCAGCCTGCCGCCTACGGTTCGGCGGCAGAGTGGTTTTACCCTAAACCAAGCAGGGGCAGAAAAGTGAGCTGTGGCACACTTAAGTTATTGAGGCGTAACCGAATACCGCACGGGCGGACGCTTCCCATGGGTACTGCGGGTCCAGCGCCAAGGCCTCTTGGCGGCCCGTGCCCAGCGCCTGCGTTTATAGGTAGCGGGGTCCGAACGCCTGCGTTTATTGGTAGCCGGGACGTTTATTGGTAGCCGGGACCGAGCGCCACGGTGACGTACTGCGAGACGTTGCCGTTTGCCTGCAAAGCACTGATGCCCAGCAATTCACCGAGGGCCCGCGCGTTGGCTTCCTGGCCCGGGTTGTAGAAGATCACCGAGCCGGCCAGCGGTGCGCCGCCCCAGTTGTCCACGACCGCGATCGACCAACCGTCCGCCTGCACCCTCTGCGATACGGTTCCGGCCAGTCCGGTCACACCGGTGCCGTTGAGGATCATCACCGGGTCCTGCTTGTTGACGGCGGCGGCCTCTTCCGTGGGTTCCTCGGTTGCTTCCTCGGTGGGCTCATCCGTGGGCTCGCTGGTCGCCTCTTTGGTGGCCGTCGGGGTGGCTGTTTCCGTTGGTTCCGGGGTTTTGGTTTGCTGTGCCGTCGCCGACGGTGAAGCAGCGGCAGTTGCGGTGCTGGTCTGCGCGGCGACCGGAGTCGGAGATCCCCCGCCCCCCAGCAGCGGGAGCACGAAGAACGACAAGGCCCCCACCGCCAGTGCAAGTACCGCTGCCAGGACGATCAGGCCCAGGCCGTTGGACTTCGGCGTCGCCATGCGGGCGCGGTGCACACCGTGGCGGTCTGAAGTTTCAGGGACCTGGTCGAACTCATCCCGGGGGTACTTGGTCATCGCGTACAGTGCATCCTTGGTGGTGGAGAAACGGAAACCGGCCTACCAGGCCGTCCCGGATCTAGGCGTCGGTGCCCAGCCTGCGAGCAGTGCGCGCGCGCTGGCGGGACGTACGTAGTCTACGCAATCTCTTCACCAGCATCGGATCGTGCGCCAGCGCATCCTCGGTGTCGATCAGCGCATTCAGGATCTGGTAGTAGTGCGTGGCGGACATGTCGAACAGTTCGCGGATGGCCTGTTCCTTGGCTCCGGCATACTTCCACCACTGCCGCTCCAGGGCCAGCATCCGCTGGTCGCGTTCGCTCAGGGGGCTGGCGTCGTCAACCTCTGCCTCGATGGAAAAGGCACTGGCCTCGGCCGAACCTGCCACAACACACCTGCGCTTCCTAGTACTTGCTGACAGCAATCAATACCGTCCCCATGATAAGTGCGAATCACAGGCATGTCATTCACCCCGCCCGGCCGGGTCCGGACTGGCCGCTGGCCGGCAGTGCCCGCAGTGCCTCACTGGCCGCTGTCGGCAGTGCCCGCCGTGGCCTGCTTGCCGCTGGCGGCAGCGCCCGATGGTCCGTCGGCGTCAGTGCCCGCGGTGACTGACTAGCACTGCCGGCAGTACCCGCCGTGGCCTGGTTGCCCGCTGGCGGCAGTGCCCGCGGTGCCCGATTGCCTGCCGGCGGGTGGTTTCCGCAAAGATAGAACGGTGAACTACGACGACGGTGCCCTCTTCCCGCTGCCTGCCCAGCCGCCCGCGGCGGACTTTGGCGCACCGTATCCGTTCGCCTCCCCCCGGGAACTCTCCGCGGTAATCCATCCCGAGTGGGCCGAGGTGCTCGCACCGGCCGAACCGCTGCTCTGGGATTTGGCCTCCTATCTGGACGGCGAGCGCGCCGCCGGAAAGACTTTGCTGCCTGCCCCGGCCAACGTGTTGCGGGCGTTCCAGCGGCCGCTGTCCAAGGTCAAGGTGCTGATCGTCGGCCAGGACCCCTATCCCACGCCAGGACACTCGATCGGACTGGCCTTCGCCGTCGAACGGCACGTGCGGCCCCTGCCGCGCAGCTTGGCCAATATCTACCGCGAACTGCAGATGGATTTGGGTATCCGGCCGCCGCAACACGGAGACCTGAGCGCCTGGAGCGACCAGGGCGTGTTGTTGCTCAACCGCGCGCTGACTGTGGAGGCCGGCAAGGCCGGCTCCCACCGCAACAAGGGGTGGGAGCAAATCACCGAACTCGCGGTCCGGGCGCTGGCCCAGCGCGGCGGACCGCTGGTGGCCCTGCTCTGGGGCCGCGAAGCCCAGCAACTGGCTCCGGTTTTGGAGCAGGTGCCGCGGATCGAGACCGTGCACCCCAGCCCCCTGTCGGCCTCCCGCGGGTTTTTCGGGTCGCGGCCGTTCAGCCGGGTTAACGAACTGCTGGCCGCCCAGGGCGCAGACCCCGTGCACTGGGAACTGCGCTAGCCGCTGCTGGGCAACGTGGGCTTCCGACTGGCCGGCGCCGGGACGTTTTGTCCATGTTTTGCGCGCGGGTCCGGCGTCGCCGCAGGTCAAGGGCTCAACGGTTTCCAAGACATGGACAGTTACGGCCAAACGTGGACAACTGGAACCGTGCGCGACCGCTGAGGCCAAGCGGTTCGCGGTGCGGCGCCGCGCGTTCCTGGGCGGCCCGTGTTCCTGGGCGCCGCGTGTGACCTTCCCCATCCGCAAATTGGGATTACCGTACCGGTGGATTAGGTTGTCCTAAGTAGCAGTTTCCCTTCGTCAGGAGTAATGCAGGATGCAGACACAACCGGCAGCAGCCCCCGCCCGTGCGGGCCGGAGCGCTCGGCCGCCGAGGGTGCAGACCAACCTCCAGGTGACGCGCACCGAGTGGATTTCGAAGCACATGGTCCGGGTGTACGCCGGCGGTGACGGGTTCGATTCCTTCGCCGAAAGGTTTGCGGCCAAGGACGCCACGGACCAGTACATCAAGGTCATCTTTTTGGACCCGTCGTTGGACCTGGAGCTCCCGGTCAACGTCGCGGAGCTGAAGGAAACGCTTCCGGCCGACAAGCTGCCCGTCACCCGCACCTACACCGTGCGGCGGGTGGACCGCGACACGCGCGAAGTCGTCGTCGACTTTGTGGTCCACGGCGACGAAGGCCTCGCCGGACCCTGGGCCGCCCGGGCCCAGCCCGGCGACTGGATGATGTTCAACGGGCCCGGCGGCGCGTACCGGCCCGATCCCGACGCCGACTGGTACCTTTTGGCCGGCGATGATGCGGCGCTGCCGGCAGTCGCTGCCGCCATGGAGGCCCTGGCCCCGGACGCCCGCGGCCACGCCTTCCTGGAAGTGGATTCCGAGGCGGACGTGCAGGAACTGGACGCTCCGGCCAACGTGGCAATCCATTGGCTGTTCCGGCGCGGCCAAACGCCCGGGACCGCAACCCTGCTGCGCGACGCCATAGCCGGCCTGGACTGGCCCGCCGGCCGGGTGGATGCGTTCGTCCACGGCGAGCGCGGCGAGGTGAAGTCCCTGCGCGATGTCCTGTTCAAGGACCATGCCTTGTCCCGGGACCAGGTCTCCATATCGGGCTATTGGGCCTACGGCCGGGCCGAAGATGCCTTCCAGGCGGAGAAGCGCACGGAGGCGGGCCAGATCTTCCCGGAGAACTACCAGGCCTGATCCGGCCAGGCGATCGCCCGGCCTCTCCGGCAGCCGGCGGTTCCGGCGTCCTTAGCGGCGCCGGGCCCGCCGGTTTTCGTTCGAGCCCAGCCCCTTGGTGAACGGCCGGGCCAGGTTGTCGCCGAGCACAGTACCGCCGGCGATCGCCAGAATCACCGTCAGCGCACTGAACAGCCCCAGGATGCCGTTGAACGGGGCCTCGGTGTTGACGGTCAGCTCGAAGATGGACCGGAACACGGACAGGCCAGGCAGCAGGAACAGCACCGCCGGGACCGCCACCACCAGCTGCGGCGAGCCCATCCGCAGGCCCACAATGCGCCCGAGGAACCCGATCACCACGGCTCCGACGGCCGGGCCGATCCGGTCCCCGATCCCCGCCCACACCACGAAGTCGTAGATCAACAGCCCGACCAGCCCGACGGCGGCCGTGGGCAGCAGCATGTTCAGCTTGGTCTGCTCGGTCATGCAGAGAGCAATGGTAGCCACGACGAGCAGCAGCGCCCGGACCACGTAGGGGTACTGGCCTTGGCCCTCCACAAAGACTTCGGGCAGGCTGACGCCGAGCATCGAGCCGCCCACCAGCCCCACGGCGACGCCGGCGGCAATCGCGGCGAAGGTAAAGAAGGCCGAGAGATAACGCCCCGACGCGGTGACCGGGAAGCCATTGATGGCGTCTTGGGTGGCGGAGACCAACCGGCCGGTCGGCAGGAGGAACAGGATGCCGCCGGCGATCACCAGCGACGGGCTCATCGGCACGTGCAGCGCCCAGAACAGCAGCGCCATCACGGTGGCCAGGCAGGCGCCGATGCCGGTGATGAAGAAGTCCGGCATCCGCCATTTGCTCAGCTTCCGCCCCACCAAACCCATCAGCACGGTAGAGACGCCGCCCACGAGGGCGGCGAAGATGCTGCCGCCGAGGAAGGCAATAATGAAGCCGGAGAACACGCCGCCGGCCGCGATGGCCATCCACCGGGCGAAGGGCTTGGGACGCGAGGTAATCTCCTGCAGCCGTTCCTTGGCTTCGCTGCGGCCCACCCCGCCGTTGACGATGTCGGTGACCAGTTCGTGCACCAGGGACAGGCCGGCGTAGTTGTTGGTCCAGGACCGCACCACCCGCATCACGGTGATGGGCACGGTGTCCGGCTTGGCATAGTTGATCAACACGGACTGGTTGGTGATGTCCACGTCGATGTCGCTCAGCCCGAAAGCCGCCGTGACGGCGATGATGCTGGTTTCCACCTCCAGCGCGCCGGCTCCGTAGCGGAACATGGTTTCCGCCACGTCCAGGACAAAGTCCAGCGTGATGCGCGCGGAGGCGTCGATCCCGGCCGTCTGGATCATCGGGTTCGCATAGGGGCTGCCGGCCAGCCTCTCCACGATGCTCATCGGCGCCGTGGGCGGTGCCTCCCCCTGCACGAGCTTGCGCAGCATCCGGCGGGCTGCCGCGTTGGAGCGCGAGGCTGCCGCGGAGGCGGGCAGCGGCGCGGTGCCGGTGGGAACCGGCTTGACCTGCTTGGCTACCGGCCGGTCCGTCGGACGCGGCACGGGAGGGTGGGTGGGCTGGGGTCCTGCGATCGAACCGGCGCGTCCGGAGCCGGAGCCGGCATCGCTGGCCGGAATGTTCTTCGGCTTGATGATCGGCAGCATCCCCGCCTGCGGAGTCGTGGGTGACATGGATTCCTGGTCTGGGTCCTTGTCCTGCAATCCCTCTCCGTTCTGCGTCACCGCCACCGTCACGGCGGCGCTCGTTGATCCCGGGTTAAATCCTTGCACACCTCGCCGGGAGGACACCGGCACGGTGCCGAGGCGCACGTCACGCCTCGCGGATTTCACCGCTGACGACGTCGATGCTGAACTTCCGCGTCAGGCTCGCCACCGGGGCGCCGCCGACAGGGCTGTCCCCCGGGACCGCGGTGCAGGTGAAGGAAATCGTCAAGCTTCCGGCCGCAACGTCCGCGCGGGTCACCGTGCGGACAGGATGGAGGTAGCGGGCTTCGCCGCCGGGACCCACGTCCTGCGGCGGAAAATTTGCGGCGTTGTCGAACCCACCGGATAACCGCACCCTCAGGTGCTGCGGTCCCAGCATCTTTGCCCGTCCGGCAAAGACGAGCACGTCCCCGGCACGGTAGCCCGGCACCGGCTGGCCCTCGGCCGTGCTACGGACCGCGTGCAGCACCATGTCGAAGCGCAGCGGGTAGTCCCCGGGCACCGGCAGCGGCCCGGTCACGGGTCCCGGCCCTCCCGCGCGGCCGTCGGCCCGGGGTGTGACCGCCCCGCGCGGCCAAGCCGCCAGCAGCAGCCCCGGATCTGCCGTGGCATAGACGATCTCGCGGCCGCCGTGCCGCTGGTACAGCACTCCGATGCGGCCGTCCGGCAGCCGCACGGCGGCCGGCCCGGTGGCACCGCTGCCGTGAACCGTGAGTTTGTGCGGCCAGGAGTGACCGTTGTCCCGCGACAGGCTTAGCACAACGTTGCGGTGCAGCAGCGGGTCCTGGCAGTTGGCGGCCAGCAGCCAGCGGTCGCTCGCCGGTGCGGCCAACCCGCCGATGGCCGGCAGCCCGTCGAAGCGGACCAGGGAGCCTGCGCTCCCTGGATCCGGCAGCTCGTCGACCGGCTGCGGCGGCCCGTAGCTGTGCCCGCCGTCGTCCGAGACCGCCGCCCACCGCCGGGGCGCAGCCCAGGTATGCAGCAGCACCCGGCCGTCGGCCAGGCAGACGGCGGCACTACCGCCGTCCTCCGCGGCCACCGCGCCGGGGGCCTGTCCCGGCAGCGGCTCCCCCATGGTCCAGGTGTCTCCGTGGTCGTCGCTGTAGCAGGAGGCCGCCCTCGTGCGCGCACCCTCCGCCATCACCGCGAACTGCACCAGCAACCGCCCGGCAAACCGGCCTGCATGCAGGCCGGTGCCCGGCCCGGCACCTGCCAGCGCTGTGATCGTGTCCGAAGCCCGCCGCGGGGCGACCGACCGGTGCTGCCAGGTGACGCCGTCGTCGTCGGAGGAAAGGAGTTCGAAGCGGCGTCCGTTGGCCGCGGGCACCGGCCCTGCGTCACCGCCTCCGGCCCCGGCGACAAAGGCCAGGAAAATCCGGCCGGTTGCGGTATCGGAGAACAGTCCCGGTTGGCCGGCCGCGTGCCCGGACGTGTCCGCCCACGCCACCTGCTGCGGTTCCCAGGTCGCTCCGCCGTCGAAACTGCGGCGCAGCAGCAGGTCCCCGGCGGGCCGCCCGCCCAGCCCGCCCAGGCCTGCATAGGCAACCACGGCGCTGCCTGCCGGAGTCACGGCGAGCGCCGGAGCCCGGTACTGGCGGTAGCCCTCCACGCCCCGAACGGCGAGGACCTGTTCCATTCCTCCACCGTACCTTTCACGGTGCCCGGAGGGCAGGGCTGCACGACACGCCGGTCGAATCCGGTTGCCTGGTCCAACCATCGGTCAGGATGTGAACTGAAACACACGTTGCAGTTCTGCCTCGCACCCCACTTTTTGAAAGGACGCCCAACGATGAGTTGGTTGGACCGATCGCATACGATCGCCCCTCCGGGCTTTAACCGCTGGCTGATTCCGCCGGCGGCGCTGGCCGTGCATTTGTGTATCGGCCAGGCCTACGCGACCAGCGTGTACAAGAACGCCCTGGTCGCCCACTTCGACGTGAGCCTGACCGAGATCGGCATCATCTTCTCCATCGCCATGGTGATGCTCGGGCTCTCCGCGGCCGTCATGGGCACCTGGGTGGACCGCAACGGTCCGCGCATGGCGATGTTCACGTCCGCCATGTTCTGGAGCTCCGGGTTCCTGGTCGGCTCGCTGGGCATCTTCACCGAACAGCTCTGGCTGGTCTACCTGGGCTACGGCGTGATCGGCGGCATCGGCCTGGGCATTGGCTATATCTCCCCGGTATCCACCCTGATTAAGTGGTTCCCGGACCGCCCGGGCCTGGCCACCGGCATGGCGATCATGGGCTTCGGCGGCGGCGCGCTGATCGCGAGCCCGGTTTCCACCGCGCTGCTGCAGTTCTACGACCCCAGCTTCGACGGGACCCCGGGCTGGGTAGCCAGCGGCGACGCCGTCGGCAAGCTGTTCCTGACCCTGGCCGTGGTGTACCTGGCCTACATGCTGTTCGGTGCCTTCACGATCAAGGTTCCGGCGGCCGACTGGAAGCCGGAAGGCTTCGACGCCTCCAAGGTCAAGGCGAAGGCCCTGGTCACCACGGCAAATGTTTCGGCGAAAAACGCCATCAAGACCCGTCAGTTCTGGCTGGTCTGGATCGCCCTGTTCTGCAACGTCACGGCAGGCATCGGCATCCTGGAGCAGGCCTCCCCGATGATCCAGGACTTCTTCCGCCAGCCCGACGGCGTTTCGTTGGTGTCGGCGGGCGTTGCCGCCGGGTTTGTGGGGCTGCTCTCGATCGCGAACATGGGCGGCCGGTTTGTCTGGTCCACCACCTCCGACTACCTGGGTCGCAAGAACAACTACATGCTGTACCTGGGCGTCGGCGCCGCCCTGTATGTGGTGCTCGCCCTGTTCGGCTACACCTCCACCGGGCTGTACGTGCTCCTGGCAGCCGTCATCATCAGCTTCTACGGCGGCGGTTTTGCCACCGTTCCGGCTTACCTGCGCGACCTGTTCGGCACTTTCCAGGTAGGCGCCATCCACGGCCGGCTGCTCACGGCATGGTCCGCCGCAGGCATCGCCGGACCGTTGATCGTGAACGCCTTTTTGGACGCCCAAGGCAAGCCGGGCGAGCTGACGGCCCAGGCCTACCAGCCGGCCCTGCTCACCATGGTGGGCCTGCTGGTCATCGGCTTCATCGCGAACCTGATGGTCAAGCCGGTGGACAGCAAGTACCACGAGGCGCCGGCCAGGGATGCCGGCGAAGCCGCGATGGCCGGAAAGGAGGCCTGACATGAAGAAAGCCCAAGTAGCCCTCGGCTGGGTCCTGGTCGGCGTGCCGCTGCTCTACGGCGTCAGCCAGACCCTGCTGAAGGTCTCCGCACTCTTCGGCTGATCCCTCAAATCCGCCTCGCCGGCCGCCCCGGCAAGGCAAAGTTACCCCCGGCAGGCCCGGCTCCTCCGAGCCGGGCCTGCTGCTTGACAGCCGACCGGCCGGCCGTAGCGTTGGACATGCCATGGATTGGTTCAGCGCCGAGGGGTTCGAGTTGGCGCGGCAGGTGCTGCAGCGGGGCATCGCCGCGGTGTTCCTGATCGCCTTCGCCTCCGCCCTGGCCCAGTTCCCGGCCCTGCTGGGCGAACACGGGCTGCTGCCCGTGCCCCGGTTGCTGGAGCGAAGAACCCCGCGCGGCTTCACCCTCTTCCGCTGGGGATACACGGACCTCCGGCTGCGCGCGGTGGCATGGGCCGGCGTCGTCATCGCGGCCCTGTTGGTGGCCGGCCTGCCGCAGCTGGGACCGCCGTGGGTGCCGCTGATCGCGTTCCTGGCCCTGTGGTTCCTGTACATGTCCATCGTGAATGTGGGCCAGACGTTCTACGGCTTTGGTTGGGAGACGCTGCTGCTGGAGGCCGGCTTCCTCGCCGCTTTCCTGGGCTCCGACCGGGTAGCGCCGCCGGCCCCGGTGCTGTGGCTGTTCATCTGGCTGGTGTTCCGCCTGGAGTTCGGCGCCGGCATGATCAAGATGCGCGGCGACCCGGTCTGGCGGGACCTGACCGCCCTGTACTACCACCACGAGACCCAGCCGATGCCCAACCCGGCCAGCTGGTTTTTCCACCACCTGCCCAAGCCGCTGCACAAGGTGGAGGTGGCCGGCAACCACTTCGCCCAGCTGGTGGTGCCGTTCTTCCTGTTCTTCCCGCAGCCAGTGGGCAGCATGGCGGCCGCGGTCGTGATCATCACGCAGCTGTGGCTCGTGGCGTCCGGCAATTTCGCCTGGTTGAACACCCTGACCATCCTGCTCGCCTTCTCGGCGGTGTCCGACGACGCGGTGCAGGCCGTCCTGCCGGTGGGTGACTTCACGCCGGAGTACCAGCAGGAACCGGTGTGGTTCACCGTGGTGGTGCTCGCGGTCTGCGCCCTGCTGGTGTACCTGAGCTACTGGCCGCTGAAGAACCTGTTCAGCCGGCACCAGCTGATGAACGCCAGTTTCAATAGCTGGCATCTGGCCAACGCCTACGGCGCCTTCGGGTCCATCACGCGGGAACGTTACGAAGTGGCCGTGGAAGGGTCCGCCGACGGCGTCCACTGGCGCGAGTACGGGTTCAAGGGCAAGCCCGGAGACCCGCGGCGGATGCCGCGGCAATTCGCGCCGTACCACCTGAGGCTGGACTGGTTGATGTGGTTCCTGGCGCTGGGCTCCCGCGGCGAAAACTGGTTCATCCCGCTGCTGCGGCGGCTGCTGGAAGCCGACCAGGCCACGCTGAAGCTGCTCCGGCACGATCCGTTCGGCGGAGTGCCACCGGCCTTTGTGCGGGCAACGCTCTACCACTACCGGTTTTCCACCTGGGCGGAAAAACGCAGCACCGGCCAGTGGTGGATCCGGCGCGAGTCCGGGCAGCTCGTGCCGCCGCTCTCCCGCCCGCGCGCCGCGGAATAACCCCGGCCTGCCCGCGGTTGCCGCAGTAGACACAACATGCATACGCATATATGCCTCGACACCAACGAAAGGCGGCCACCGCGTGACACAAACAATCGAACTCGGGCTGGACACCTTCGGGGACGTCACCACCGGAGCCGACGGGCAGCTCCTGGCGCACGATGAGGTCATCCGGAACGTCATCGCCGAAGCCAAGCTGGCCGACGAGGTGGGCCTGGACTTCATCGGCATCGGGGAACACCACCGCGAGGACTTCGCCGTGTCCGCTCCAGACGTGGTGCTGGCCGCTATCGCCGGCCAGACCAGCCGCATCCGCCTGGGCTCGGCCGTGACCGTGCTCAGCTCCGACGACCCCGTCCGGGTGTTCCAGCGCTTCTCCACCCTGGACGCCGCCTCGAACGGCCGCGCCGAAGTCATCCTGGGCCGCGGCTCCTTCACGGAGTCTTTCCCGCTGTTCGGCCTGGACCTGGCCGACTACGACATCCTTTTCGACGAGAAGCTCCACCTCTTCACCGAACTGCTCAAGGAAGAGCCCGTCACCTGGGCCGGCCGCACCCGGCCGCGGCTGGACAACAAGCGGATCTACCCGCCCACGGCGTCCGGCAGCCTGAAAACCTGGATCGCCGTCGGCGGCACCCCGCAGTCGGTGGTCCGGGCGGCCCACTACGGCCTGCCGCTGATGTTGGCCATCATCGGCGGGGCACCGATGAACTTCGCGCCGTTTACGGATCTCTACCACCGCGCTCTGGATCAGTTCGAGAAGCCCGCACTGCCCATCGGCGCCCACTCCCCCGGTTACATCGCGGAGACGGACGAACAGGCCCGGGAGGAGATGTGGCTGCCTTATGCGGACATGCAGGAACGGATCGGCCGCGAGCGCGGCTGGAGCCGGATGACCCGCGGTCAGTTCGAAGCCGAGGCTGGCCCGGACGGCGCCCTGTTCGTCGGCTCGCCGGAGACCGTCGCCACCAAGATCGTGAAGGTCGCCAAGGGCCTGGGCCTGTCCCGCTGGGACATGAAGTACAGCCTGGGCACCCTCCCGCACGAGAAGCTGATGAACTCCATCGAGCTCTACGGCACCAAGGTGGCCCCGCTGGTGCGGGAGCAGCTGGCGGAGTAGGCGCCAAGCCGGCGCGGGCAAGCGCCAAAGCCGGCGCGGGCAGGCGCCAAAGCCGGCGGGGCTAGCGCCAAAGGCAGCGCGGGAAGGTGCGCAAAGCCTGCGGAATAGGCGCGAGATACCGGTTCGGCACGCCTTATCGTTCGCCGGCGGCGGGAGGCTTCCCGGGAAAGCCTCCCGCCGTCGTCGTACTCGTCTTGGTAGTGCTTTTTCGGGCGGGGCGGGCCTTTGCCGAGGTCCCGCCATCGTGCATTTAACGTTCAACCCGTACCCTGAATGATGTGCGCCTTCTTGTTAAACCATTCATCGCAACCGTCCTGCTGTTCGCCCTCGCTTTCGCGGGACTTTCCCCGGCTGCGGCCGTCACCCGGACCGTGCAGGATCCGTTCGTCGCCGAGGTGCTGCGGCTGACCAACCTTTACCGCGCGCAGAACGGCTTGTCGCCGGTGGTCTGGAACCAGAACGTCGGCAATGTCGCCCAGCAGTGGTCCGAGGAACTGAACACGCGGATCAACAAGAACACGCTGGACATGAACAAGATCCATCGCCCGGGCTACGGCAGCAACGAAATCCCGCGCGGTTTCGACTGGTACACCGAGAACATCGCCATTAACAACTCCGCCCGGGAGGTGGTGGACTGGTGGATGAACTCCCCCGCCCACCGCGCCGGCCTGCTCAGCCCCAACGCCACGGACATCGGCGTGGGTTACATGAAGACCACGCACAAGGACTGGTACGGGATGTACGTGGCCGTCGCGAACATCGCCGGCTACGCGACCACCCGGGCAACACTGCCGCCGCATCCGGGCATGGTCCGCGCCAGCTTCCAGCACGGCGATGTCGCAGCCGTCGACTCCGCGGGGAACCTCTACGCCTACGACTCGGCCAAGGGCCATGACCTCTACAAGCGTCGGTATGTAGCGGGCGGGTTCAAGGGTGTGGCACAGGTGCAGGTGGCCGACTGGAACGCCGACGGCGTGCTCGATGTGGTGGTGCGGTGGAAGTCGGGCAAACTGACGGCGCACTTCGGCAAGCCGGACGGCGGGCTGGAGAATGCCGCCACCATCGGGGCTTCTGGCTGGGGCAGCTACGACGTCACCGTCACCGCGTGGAAACAGGCCGACCCCTACCCGGCTCTGCTGGCCCGCAACACGGACACCGGCCGGCTCTACTATTACCCGAACCCGGCCGGGCTCAAGCACGGCAGCCGCACGCTACTGGGCACCGGCTGGAAGTTCCTGCCGATCTTCACGGCCGATATCGACGGCGACGCCAAGATGGACGTGGTCGCCAAAACAACCACTGGCCAGCTCAAGCTGTACCGCTCCAACGGAGCCGGTAAGTTCATCTCCGAGACCAGGCGGATCATCGGTTCCTCCGGCTGGAACGCGATGACCCACCTGTCCCTGATCCGGGACCATCTGGGCGACGGAAAGCAAGGTGTGCTGGCACGCGACACCCGCGGCAACCTGTACCACTACCCGGTATTGACCAACAAGCTTGGCTCGCGGGCGGTCATTGGCGTCGGCGGCTGGCAGACCCTGATCATCGGCAGCTGACCCGCGAGCGCCGGAGGCCAGAGGGCCGGCGGCATCCAGCCGTGCTCCTGGCCGGCGAGCGCGGGGGCTGGTCCTGCCGGGCTAGCGCCGGGCTGGTCGTGGCCGGGCTAGTCTTCCCGGCCCTCGGGCTGCTCCCCTTCCGGTCCTGCGCCGTCCCTGTCCGCCGGCAGCGTGGCTTCAAGGTCCCGGTCGATCTCGGATCCGGGTTCGATGACGATGCCGTCTTCATTCTGCAGGATGTCCGGGTCCAGTTCCGGGCGGTCTTCGCTCACAACATTGCTCCCTTCCGTGACGCTTACTGCCTGCATGCCCTCAGCCGTGGGCGTGCTTGCTCTCGTCCGGCGCATGCACATGGGCCTCGCCGACGAGTTCCACCAGGCCTTCCACCGCAGTGGACAGGGACAAGTCCGGAGTCCGGGCGATGAAAGGCACCAGCAGCCTGTTCTCCTTCTCGATGTGCAGTGCGAACACGCTGCGCATCGACGCGGCAACCGTGGCCGCCTCCAGTCCCTCGGCGCCCCGCAGTTCATCCAGCAGCGAGGCCAGCGCCTGGTGGTCAGTCAGCAGCGACTCCACCAAAAGCCGAGCTTCTCCGGTCGCACCGGCCGGCCCGAACAGTTTGGCTTCTTCCAACTCGTTGTGCGGCAACATTTCCCGTTCGCCCCACTCCAGGAGGATGCCGTGCGCGTTGTAGACGGTGTCTTCGTCGCCGGTGTCGAGGCCCCGGGTGAGCTCCGCCGTCGTTGCCTGCAGCCGGGCCAACATCTCGGTGTGGTGGCGAACGACGGCGGCCGCGGCCGTGGTCTCTGCCTCGACATTGCTTTCGGTCACCGCGTGCTCCTCCGATCGAGGTGTGCCCGCCTGCAGGCGGGCCGGGTCTGTCCATTCTCGACGGGGGCAGCCGGGCTGTCGAGGGTCCGGCCAGCACCCGTTCATTCGTCCCCCGAGGGCCGCCGCTCAGCTGAGCTCCTCCCCGGAAAAGTGCAGAGGATCTTTTTCGATCGCTGGACCTGTTCCCGTCCGCTGGTCTGGTGGTGCACGGCACGCCGTGCTAGTACGGGAGAGGCCTGACATTAGCCGGGCCCGGGTCCCTGCGGCCACAGGAAGAAAGCCGGTTCCGGCTGGCTGATTGGAAGGAAAAATCGTCGTGCCCAACTATCGGATCGGATACTTTGTTGGGAGCCTGGCCAGTGGCTCCATCAACCGCACCCTCTCGAAGGCGCTGATCAAGCTCGCCCCGGAGGATCTGGAATTCAACGAGATCCCCATCCGGGACCTCCCCCTCTACAACTCGGATTACGACGCGGACTACCCCGCCGAGGGCCGGGCGCTGAAGGAAGCGGTAGAGGCCTCGGACGGCATCCTTTTCATCTCGCCGGAATACAACCGGTCCATCCCCGGCGCCTTGAAGAACGCCATCGACTGGGGGTCCCGCCCGTGGGGGACCAACTCCTTCGCCCGCAAGCCCACCGGCATCATCGGCGCTTCCCCGGGAGGCATCGGCACCGCCGTCATGCAGTCGAGCATGCGCAGCGTTTTGAGCTTCCTCGACGCCCCGCAGCTCAACGCACCCGAGGCCTACATCAGCTTCAATCCGGACGTTTATGGCGACGACGGCGACGTCCGGGATGAGTCCACGCAGGCCTTCCTGCGCCACTACATGGAGGAGTACTCCGCCTTCGTCCAGCGCGTCCTCGACGCCAACGCCGCCGGACACATCGGAGACGAGGACCCCGAATCCCGCAAATGACTCCACTACCGTGGAGGCGATCGTGTCCGCTGGCCACTGCGGCCACAACGTGGGCGGCGCTGTCGATGGGAGCACTTATCGCACTCATTGGAGCCGCTGAGCCGAGCCTGGGTCGGGTATCACGGACGTGCCCGCAGGACTGTGCATTGCCCGGTGCCGGACGGGCGGGCATGATGCTGGGATGAGACCGGCGGGAGGAGCCAAGGACCCTTGCCTCGAACACTGGCTGCTGTCGCGAGCCGAGCGGGGCAACGACGCTACGCGGCTGCTCCCGTGGTCAGCCGGCAACGAGGTGCGCGTGCTGCTGCACGGCCGGGAGTATTTCCCGCTCTTGGCCGCTGAGCTGGATGCGACAGGGCCAGGGGACCTCATCCTCGTTGCCGGGTGGCGCATGGACGCCGACGAGCTTCTCACCGCCGACCTGACCGTGGCGGAAGCGCTGAGCCGCAGCGCGCGGCGCGGAGCACAGGTCAGGGGGTTGCTTTGGCGATCCCATCCCTCCTGGATAGTGGGCACGTTGAGACAGAACCGGGCTTTGGCCACCCACATCAACGCATCGGGCGCCGAGATGCTGCTCGACCACCGCGTTCGCCGGTTCGGCAGCCACCACCAAAAATTCGTGGTCATCCGGCGCGCGGCCAATCCCGGCATGGACATCGCCTTCGTGGGCGGGATGGATTTAGCCCGTTCCCGCGGCGACGACGAGACCCATGAGGGGGACCCGCAGCCCCGCAACTTCGCCAGCGCCTACGGACCAACTCCAGCGTGGCACGACGTCCAGCTGCTGCTGCGCGGACCGGTCGTCCTCGAAGTGGAAAAGGTGTTTCGAGAGCGCTGGAACGATCCCGCACCGATGACGCGGATGCCCTGGCACCGGCTGCCAGACGTGATGCGAGGCCTGCCGCAGAAGGCCTCCCCGCTGCCTCCAGAGCGGCCGGCACCGCCGACCGCGGGCCGCTGCCAGGTGCAGTTGCTGCGCACATACCCTAAGCGCTCCCGGGGGTACCCGTTCGCACCCGATGGGGAGCGCAGCGTGGCCCGCGATTACGCGAAGGCGCTGCAACGAGCACGACAGTTGGTGTACGTGGAGGACCAATATCTGTGGTCGGCCGACGTCGGCCGGGTCTTCGCGGAAGCCCTGCGCCGCAATCCCCGCCTCCATGTCATCGCCGTCTGCCCCCGGTTCCCGGATCAGGAGGGCAGGCTCAAGGTTCCCCCGGCGCTGTTCGGTCAGGGTTTATCCTGGCGCATGGTCCGTGAGGCCGGAGGCGACCGGCTATTGATGCTGGACATCGAAAACGGGAGCGGCTGGCCGATCTACGTCCACTCAAAAGTCTGCGTGGTCGACGACGTCTGGGCCGCCGTGGGCAGCGCCAACCTGAACCGGCGATCTTGGAGCCACGATTCCGAACTCACGGCCGCCGTGCTCGACGAACAGCGCGACCCGAGGTCTCCCGCAGACCCGGCGAAACTCGGTGACGGCGCCCGCCCGTTCGCCCGCGACCTGCGCCTGCGGCTGCTCTGCGAACATCTGGGACGCGTTCCCGGCAACGACGCAGACCTCCTCGATCCCCTCGAGGCGGTCCGCGCCGTCCGCTCAAGCGTCGACGAGCTCGACGCTTGGTACCGTGCAAGCCGATTGCTGCCGCGGCCGCAAGGACGGCTGCGCTGCCATACCCCCGCAAAGGGGTCACCCTGGCAGCGCCGGCTCGCGGCCCCGGCCTACCGCCTCCTCTTCGACCCCGACGCCCGCCCCCTCCGGCTGAGACTGCGGCGCCGCTACTGACCGCCCGCCTCAGCTCTCGCAGCCGACTCCATCGCCGTCGCGGTCGAATTTGGTGTCCCAGCCGGGGTCGCCGGCCCGGATCGGGGCAGCACCGGCTTCCTTCACTGCGGTGCAGTTCTTGTAGAACACGTTCCCGCCGGCCGGCGCCTCCTGGACAGGTGCCGGTACAGGCTGTTGCTCTGGAGCTGGTGCCGGCTTGGGCGCCGCCGGCGCGGCGGCCACGGGCACGTCCACTCCCCCGTCTGCCGGGACCGGCTGGTCCGGGCAGGAACTGGAGAGGATGTTCTTGATGGCGTCGTGCTCTGCCTGGGTCATCCAGAGTCCATACTTGGCTTTCACGGCAGTCTGCAGGGCCACATACTCGCAGCGGAACGACTTGTTCGGAGGCAGCCAGGTCGCGGCATCGCCGTCGGACTTGGAGCCGTTGGTGGGCCCGTCGACCGCAAGCAGGTTAACCGGGTCGTTGGCGAAGACTTCACGCTGGTTCTTGGCCAGTTGCTGGGCACCCTTCTGCCAGGCATCCGAGAGGGAGACAACGTGGTCAATCTGGACGGCGGTGCTGGTCTTATTGCCGCGGACGAAGTCAATCGTCGTGGCTGTGAAAGGATCGGCCAGCACCCCTGAGGTGACCACACAGCCGCCGGCCTTGAGAATCGTATATTCCAGATCGCGCTGGAGGATGTCATTACGCGCGTCGCAGCCGTTACGGTCCGGATCCAGCCAGCCGTCACCGAACTGATCTCGTGAGTATCCGGTCTTCGGGGCGCGGCCCTTGATGGCGATACCCTCCAACTGTTCCAGGGCGGTGCCGGCGGCGGCAGGCTCCTCCGCCGGTTCCTTGGACTGTGGGGCCCTGGGCTCCTCCGTCTTCTTGGCCGGTTCCGTGGTTTCGGGGACCAAGGTCGGTTCGGGGCTGCCGGTCACCTCGATGGTGGGGGCGGCCAGGGGCTGATCCGCTTCGGCGGGCGAGGTGCAGGCGGACAGCAGGACGGCCAGCGCCAGGCCGGCTAATGCGAGGGGCTTTTTCTTCTCCATGTCCCTTCATGTCTACGGCAGACGCCTCATCCCGTCCCGGCGGACACGCCGGAGCGCCGAGCATATGAAGGTGACGAAAACGGAAAGGAATTACTGGTTCACGGATCATTAGTGTTCACGGTCATGGAAGAGGCCGCCGACAAGAATCGGTTCCGTGGGTTTAGGGGCTCCGGAGCGGGCGGGGAAGGCAAACAAGGCCAGCACAATAGAAGGTGTTCCAGCACACCGGCGCCATGCTCCCGTTCATCGCGGTCCGCGGGCGTGGCGTCCTGGGCCTCGGCGGAATCTAGGTCGGGTGGGCCGCCGGGTTGGCCGCAGCCGCACGGTGGCCGCGGTTCCTCCACCGACAGCCGACGGCGCTGGGAGGAGTGGACTCCCGGCCCCTTCCGGGACTACCTTCTTCCTGGCCCGTCGGGAAGCTGCCAAGCCGGAAGTGGAGCGACGGTGCGGGGCCATGGGTCTGCCTTCCCGTCGATTCGGCACGAGCACCAGCACCATAAAAGGGGCAAAGGCGAGTACGAGGTCGATAACGAAAAGGGTGACTTCCATGGCCAACTCCTACCCTTGGCTTTTAGGGTAGGCTCCGATTGGCGGGCGCACAATGGGTTGACGTGCCAGCCCAGGGCAGATCACGACAGTGCCTCGGGTCGCTCCAAATTGCATGTCAAACCGGCGACGGCGGAGGGTTACCGTGATGCCTCTCCTCACTCCTAACGGCACCAAAGGGTAAGTCCTTTTGCCTTCGCTGCCCCGGTTCCCGGCCGGTCCGGACAACGCCGGTTGAAATCTCCGATCCTGTCAGAGGCCGGTGTTAGGTTGGCAGCAACCTCAGATGGAGAAAAGGAGGACGAGATGGCCAAGACACATTCCCGCGGCATCGGAATCGACTTCATGGATCCCAACTCGTGCGGCCGCTGCGATGCCTGTGACGAACTGCCCGCACCCGTGATCTGCGAGGACTGCTGCTATGACGAGGACGGCAACTTCGTCCGGCTCGTTGAATGGCCCTGCTCCGAGCTGAAATCCGCCGCGGCAGCCTAGGGCAGCCCCGCTGGCTCCCTTATCGACCACTCTGCTGGTTCCTGATGATTAGAGGGCGCCCGCACGCACAGCGGGTGCGGGCTCCCGCTACAGGAACGAAACGCTGGAGAGCGCCATCCAGACGAGCCCACCAAAGACGGCTGCCGCGAGAATCGGCAGCATTGCGATGATGATCGCCCATACTCCCGGCTTTCTGCCTGAACCAGTCGATAGCGCTTTGATGCCGACAATGAAACCTGCCAGCAGTGGGAGCAACGACACCCACATGAGCGCCCATACAGTCGGCAACAGCAAGCCCGCCACGTAGATTGCCAGCCCCAGAAGCGACAGGATCAGTGCGATCCAGCCCGTTGTGGCGGGAAAGTTGGTTGCAGGTGCGGAAACGCGTTCAGTCTGCATGATGGGTCCAATCTGCCGGAGGATTCAATCTAAGAGGAAACGTCAATAACGGCGAGTTTCAAGAAGACTGTCGAATATGTCTCCCTGCTCTCAGGGAATGCAGCCTCCCCCTAGGAAGTACTAACCGTTTATGTCAGTGGTTCGGCATAGCTGCCAGACCTTCTCTGACTCTGCTGATCAGGGGCGTACCAGCAGGTTCTTGTGCAGCTGCCGCCAACCTTCCTCAAGCTCCTTGGTCGCGTCGTAGCCGTCGAGAACCAGCTTCGCCTGCAGCTCAGGAAAGCCTGGCTCCAGCACCGTCACGACGGGACATCCACCAGACTCATGGCCCGCCTCCTTGATCCCGATGACTACACACAGGTTGCCGTCTTCGGGGTTGAACGGGATTTTGGCATAGAACGAGTAGCGGCCCTCTTCCGCCAACAGTTGCTTCTCGCCCCTGCCGATGCCCAGAGTGCTGGCGTCGCCGGCGAATGGGTTAGCCGATGCTGTCGGAGTTTCGGCCGCCGCCGCCACAGACTTCGGATCGTTGCTGCAGCCGGCAACTGCCAGCAGAACGGCAGTGACTACTGCCAGTTTGGTCATCGTGTGCATCATGTCCCCGTCTGCGAAGCAGAAACGTTTGTCCCAAGCTAACCGAGGAATCGTACGCCCAGCAGGGTTCTAAGTTGCAAAGCAATAACGTTCGGACATCTCCCACTGCCCATTGGTACGAGATGGGCCGAGGCCTCTCGCAGTGGATTACGTCAGGAGCATGGGCCCCCATTCCCCGTGGGCATCACGTGCTAGCCATTCGCCAATCAGGCAATCAGTGCGGCTTTGCACCGGAATAGGCTATAGACATGACCAACCGCGAACCGTTGTTCATTCGGAGTTTGCGCCGCCGGTCCGACGGACAGGTGAATCGCCCAAGAGCAGTAAGCCGGATCTCCGCCTACGTGTACGGCAATGTCTTGGTGCTGGCGGCCATTGTCGCCTCCACTCCGTCAGCGGTCCGCACGGGTGAAGCTCTCGTCTACATCCTCGGAACAGCACTGACCACCTTTTGCGCTCACATCCTCGCGAACGGTTTCAGTGCATCAGCAGTGGACGGCAAACTGTCTCGAACGGAAATGCTTCGATTAGCCATGGATGCCGGCCCGATCCTGACATCGGGGCTGATGCCAGCGGCTATGGTCAGCCTTTCTGCGGTGGGGAGGTTTGACGATCGGCTTGGACTTGCCGCGGCAGCTGCGCTGATCCTGGTCCGACTTGCCTCCATCGGCCTTGTCGTCCAAAGGCTTACCGGCAGGCCCGCCAAGGGAGGGGCACTGTGGGGCGGTATCGCTCTTGCCATCGTCGCCAGCGTTATCGTTGCGGTAAAACTTCTGATCGCCCACTGAGATAAGTCGGCCCAAATGACCGCGCCGCCTGCCGTGTTTTCTGTTGCCGCCGCCACCACGGCGCCGAGAATGAATCCGCCAATCAACGTGGCAAGCGCCCAAAGCCAGGAGTAGTTCTTGAGCTGCGGTCGGCGTAGCGGAATTGATCGACGGATCACGGACGAGCGATTCGAGATGTGCTCGTTGTAAAGGCAAGCGGATATGCACTTGGGCTAGCTGGCACTGAAGGCGTGAGGACCGGACTGCTGGTTTTGGCGGGAATTTCGCGGGAGCGGGCTGCCGGCGCAGTGTCCGTTTTGGGAGCCATTACCCTCGGCTCCACCTTCGCCGGTTGTCCTCCAGTAACCGCGGCTTCCAGTTCATAGCTGGGCGATGGATCTATCCTGTGCGGGACGACGACGGCAGGGCCGTGGAGCCAAGAAACTGGAAGTTCGGTGGCCCCCATGGTTTACCGCGGCTGACCACATCACAGGAAACTAGTCACCGGAAAAACGAGCTGGGGAAGACATGGCAGAGTGTAGGCTGCCCGGGCCCGACAGCAATGTGTCCGGACCAGTACCAAACCTCTCCACTGCACCGTGCTCGCGCTCCTTGGGCGAGGTCGGAGCCGTTACCAATACTTGGATTATTCTTGGATTTCGCTATCTAAGACACAATGAAACCCCTCTCGACTGGCGTTTTGCCTAGTCAGAGAGGGGTTCGCGGAGCCCCCTGCCGGATTCGAACCGGCGACCCCCTGTTTACAAGACAGGTGCTCTGGCCAACTGAGCTAAGGAGGCGTGCTGGCCTAAGAGCCAGCGTGCCGGACAAAACCGGCTAGATAAGGTTAGCCCAGGCGGCGGCCCTGCGTGAAACCGCAGCAGCCGCCGCCTGGATGCCGGCCGGGAACAGCCCGCCGGATGGCTTAGGCGCGGGCGTCGATGATGCCCTGGGCAAACTCCTGGAAGTTGCCGGAGTTCGTCCACTTCTGGCCGTCAACGAAGACCGCCGGGGTGCCGCCAACCTGGTATTCGTTGAACGTCTGGTTCACGAACGCGGTCCAGGGGCGGAATTCGCCGTCGTCAATGCAGGAGGCAACGTCGGTGGCTCCCGCGGACTCGGCAATGCTCGTCAGGGTGGCGTTGTCCAGTCCGGCCCCGCCTTCCGTCGGCTGCTGCGCGAAGAGCTGGGTCAGGTAACCGTTGAAGGCCTCGGGGTGCGAGTCGGCCACGCAGGCCACGGCGTTGGCCGCACGGGATGAGTAGTTGGTGGTGGACACGCGGTCGAGGAAGGTCGCCACGCGGTACTCCACCGTGGCCTCGCCGGAGGAGGTGAGGTCGGTCAGGTACCCGCCGTACTGCCCTTCGAAGTCCTTGCAGACCGGGCAACCCATGTCCACGTACACCACGATGTTGGCCGGTTCGCCCTCAGGCGCGGCAGCAACCCCCGGCGGCACGATGCTATCGCCCTCGGTGGCGGCCGGTTCCGGGATGTTGTTCACGTCGACCTGGATGGGCTCGGTGTCCGCCAGCCCGTCCTGGGTGATGGTGTAGCCGCCGAACTCGTTGCCGTGGGCCGGCGCGGCACCGGTGTCGGCGACCTGCCCGCGCTGGTTGGTGATGACAACCCCCGCAATCACGGCGATGATCACGAGGACAGCGAGGACCACCCCGCCCTTGACCAGCAGCGAGTTCCGCTTTTCGCGCTTCTGCTGCTCTTCGCGTATCTGGCGGGCCTTCTCGCGGGCCGCGGCAGTGCGCTCGGCCTTGGTCGGCTTAGGGCTGTGTTGGGTAGCCATGGATCCTCGCGTCTTATTGGTCTGCTTCGCCCAGGCAGGGCACTACAGATCTAGTTTAGTTGCAACTTCAATGTTCAGGCGGAACGAGTGGCCGCGTTCACGTTTACTGCTTCAGTGCGCCCCGGGGAAGCCTCAGGTTGCCATTCCTTATAAAGTCATGAACAGGACGGTATACACAAAGGAGAGGTCAGTTGGCGAATTCCGCAGAGATGAACGGTCAGGAAGCAGAAGGACCTCAGTACGGGGAGTACGACCTGATCGTCGTCTCCAACCGCCTGCCCGTGGACCGCGCCCCCGAGGACGACGGCCAGGGCCCCTGGCGGCGCTCGCCAGGCGGGCTGGTCACGGCGCTGGCCCCGGTGATGGCGAAGAGCGACGGCGCCTGGGTGGGCTGGCCGGGGGTGCCGGACGAGAAGGTGGACCCGTTCGACCACGACAACATGCACCTGGTCCCGGTGACCCTGAGCGCCGACGACGTAGAGCTGTACTACGAAGGCTTCTCCAACGCCACGCTCTGGCCGCTCTACCATGACGTGATTGCCCCGCCGGAGTTCCACCGCGCCTGGTGGGAGTGCTACAAAACGGTCAACCGGCGCTTCGCCGAGGCCACTGCCGAGATCGCCGCCGAGGGTGCAACCATCTGGGTGCAGGACTACCAGTTGCAGCTGGTTCCCAAGCTGCTGCGCGAGATGCGTTCGGATTTGAAGATCGGTTTCTTCAACCACATCCCGTTCCCCCCGCTGGAGATCTTCGCCCAGCTGCCCTGGCGCCGGCAGGTGATTGAGGGCCTGCTCGGCGCGGACCTGGTAGGCTTCCAGCGCCCCAGCGACACGAGCAACTTCCTGCGCTGCGTGCGCCGCTTCAGCGGGCTCAATGTGCGCCAGCAGCAGGTGCACGTGGTTGACAACGACGGCGGTGCCCGCCTCTGCAGGGCCGGCGCCTTCCCGATCTCCATCGACGTTGCCCATATCAGCGAGCTGGCCAATCGGCCGGATGTGATCGCCCGGTCCGAGCAGATCCGGCAGGAGCTGGGCAACCCCGACACCGTCTTGTTGGGCGTGGACCGGCTGGACTACACCAAGGGCATCAGGCACCGGGTCAAGGCCTATGGCGAACTCTTGGAAGACGGCAAGGTGGACGTGGAGAACGCCGTGCTGATCCAGGTGGCCTCCCCCAGCCGCGAGCGCGTCGAGTCGTACCGGCTGCTGCGCGAGGAAATCGAAGGTTCGGTGGGCCGGATCAACGGCACGTTCGACACCCTGGAAAACACCGCCATCCGCTACCTGCACCACAGCTACCCGGTGGAGGAAATGGTGGCGCTCTACCTGGCCGCGGACGTGATGCTGGTGACCGCGCTGCGCGACGGCATGAACCTGGTGGCCAAGGAGTACGTTGCCTCCCGCAAGGGGGTGGACGGGGCGCTGGTGCTCAGCGAATTCGCCGGCGCCGCCGACCAGCTCAAGCAGGCCATCCTGGTCAACCCGCACGACATCGACGGGCTCAAGGACGCCATCGTCCGGGCGATCAACATCCCGCCGGCCGAGGCCACCCGCCGGATGCGGGCCATGCGCCGGCAGATCCTGCAGAACGACGTCGAGCACTGGTCGCGCGCGTTCCTGAAGGCGCTCCAACAGCCGCAGGCCGATGACTGAGCGCCACGACGCGGGGCAGCCGCGCGTGCCCGCAGTCCCCGACGCCGGTGCCCCTCACGCAGGCGCGTCCGACGCCGGTGTCCCCGGCGCCGCAGTCCCCGGCGCCGGTGTCCCCGGCGCCGCAGTCCCCGGCGCCGGTGCCGGCCGGGATTTGGTGCCGTTGGAGCTGCGGGAGGCGCTGGAGCGGCTCGCCCGCACCGAGACGCTGCTGGTGGCGCTGGACTTCGACGGGGTGCTGGCGCCGATCGTGCCGCGGGCCGAGGACGCCCGGCCCCTGCCGGCCTCGGCAGCCGCCGTTGCGGCGCTGGCGGCCCTGCCGGGGACGTCCACGGCCTTCATCTCCGGCCGGGCGCTGGCCAGCCTGCGCGCCGTCGCCTCCCCGGACGACCGGACCCTGCTCATCGGCTCGCACGGCGGCGAGGTCTTCACCGGACCGGACAGCCCTCCCCTGGTGCTGGACGAAATGCAGCAGCGGGCCCTGGCGGCGGCGACCGCCGTCGTCGAAAAAGTCGTGGCCGCCCACCCGGGCACCCGGCTGGAAGCCAAGCCGGCCGGCGTCGTACTCCATACCCGCACGGCCGCCGACGACGTGGCGGCGGCGGCCACGGAGCGGGCCCGCGCCGCGCTCCGGGAGGTCCCGGGGCTGCACATCAGCGACGGCAAGCGCGTGCTGGAGACGTCGGTGCTGAGCGCCGACAAGGGCCAGGGCCTCGGACTGCTGCGCTCTTTCACCGGCGCGACCGCGGTCTTCTTCGCCGGCGACGACGTCACCGACGAACATGCGTTCGCCGTGCTGCGGGACTCCGACGTCGGCGTGAAGGTGGGGCCGGGCGACACCGCCGCGGCCTACCGGGTGGACTCGCCGCAGACGTTCGCCGCCGCGCTGGCCCTGCTGGCCGAGCTGCGGGCCGCTGCCCGACCGGCCTAGCGCGGCGCACGCGCGGCCGGCCCGGGGCGCGTTGACAGCCGTGGCATACTGAGGGCGTGAGCCGCCTCACACTGTTGTGCGGCGGGCTCGGAAAATGAATACGCACCCATCACTACGGATCGTCGGGCACGTACCTGCCCGTGAAGGGAAACGACATGGCGACGGTAACGTTCGACAATGCCACGCGCTTATACCCGGGCACCGAAAAGCCTGCAGTGGACAGCCTCAAGCTGGAGATAGCCGACGGCGAGTTCCTCGTCCTCGTAGGCCCGTCGGGCTGCGGCAAGTCCACCTCGCTGCGGATGCTGGCCGGCCTGGAAGACGTCAACTCGGGACGGATCCTGATCGGCGACCGCGACGTCACCGACGTACCGCCGAAAGACCGCGACATCGCCATGGTGTTCCAAAACTACGCGCTGTACCCGCACATGTCCGTTGCCGACAACATGGGTTTCGCCCTGAAGATCGCCGGCGTGTCCAAGGAAGAACGCATCGAGCGGGTCCGCGAGGCAGCCAAGCTGCTGGACCTCGAGGAGTACCTGGACCGCAAGCCCAAGGCGCTCTCCGGCGGCCAGCGCCAGCGCGTGGCGATGGGTCGGGCGATCGTGCGGAACCCGCAGGTGTTCCTGATGGATGAACCGCTGTCCAACCTGGACGCCAAGCTGCGCGTGCAGACCCGCACGCAGATCGCCTCCCTGACCCGCAGGCTGGGCGTCACCACCGTCTATGTCACCCACGACCAGGTGGAAGCCATGACCATGGGCGACCGCGTGGCGGTGCTCAAGGACGGCATCCTGCAGCAGGTGGACACCCCGCGCGCCCTCTACGACCGGCCGGCGAACGTCTTCGTGGCCGGCTTCATCGGCTCGCCGGCCATGAACCTGCTGGAACTGCCGGTGACCGACGGCGGTGTGCAGTTCGGCGGCCTGACATACCCGGTGCCGCGCAACCTGTTGGACGCCGCGCACGGAAACACCGTGACCCTGGGGGTCCGGCCGGAGGACCTGGAGCGCGCCGAGGACGGCCAGGGGCTCGCGGTGTTCGTGGACGTCGTCGAGGAACTGGGCGCCGATGCATACGTCTACGGGCACACCGAGCTGGACGGAAAGCGCTACGACATCACCGGCCGCGTGGACGGACGCACCCCGCCGCCGGCCGGCAGCACCACGTATGTGCGGCCCAAGGAGGGCCACGTGCACCTGTTCGACACCCAGAACGGGCTGCGGCTGGGCGAGCATGCCCCCGACACCCCGCCGGCGTCGGTGGAGGACCTCAATACTCCGATCGAAGCCGGCAAGACCGCCGACTAGGTCCCCGCGCCTAGGATGTAGTCATCATGGCTGACCATCCCGGCACCGGCGGCCCCGTTCAGGGGGCCGCCGACACGGCCTTGTCCGGCGGGGCCGTGTCGATAGCGTCCCTGAGCATCACCGCGGCCACCACCGACGAGCGTCTGCTGGACCTGCCGTGGCATTTGGCCCTCGAAGACTGGCCGCCGGAAAACCTGGCCGCGTTGCCCCGCGGGCTGTCCCGGCACGTGGTCCGGTTCGCTCCGCTGGGCGCGGGCGTGGTGGCGATCAAGGAGACCGGCGAAGACGCCGCCCGGCACGAATACCAGATGCTGCGCAGGCTGCAGCGGCTGGCCATCCCCTGTGTGGAACCGGTGGCCGTGATGACCGGGCGGCTGCGCACCGACGGCACTCCCCTGCAGCCGGTGCTGGTCACCCGGCATCTTCGTTTCTCGCTGCCGTACCGCGCCCTGTTTTCCCAGACGCTGCGGCGGGAAACCCTGACCCGCCTGATCGACGCGCAGGCGCTGCTGCTGGTGCGCCTTCACCTGGTGGGGTTCTTCTGGGGCGACGTTTCGCTGTCCAACACGCTCTTCCGCCGGGATGCCGGAGCGTTCGCGGCCTACCTGGTGGACGCCGAAACCGGCGAACTGCACCAGCGGCTCTCCGACGGCCAGCGCGAGCACGACCTCGAGATCGCCCGGGTGAATATCGCCGGCGAGATGATGGACCTCGTCGAGGGCGGCCTGCTCGAGGAAAGAGTGGATCCGGTGGCCACCAGCGAACGGATCATGGACAGCTACCGCAAGCTGTGGGTGGAATTGACGGCGCAGGAGTCGTTCGACCTGGGTGAGCGGTGGCGGGTCAACGCCCGCATCCGACGCCTGAACGACCTGGGGTTCGATGTGGAGGAGTTCTCCATCAATACCACCGCCGACGGAGCCACCATCCAACTCCAGCCCAAGGTGGTGGACGCCGGACACCACCAGCGCCGGCTGTTGCGGCTTACGGGCCTCGATGTGCAGGCTAACCAGGCGCGCCGGCTGCTCAACGACCTGGATGCCTACCGGGCGGACAACCAGCCGGAGCAGAGCGAGGAGATCAGCGCCCACAGCTGGGTCCGTCATGTCTTCGAACCGATCGTCCGGGCCATTCCGCGCGAACTGGCTGGCAAGCTGGAACCGGCCGAAGTGGTCCACCAGGTGCTCGAGCACCGCTGGTATATCTCCGAAGCGCAGGACCGGAACGTGCCGCTGGCGGAGGCAGTGCAGTCGTACGTCGATACGGTGCTGCGGCACCGCCGCGACGAAGCCGCCATCATGCTCAATCCGGATGCGCGAACCGCCGCCGCCCTGGACGCGGCCGAAACCGAAGAGGGCTGACTGCGCTCAGGCCGGTGCGGGCTGCTGCTGCCCTGCGGTCTTGCTGAAGATTGCCACGAGGAAGTCTGACGACGGGGTGGACGGCCGCAGGTCCCAGGTGGCCAACCGCAGGTCGGCCGTCAGGCCCGCCGCCGAGGCATCGGAGAAGAACTCGTCGAAGTCGTAGCCCCGGCCGGCGCCGAACCCGGCCACGAGCCGGCCCGCCGGAGCCAGGTGGCCGGCCAGTTTGCGCAGCACCTCGCCCGAGGTGCCCGGGGCGAGGAAGGTCAGCACGTTGCCGGCGCTGACAATCACGTCGAACGGCTCGGCGATGCCCTGGGCGGGCAGGTCCAACTCGGCCAAGTCCCCGACCAGCCAGGTGCAGTCCGGATGGTCCGTGCGGGCCGCTTCGATCAGCTCGGGATCGATGTCGACGCCGACCACCGAGTGTCCGCGGCGCGCCAGTTCGCCGCCCAGGCGTCCCGGTCCGCATCCGGCGTCGAGGATCCGGCTGCCGCGCGGCACCATGGCGTCCACCAGCCGGGCTTCACCGTGCAGGTCGGCGCCTTCGGCGCGCATCTGCTCGAAGCGCTTGATGTACCACGCCGAATGGCCCGGATTCCGGCGCTTCATTTCTTCCCACAACGTCTCTTTCCTCATGCCACCAGCCTACGCGTGGCGGGCGCGGAGCCGGCCCGCCTATCCCGCGACCGGGCGGCTCAGGCCGGCGTGGGCTCGGAAATCCGCGCCGGCAACGCCTTGCCCGGATTGAGCAACCCCCGCGGGTCGAACACATCCTTCAGCCGGCGCTGCAGTTCCAGCACCTCTTCGTGCTGCTCCCGCCCCAGCCACCGCACCTTGAACTGTCCGATGCCGTGCTCGCCGGTAATCGTGCCGCCCAGCGCCAGCCCAACGTCGATGGACTCGTCCAGCGCCTCGTTGAGCGCCGCCACCTTGGCCGCGTCCCCGCGTCCGACCCAGAAGGTCGGATGCAGGTTGCCGTCGCCCGCGTGCGCCACCACTTTAAGTCCGACGCCGTGGCGCTCGGCGATTTTCTGCAGTTCGTTGATGTAGTGCACCAGCTGGGACCGGGGGACCGCGGCGTCCTCCCCCACCCGGTAGTCATCGTCCACCTCCGCGCCGCGGCTGTGCCGGCGCAGATCCATCAGCCGGACCGCTTCGGCGGTGTCCGCCGCCTTGATCTCGCCGCCGAGCCCGGTGAGGACCCCGCGGATGATGCCGGCTTCCACCTCGGTCGCATAGCCGTCCGTCTGGATCAGCAACAGCGCCCCGCCGCGGCTGCGCAGGTTGGAACCTTGCTCCCGGTCCAGCTGCGCCAGGGTGTTTCCGTCCAGCAGTTCCATGATCGCCGGCTGCACGCGCGCCCGTCCCACCGCCAAAACCCCGGCCGCGGCAGTTGCCACGTCGGGGAAGAACGCTGCCACCGTCTCCAGGGCGGCAGGCAGATAGCGCAGCCGCAGCGTCGCTCCGACCACCACGCCCAAGGTCCCCTCGGAGCCAACGAACAGTCCGGTCAGGTCGTAACCGGCGACGCCTTTGAACGTCCTGTGGCCGGTGTGGATCAGCGTCCCGTCGGCGAGCACAACGTCCAGCGCCAGCACGGATTCGCGCGTCACCCCGTACTTGGCGCAGCGCAGCCCGCCGGCGTTCGTCGCAATGTTCCCGCCAATCGTCGAACTGCGATAGCTGGCCGGGTCCGGCGCGTACATCAGCCCATACTCGGCGACGGCGGCGTTCAGGTCGGCGTTGACCACGCCCGGTTCCACGCGGGCGATCTCGTCCTCCGGATGGATCTCCAGGATCCGGTTCATGGCCGCCAGGCTCAGCACCAGGCAGCCTTTGGACGCGTGCGCGCCGCCGGACACCCCGGTGCCGGCCCCGCGGCACACTACAGGCACCCCGGCAGCATGCGCGGCCCGCATCACGGCCTGCACGTCCGCCACACTCTGCGCGCGGACGACGGCGATGGGCAGCTGGTGGTCGAGGACCGGGCCTTGGTCGGTGGCACAGGCAGCCAAATCCGCCGGTTCCGTGCTGACCAATCCTGTGGGCAACGCACGCTGAAGTTCATCGAGAAAAGAATCGGTCACCCGCTCGATGCCTCCGGTGCCAGTTCCGTGATGCTTGCTGCTCACGCGGTCCCTCCCATGAACCGGACGTAGCGGCCGAGCACCTGCGGCCAGCTCTCGGCGTAGGCGGCCCGCTCCCGCCCGCGCTCGGGCATGTCCTCCCAGCCGGAGTGGATCAGCCTCACCTCCGTGCGGTTATCGCCCGCGGCCACGAAGTCGACGTCGACTAGGCCCGAGGACCCGGGACCCGTGCCCGGGTGCCAGGTACAGCGCAAGTGGCTGCCGGGAGCCCATTCCAAAATCTCGCCCCAGACATGGACCTCATCGTCCAGCGTCGTTTCTGTCAGCACGTGGTCTTCGAACTCCACGTGGCTGCCCTCACCGGCCACGCTTTGGCTGTCTACCGGCCACCACAAATGAATGAGATCCGTGAAACCGCTGAAAGCCTCCCGGCTGTCCCGCGGAACGGTGACGCGGCAGTGGACCGGTTCCCCGCTCTTGGATGGTTCCGGCTCGCGCGGCGCATGGGAGAACAAGGACGAATTCATAGCCCCAGCCTAGTCCCGGTTGGGTGGGTGGTTGGTGGTTAAACGCGGGAAGGCCCCGCCATCGTTGGCGGGGCCTTCCCGTGTTCAAAGAATGTCCGGCGGCGACCTACTCTCCCACACCCTCCCGAGTGC